>NZ_JBEPMD010000008.1:0-183496 GCF_040545555.1 Curtobacterium oceanosedimentum
GCTGCGGTCTGGCTCATCTGCTGCTCCGGTGGGGTCGGCCGCCCCGGCAGGCGGGGACGGCGGGTGGTGCGGGTGGGGGACTGCGTGGGAGGGGGTGGCGGCGCTCGGACGCGGGGGACGTCCGAGCGCCGCCGGGGTGGGCGCGTCCGACCGGACGGGGGGGACAACGGTCGGACTGCGCCGGGGATGACGTCACCCGGCCGGAAGGGGGGAGGCCGGTCGGGGGGCGTCGGTCGGGGGGTCGGTCCGGGGAGGCGGGTGCGGGAGCGGGGAGGTGCCGGCGGGGCGGGATCAGGTCGTCACGCCGGCGCGCT
Organism: Curtobacterium oceanosedimentum; assembly: GCF_040545555.1. Classification (NCBI taxonomy): domain Bacteria; kingdom Bacillati; phylum Actinomycetota; class Actinomycetes; order Micrococcales; family Microbacteriaceae; genus Curtobacterium; species Curtobacterium oceanosedimentum. The sequence continues at coordinate 315 of NZ_JBEPMD010000008.1, forward strand.
CCCTGCGGGTCAGGCGGTGAACGTCCAGGTCATCGGGACGGACGCTGCGAGGCCCTGGTACGTGTTGCCGGCCGACTGGTCGAGGGTCACGGCGAAGTTGAACGGGACGGTCGCGCCGGCGGCGGGTGCCTGGGGCATCGTGAAGGACGAGGCCGGCGCACCCTTGAAGCTCGCCAGGGTGCCGTTGAAGACGGTGGTCGAACCCGAGGTGATGACGAGGTTCATCTTCGCGCACAGGTCGGCGGCGGTGCCGTTCTGGGTGCCGTTGGCCGACTGCGTGCAGGTCGCACCGGGGGTGAGCGTGAAGGTCGCGGCGTTCGCGGTGCCGGTGTTCTTGATCGAGATCGCGGTGTTCACGGTGTTGCCCGGCGTCATCGTCGTGCTGCCACCGAACTTGTTGATCGTCGAGCAGGTCGCCGCGTTCGTCGAGACCGAGCCGCCGTCGGTGCTGAGGCAGGTGACGGTCGCTCCGGCGTTCTGCTCCTGCATGACCAGGGTGCCGGTGGCGGCGGTGTTGCTCGAGTTGGTGATGCTCGCCGCGAACCCGGACAGGGTGCCCGTGAGGGAGAGCGAGAGCAGGACGGCCGCGAAGATGCCGGCCAGGAGTGCCACGGGGGCGAAACGGATCCGCTTCAGCGCGGAGGTGCGGAGCTTGGTGGACACGGTGGACCTCTTCGTTCGGTGGTGGTGGTTCGGGTTTGTCGGAGGATCGGGAGCAAGTGGTTCGGGCTCACTTGCTTCAATCATCAAGATAGTCATTCATTCACCAAGTTGACCACTCTTATACTTACCCCAGAGCGGGGGACGCCCCGTGTCCCCCTCCGACGGAAGCAGGTCCCGTGGCCCCCACCAGCGACGACGACGCCGACCTCATGGCGGCCTTCGCCGCGGTCGTCCGCGCGAACACGAGCCTGATCGGGCAGTTGAGCGCGCGAGCCGGCATCCACGAGAACGCCCTGCGCGCGCTCGTGCTCGTCAGCGACACGGGCTACTCCACCCCCACCGAGGTCGCGGGGTACCTCGGCCTGACCTCGGGCGCGGTGACGAACATGATCGACCGCATGACGGCCGCCGGGCTGCTCGAGCGTGCGCCCAACCCCGCCGACCGCCGCGGGTCGCTGCTGCGCCTGCTCCCGGCCGGCGACGCCGTGGTCGAGGACTACCGCGCCCGCTACGGGGCGATGCTGCGCGCCGTCGACGGCGCGCACGGCGGCGAGCTGCACGAGGTGCTCAACTCCCTGGCGACCAACCTGTACGAGCAGGCGGCCGACGCGGTCGGCGACCGCGGGGACTGACCAGGGGACGCGACGGACGGGAGGCGCGTGGCGGGCCCGCCGCGCGCCTCCCGTCCGCATGCCCCAGACTGGGACGATGCCCCAGCTCCCCGTCGTCTTCGAGGTCGGCTCGATCATCGCGCTCGTCGCGATCCTGCTCGTCGACCTGCTCATCGTCGCCCGGCGGCCGCACGTGCCGAGCCTGCGGGAGTCCGGAGCCTGGGTCGGCGTCTACGTCGGGCTGGCGCTCGTCTTCGCCGTCCTCATGCTCGTCTTCGCGGGTGGGGACGCCGCGGGGCAGTTCGTCGCCGGCTGGCTGACCGAGTACAGCCTGAGCATCGACAACCTGTTCGTGTTCGTCATCATCATGGCGCGCTTCAGCGTGCCGAAGGCGATCCAGCAGGAGGTGCTGATGCTCGGCATCATCATCGCCCTGGTGCTGCGCGGGGTGTTCATCCTGGTCGGCGCACAGCTGATCGAGGACTTCACCTGGATCTTCTACCTGTTCGGTGCGTGGCTGATCTGGACCGCGATCCAGCAGCTCCGCGAGGACGACGACGAGGAACAGCAGGACAGCGCCCTCGTCCGCCTGCTCCGCCGGCGGGTCCGGATCACGGACGAGTTCGACGGCATGAAGTTCCGCGTGTCCCAGGACGGGGCGAAGCACTTCACCCCGCTGCTCATCGTGCTCATCGCGATCGGCACGACGGACCTGCTGTTCGCGCTCGACTCGATCCCCGCGATCTTCGGCATCACCGAGAGCGCCTTCATCGTCTTCACCGCGAACGTCTTCGCCCTGATGGGCCTGCGGCAGCTGTACTTCCTGCTCGGCGGGCTGCTCGAGCGCCTGGTCTACCTGAAGTACGGGATCGCGCTGATCCTGGCGTTCATCGGCGTGAAGCTCGTGCTGCACGCCCTGCACGAGAACGAGCTGCCGTTCCTCAACGGCGGCGAGGGCTTCTCGTGGGCGCCGGAGATCCCGACGTGGGTGTCCCTCGTGGTGATCCTCGTGGCGATGGCGGGCGCGACGGGTGCGAGCCTGGTGCGGATGCGGCGGGACGCGGTGGTCAGCGGGCGTTGACCGTCCGGGCCGCGAGGTCCGACCCGAGCATCATCTCCATCGCGTCGCCGACGAGCCGGTCTCCGTCAGCGCGCGCGAGCCGATGGGCAGCGACGAGGGCGGCGATGCCCTGCATCGACGCGGCGAACAGCATCTTGAACGTGTCGCGGGCACCCTCGTCCGTCCCCGCGACCCGGGGACCCATCGCACTGTCGAGCGTGTCGAAGAGGTCCCGGGCCGCATCCGACACCGCGTCGGGGCGGCTGGCTGCACCGGTCTGGAACATGAGGTCCATGAGCGCGGCGTCGTCGATGGCGAAGTCCACGTAGGCGTGCGCGACGCGGAGGAACCGCTCCCGGACGTCGTGGCGTCCGTCGACGGCCCGCCGGACCTCGCTGGTCAGGCGGCGGAAGCCGGCCTCGGCGAGGGCGTCGAGCAGTGCCTGCCGGTCGGCGAAGTGGCTCCGTGGTGCGGCGTGGCTCACGCCCACCCGGCGTGCGAGCTCCCGGAGGGACAGCCCATCGACACCGGACTCGCGCACGACGGACATCGCTTCATCGAGCAGCGCGGCGCGCAGGTTCCCGTGGTGGAAGGGGCGGTCGCTCATCGGGTCATCCTACTCCCAATCTAGGCATTGACCAGATTCTTGTCACTGCCTAGATTGAGCCCATGACCACTTCCAGCACACTCCTGGTGCTCGGTGCGACCGGGCAGACCGGACGGCACTTCACCCGACTCGCCCTCGACGCCGGCCACCGTGTCCGCGCACTCGCCCGGAACCCCGCGAAGCTCCCCGTGCAGCACGACGCGCTCGAGGTCGTGCAGGGCTCGATCACGGCACCGCTCGACCTCGACGCCCTGCTCGACGGGGTGGACGCGGTCGTCCTGATGCTCGGCGACGTGGTGGCACAGCGTGACCGCCTCGTGAACACGGCGTTCGTCCAGGAGCTCGTCCCCGCGATGCGCCGGAAGGGCGTGCGCCGCCTGCTGTACCAGGCGGGAGGGCTCAGTGCGGCGCCGGGGAAGCGGCTCATGCCCGTGCTGCGTCTCGTCCGTGCGACCATCGCCCGCTCCTACGACGGGCAGCACCGGGACAACGAGGCCGTGATGCGGTGGCTCGACACCGAGGCCCGCGACCTGGCCTGGGTGGTGCACCGCGCGGGCATCGGTTCGGACGGCCCGTCGAAGGGCGAGCTGCGGCGGTCCCGGACGTGGATCAGCATCGCGACCTTCGTCGACTGTGCGGCGTACTCGCTCCGCCTGCTCTTCGACGACGACGCGGTGCACACGTGCGACGGGAGCGCCTACCGCCGGGGGCGGTGACCGCGGGCTCAGGCCGGACGGACGGGGAGCGGGTGTGGTGGTCACGGGGTGTCCTTCGTTCGGGGTGCTGAGCGGGTGGCCTCGGGCGGGCCCCCGGCCCAGGTGTGCTGGACCCGGTCCATCCAGGTGACGACCACGGTGTGCGGGGTGGTGAGTGCGGCGATGAGCACCAGGTAGACGCCGAGGTCGGCTCGACGGACCACGACGGCGAGCGCCACGAGCATCGCCACCGCGATCGCGGTGATCGGCCACGCCTGGCGGGCGAAGCGGAGGAACGGCGCGAGCAGCCGACCTCGGTGCAGCTGCCCTGCACTGGTCGGCTCGGTCAGCTCGAGTCGCAGGATGTGCCGGACCGCGTGCCACAGCGTGAAGTACAGGCCGACCGCGAGCACCGGCGGCACGACGGCGAAGAACGCGACGAGCACGAGGTCCTCCGAGACCTGCCGCCACCGCGGTCCGTCGGAGCGGGCGACGACCACGACGTGCAGCACGACGAGTGCGACGACCAGGACGGCCCCGGCGAGCCGGACCGCCCCGGGCACGACGAGCACGGCACCGTCGAGGCTCCCGTCGACCACCGCCGCCGACTCGAGGACCACGTGCACCGCAGCGGCCGGTTGCGCGACGAACGGCACGAGCATCGGCAGTGCCCCGCGCACCGCCACGGTCAGGGTGGACCCGAGCGCACCGGGCACGCCGTCGCCGAGCAGCCGGTCGACGAACAGGTCGCCCTGCCCCCAGTGGAACCAGGTGATCCCGACGAAGACCGCGAACCCGAGCAGCGGGGCGGTGGTCCAGAGCGCCACGGTCGCCACGCCGACGACGAGGTACAGCGCCACGACCGTGACGACCGACCGCGCGGTGCTCGTCCCCGGACGCAGGCGTGCGGGCACGAGGTGGTCGAGAGCGCCGTGGGGGAGCCCGAAGACCAGCACGCTCACCGCGAAGGGCACGAGCTGCACCGCCAGGGGGACGGCGACGCCGGCGAGCGTGGTGACGGCGCCGGCGAGTGCGACGAGCGCCAGCACCGCGGTGACCGGCGCGAGCACGCGGTCGGCGACCCAGGTGCGGAGCGCGGGCGGCGCAGCGAACCCGCGGTCGGGCAGGACACGGGCCGGCACCGCGGTCACGATCGGCTCCGGGTGCGGACGACCGTGTCACGGACGGTCCGGACCAGTGCCGCCAGGAACGGGCGCTTCTGCAGCGCGAGGACGATGCGCAGCTCGTCGATCGGGCCGGACCGCTCCGACAGGAACCGGACGACGAGGGGACCGGGCAGCGCGAAGAGTCGACGGAACGCCTCCGGGGCCTGCTCCGGCCGGTCCCGCAGGAACCGCAGGAACACCGCGTCGAGGAAGCGCGTCCGCCAGCCGTCGACGAACGGCGGCACCGCGGTGCCTGCAGCGAGGTGCTGCGCGACGACGGCGCTGTGCCGGTTGCTCCGGGCGAAGCCGTAGCCGCTGCTCGGTCGGGTCGTCCCCACGACGGCCGCCGCCGCGGACCACCGCGCGTCGGGCTGCGCCGGTGCGTCGGTCATCGGGATGCACCCGCGCTCCTCGTCGACCACACGCCACTCGTCCGGACCGAGCCCCCACCGTCGCCCGACGTACCCGGCGACGTGGGCCTCGTGGTCGAACGGATCGGCGGCGTCCTGGGTGAACAGGGTGCTCTCGACCAGTGCCTCGGTGGGGGAGACCGGCAGGACGTAGACGAACCGCACGGGCCCGGCGGAGTCCTGCCCGGTGAAGTCCATGAGCGTCACGGTCGACGTGTCGAACACGGGTCGGTCGGCGGTGACCCACTGCCCGACGAACCGCTGGTGCAGGAGCGCGCGGCCTGCTCCGACGTGGTCCGGGCACCGGGGCCCGCGGGCGTCGAGCACCTGACGCGCGCGGACCGTCCCGAGCCGGGACGTCACGACGCACCCGTCGTCGGTGCGGACGATCGCGGACACCGGGGCACCGTCGACGACGTGGACCGTCCCACCGGTGTCGCGTCGTCCGGCCGAGATGCGTCGGTCGGCAGCGCTCCGACGGTCGGCGGCCCGCACGAGCACGTACGGGTGTGCGGGGTCGCTCCCGGTGCTCGTTCCCCGGTCGGTACGGACGTCCCAGCGGTCCCAGCTCGCCGACCGCGCCTCCGCCAGGGGATCGCTGCCGTCGTCCCAGGAGCACCACGACCGCGGGTCGGGCGTCGAGCGCCCCTCGAGCACGAGGACGGACGGAGTCCGCGCAGCGTCGACGCCGGCCTCGGCATCGACATCGGCCGCGGCTTCGGCCTCGGCGAGCCGCACCGCCGCGGCCAGACCGGAGCAGCCTGCCCCGACGATCGCGACGTCGACGGTACCCGGCAGGACCGCACGGACGGGGCCGGGGGCCGGAGCGACGTCCGCTCCGACCCCCGAGCCGATCGCGACCGACAGGTCAGCGACGACCACGCTGCGCACCGGGAGCGGTGGCCGCGTGCTGCGAGTGGTGCGCAGTGGCGGACTCCGGGAGCGTGCCGTCGGACAGCTTCTCGGACGAGACCCACAGCGCCTCGGGCAGGGTGTCGACGCCGGCGCGGACGTCCTCGGCGGACCGGAACTTGGCGACCTTGTGGATCATCGCGCCGAAGCCGACCTTCGCGACGATGTCGGCGGCCGACAGGACGACCTGCATCCAGGTGAACACCGCGCCGCCGTGGCCCCAGCCCTGCAGCCCGAAGACGATCGGGTACGCCATCCACGTGACGATGAGCAGGATCCCCGCGTTGCGGAGCGTCGCCGCCGCCTCGGAGCCCTTCAGGTCACGGCCGCCCTTGACGACCACGTAGATGACGAGGAGGTACAGGACCACCATGAAGACGCCGGAGATGACGCCCCAGGTCCAGAGGGCCGGGATGCTCGTGCCGGAGTCGATCACGACGCCGCCGATGAACCCGGTGCTGATCATCAGGAACGCGGCGGCCACGCCGACCGCGCGCAGACGTCGGGCCGCGACGCCGGCCAGGGTGGCGACGGCCAGCAGCTCGATGACGAGCAGCGGCACGGTGACGGTCCAGTCGAAGTAGCGAGGCGCCCAGGACAGGATCGCGTTCGCGTTCGGGACCCACGAGTCACCCTTGCGGTCGTAGCCGAGCGCGAAGGACGCGACGAGCACGACGTACGACAGGAAGGCGACGCCGGTGATCGCCATCCCCGCGTAGACGCCGGTCCGGTAGCGACCGGTGACCTCGTTCGTCGACACGAGCGACTTCACGAAGAACGCGAGGAGCGCGAGGCCGGCGACGGAGAGTGCGTAGACGATGATCGAGTGCTCCGCGAGCGTCAGCGTCGCGTTCCACGGAGCGAGTGCATCCGACATGAGGGTCCTTCCGGGGGGTCGAGGGCCGGCGGAACAGCGCCGACCAGGAAAACTTGCTCCTGGGCAACCGTCGCGGTTCCCAGGCCCGGCTGCAGACGGGGTACATCGCCGTCCGTAGCGTGGTGATCCCGACGGAACACGCGTCGACCAGCACCCGTCTCACCCCCAGGGGTGGTCCTGAGAGGATCCAGATGCCCGACCGCATCCGTGTCGCGCTCGTCAACGACTACGAGCTGGTCCTGCGCGGACTCGCCGACCTGCTCGCACCGTTCTCGGACCGCCTCCAGGTCGTGCAGCTCGATGCCCGCCACCGGGTGACCACCGACGTCGACGTCGCGCTCTACGACACGTTCGCCCAGCCCGAGCCCGACGACGAGGACGTCACCCGGCTTGCGCGGAACCCCCGGATCCGCACCGTCGCCGTCTTCACCTGGAAGATGGACCAGGACCTCATCGACGCCGCCGTGGCCCGCGGAGCGACCGGGTACTTCGCCAAGAGCTCCACCGCCGACGCACTCGCCGAGGGTCTGCTGCGGGTCGCTGCCGGTGAGCGGGTCCTCGACGCACCACGGCGCCGGGTCCCGAGCGGCCCCGGGGTCGACTGGCCGGGCCGCGAGCACGGCATCTCGGACCGGCAGTCCGAGATCCTCGCCCTGATCACGCAGGGCAAGCGCAACGAGGAGATCGCCGTCCTCACGCACCTCAGTCCGAACACGGTGAAGACCCACATCCGGACGCTCTACAGCAAGATCGGCGCGCGGACGCGGGTCGACGCGGTGCTGTGGGGGACCGACCACGGGTTCCGGCCGGACCACCGCAGCGTCGACCGGGCCACGTCGCCGTAGGCTGTCCGCGTGAGCGACGACGATGAGCAGCAGTCACGAACGGAGTCGTCCGTCGTGGACGCGTCGGTCGTCGGACTCGGCATCGTGCTCCGCTCCCTCGCACCGGCGCTCGAGCAGGTGACCCTGCAGCAGTACCGGATCCTCGTCCTCCTCGTCACCCGCGGACCGCTGCGTGCCGGCGACCTGGCCGACGAGCTCGGACTGCTCCCGTCCGGCATCACCCGGATGGTCGACCGGCTGGTCCGGGACGGCTGGGTCACCCGGAGGACCTCCGGTCGCGAGGTCCTGGTCACCGCCGGTGACGACGCCGTCGCGCTCGTCGATCGCGTGCTCGCGCGTCGCGCCGTCGAGTTCCGGGCGGCACTGCGCCGGATGACCCCCGACGAGCGGTCCGCCGTGCGCACGGCTGCGGACGCGCTGGCGCGGACCGCGGTCGCGGAGCCGATGCTCGACGCCCAGATCCTGCTCGCCACGGCCCCGCCCGAGCGCTGACCGCCCCGGGTCGTACCGTGGGGGCGTGACGATCACGCTGACCAGGACCGACCCGCAGGGCGCCGACCGGGAGGCCCTGGTCGCCTTCCACACGTCGGCCCACTTCCCCTTCCACGTCCGTCCGCGGCCCACCCGTGCCGACCTGGAGCGCGCGGTCGACGGTGGCGCGTTCCGCGACGACGAGCACGACTCGTGGTGGCTCGACGACGACCGGCTCGGTCGCGTCGGTCTGGTCGTGCTCGAGGACCTGCAGGACCCCGCACCCCTGCTCGACCTGCGGCTCACCCCGGCGTTCCGCGGGCGAGGGCTCGGGGTGCCGGCCCTGCGTGCGGTCACCGACCACGTGTTCCGCACGATGCCTGACGTCACGCGCTTCGAGGGGCAGACGCGCCAGGACAACACCGCGATGCGTCGTGTGTTCCTGCGCACCGGGTGGGTGCAGGAGGCGTACTACCGGGAGTCGTGGCCGGTCGAGGGCGGGGATCCGCTGGCATCGGTGGCCTACGGGGTGCTCCGACGTGACTGGGAGACGGGCGGCGTGACGCCGGTGCCGTGGGGCGACGTCACGCTCGACGACTGACCGGGTCCGCTCAGGCGGGCTCGTCGACCAGGGCGGTGAACCGACTGCCGATGCCGTACACGAGGTGCCGCGTGGTCCCGCTCGCGGGCGGCGGCACCTCGTCGTGGTCGTCGCACACCAGCAGGGTCCACTCCGGCCACCACTTCTTCGGCCGCTCCTGCTCCGAGAAGCCGCAGACGGCACACTCCAGGTGCGCCCAGACCTTCTTGCTCCCCGTGCGGTTGCCCCGGGACTGCACGAGCCATGCGGGCGGATCCTGCTCGATGCGCTCGAGCTCGGCCTCGCTGATGTGGGAGGGGATGCCGTGGCGAGCGGCCATCTCGAGGGGGATGTCGAGCCGGATGGCGGCGTCACGGCGGGAGAGCATCCGTCCAGGGTAGGTCGTCTCGGCCGGGAGGCTCCTCCCGCGGCCCCGCCCCGTCCCTCTCGGACACGGCGGGACCGCCCGCGATCGGCGCCGGTGCCACGGTCACGCTGCGCCGTCGGGCTCCGGCCTGCTGAACAGGTTGACGACGTTGCCGTCGGGGTCGCGCACCAGGGCGGAGCGGTTGCCCCACGGCATCGTGGTCGGTCCGAGGACGACGTCATCGTCGGTGAGGCCGAGCTCCGCGAACGCGCCGTCGACGTCGTCGACCTCGAACTCGACGAACACGGACCGGTTCGTGGCGGGCGTCAGGGCGCAGCCGAGCATGGCGACGGTGGCGGTGCCGGCGATCGCGAGGGTCGCTCCGGGCCCGGTGAACTGGGCGAAGACGGGCGCGGGACGCTCGGCGCGCTGACCGGTGACCCGCTCGTAGAAGGCGACGAGGCCGTCGAGGTCGTCGGTGACGATGCGGATGGATGCGAACGACAAGGGGATTCCTCCGGTGGAGCTGGTGCTGGTGCGGTCGGGCCCAGCTTCACGGGTGGTCGCGACACCGTCCTGTCGGTGTTCGCGGAGATCCGTCGCTCGCGGTCAGTCGCAGACGACGGGCCGCAGTCGCCCGTACCGGATGCCGAGGTCCTCGGTCCGGAGGACGCGCCTCGGCGGTCGCTCGTCGGTGACCTCGATCGACGCCATCCGGTCGCCGCGGAACGCCCGGACACCGTCACGCAGCCGGCACCAGGCGACCAGGTACCACTGCCCGTCCTTCTCGATCGATCCCAGCGGCTCGACGTCGCGGGTCGACTCCGTGCCGTCCGCAGCCCGGTACCGCAGGCGCACCACGCGGTCGGAACGCAGGGCGTCGGCGAAGGCGACCGGCGTGACGGGGTCCTCGTCGGCCTCCAGGAAGTGCACCCGGGACGCAACGGCACCCGCGCGTGCCGCGTCGCGGTCCGGCATGACGGCGAGGACCTTGCGTGCCGCGGTGCGGGCGGCCTGCCGGAACGGGCTGGTGCCGAGGGCACCGAGGCCGATCAGCACCGCGAGCGCCTCGTCCGGCGTGAAGCCGGCGGGGCCGAGCGTCGCCGATGCGTCGATGACGTAGCCACCCGTGCGGCCGGGCTCGGCCCAGATCGGCATGCCCGACTGCTGCAGCGCCGCGAGGTCCCGCTCGACGGTCCGCACGGACACCTCGAACCGTTCCTCGAGGCGACGTGCGCTGCGTGGCCGCGGTGCGGCGGCCCGCAGCTCCTCGACGATGCCGTAGAGGCGGTCGGTGCGGTTCACGGACCCATCATCCGGCACGGCGGTGCCGCTCGCCGACGACGAGTCCGGCTGCCGTGCGGGTGATGGCGCTTCCGGTGGCGGACGGGAGGTGCCAAGCTCTGGCGTGTGCTCTCGCCGCAGTCGTTGACCGAGGACGACCGTCGTCTCGTCGCGAGGTGGGCGGCGGACAGTGCCGAGCGGGTACTCGCCGTCTTCGAAGCCGAAGCACCCGACGATGCCCGGCCGCGGGAGGGCATCGCCCGGGCCCGGTGCTTCGCGCGCGGCGAGGTCGACGCCGCGAGCCAGATCCGGTTGCGGTTCGTCGCGGGTCGCGGAGCGCGCTCGGCCTCGTCGGCCGCGGGTGCGGCAGCGGCACGCGCAGCGGGGCAAGCATCGGGCGTTGCGCACATGGGCGCGCACGCCCTCGGTGCGGCCGCCTACGCGGCGCGGGCGGCCGAACTCGTCGCTCCCGGTCATGGCGCAGCGGCGGAGCTGGACTGGCAGCTGGAGCGGATCGACGACCCGGTGCGGGCTGCGCTCCGCCGCCTTCCGCCGCTCGGGACGGACCGGTCCGGGCCGCTCGGGGCGGGGCTCCTCGCAACGGGCGCGCTCGGAGCACACATCGGGAGGATCCAGGCCGCACTCGCCCAGTAGCGCTCGCACGGCGCACGGATTCGCGCTACTGCTCGTCAGACCCGCCCTGCGGGACGCCGCGGTCTGACCGCGCAGCTCTCAGAGCAAGGGGGGACCGACGGACCCACCGTTCCTCGTCCAGGCCGGTCCCCGGGTCGAGCACCGGCTCACCGACGGGCACGAATCCGTGCCTGGAGTAGAAGCGTCGAGCACGCAGGTTGACCGAGAACACGAGCAGGTGCGCGTCCTCGCCGCCGGTCGCGGCCTCCAGCAGGTCCGACGCCAGCCCGGTCCCGTGTGCGACGGGATCGACGTACAGCGTCGCCAGCTCGAGGTCGGGCAGGTCCTCCTGCACCGAGGACGCGCGCGTGGTGCTCGCCACTCCGAGGAGGCTCCCGTCGGACGACTCGGCGACGAGCACCCGCCGCACACCGGAGCGGATGCGCTCCGCCCAGCGGTCGATCCCGGATCGGACGGACCGGGCCTCGAGGAAGGCGTCCGGGACGATCCCGCGGTAGGTCTGCTCCCAGGCCCGCACCTGGAACCGCCCCACCGCGTCGGCGTCACCGACGTCGGCCCGTCGGATGTGCGTCGCCGCACCAGGGGCCGCCGGCCTGGAGGCGCGGTGCCAGCGGCCGTCGCCGCCTGCGTCCGTCATCGGGTCGCGTCGAACGCCTGCTGGTGCGCCGCGACCTCGTCACGGTGCTGCTCGGACCACGTCTTGAGCTGTCGGACCGTCTGGTGCAGCGACAGCCCCAGCGCCGTCAGTTCGTAGGTCACCGTGACGGGGACGGTCGCTGTGGCGACCCGAGACACCAGACCGTCGCGTTCGAGGGACCGGAGCGTCTGCGACAGCATCTTCGGGCTGACCCCCGCGAGGGTCCGCGCCAGCTCGGAGTACCGCATCGGCCGGGGCTCGCCGTCGCAGTCCGGACCGCTGCCGAGCGCCGACAGCACGAGCGTGACCCACTTGCCGGAGACCCGGGCGAGGAGCTGCTGACTGGGGCAGGCGGCGAGGAAGGCGTCGTACTGCACCTTCGCCTCGGCCTTCTTCTGGGCAGCCGTCGTCGTCGCCATCGCGTCCCTCCCGGGTACCTACGCACTTGTGGGTAACTCCTTCCCAGCGGGAAGCAGCACCTCAAGACTGATCGACGACACCACGTCCCACAAGCCCCGGAAGGCAATCATGCACACCACCTCCACCACCTCGACCGGACTCCCCGGCGGCACCTGGACGCTCGGCGACCGCACCGTCACCCGCTTCGGGTACGGCGCGATGCAGCTCGCCGGCCCCGGGGTCGCAGGGCCCCCGAAGGACCACGACGCCGCGATCACCGTCCTCCGCGACGCCGTCGCGAGCGGCATCACGCACATCGACACGGCCGAGACCTACGGTCCTCGCGTGGTCAACGAACTCATCAAGGAGGCCCTGCACCCCTACGCTGCGGACCTGCTCGTCGCGACGAAGGTCGGCGGTCGGCGTGACCCCGACGGCGGCTGGCCCGCGGCCCGCGAGCCGGACGAGCTCCGCGCGCAGGTCGACGACAACCTCGACCAGCTCGGCGTGGACACCCTCGACCTGGTGCACCTCCGTCTCGGGGACGCGAACGGACCCGTCGCCGAGGACATCGGCGACGCGATGGCGACGCTCGTCGACCTGCAGCGACAGGGCGTGATCCGCCACCTCGGGGTCAGCAACGCCACGGCGGACCAGGTCGCGCAGGCACGCTCCAGCGCACCGATCGTCTCGGTGCAGAACATGTACAACCTCGCGAACCGATGGGACGACGCCCTGATCGACGACCTCGCCGCCGACGGCATCGCCTACGTCCCGTTCTTCCCCCTCGGTGGCTTCAGCCCGCTGCAGAGCGACGCCCTCTCGGCGGTCGCGACGCGGATCGGTTCGACGCCGATGTCCGTCGCCCTGGCGTGGCTGCTGCAGCGATCGCCGAACATCCTCCTCATCCCGGGCACCTCGTCGTCGCAGCACCTCCGCGAGAACATCGCGGGTGCCGGGATCGAGTTGTCCGAGGACGACGTCCACGAGCTCGACGGGATCGCCGGCTGATTCCTGCACGACGTGCGGTCACGGTCTCCGCTGCCCCCGGTGAGAGGAGCAGACAGCACTTCGCGAGCACGGTCGGTGCCGGCGCGGTTCACCTGACCGAGAGCGCGAAAGCACGTCGGTCGGTCTGTCGTTCCAGCGGTGCTCATCGTGGTGTTCCAGTGCAGGGTGGGACGACGGCAACACGTCGGCACAGGGCACCTTCACCGGAACCTGTTCCGGACCACCCATCCGGACAGTGCTCGGCGCAGTCCTTTGAAGACCCCCTTCCGACTGCCGGGCGTCCGGTTGATGACCGTCTAACGGACGCGGCTAGTCATACTCCCCGATGGAGTGTCCGAGGCGATCAATCCGCGCTTCGACGGCCTCGTGGCACTCCTGGTCGGTCGGGTGCGCCCTAGATCACGTCCGAGGTCGAAGACAGCAGGAACTACACCGATAACACCACGGTGAATCGGAGTGCTGCAGATGGGCTCCGTAAGTGTCTGCTTACGCCTACTTCCCGACGCTACGGGCCGAGCCTCAGCAGAGCACGAACCTGCTCGAGGGCTTCCTCCCGGAGCGTCGTTCGCCCACTCGTGTCCCATTCGTCAGCTTCGCGATGCGCCTGCCGAAGTTCCGGGAGGATCCGGACCCAGATGTCGTCGAACAGAGCCAGCGCCTGCTCGACGCCGTCAAAGCTCGGCGCCTCGTCTTCGTACAAGCTGCTGCGGAACGCCTGGAACCCACCGTCCGGGTAGAGCTGCAAATCGGCGGACAGTGCCGGATCCGCGACGTCGAGGATGAACTTCGCCGGACCGAAGTGCACCTTGCCGAGGGCGATCAGCGCGGCAAGCTCTACCCGTTCAAGCGTTGCAGATTCGCCGAACTTCGCAGGGCGGAGATTCCGATCCCGCGAAGACAGCTCGGTGATGGCGTTGAGGTACAGGTTGTCAGTGATGACCTCCCTGTCCTGCAGCAGGTAAACCAGCCACAGGAACAGATCCTCAGGGATCTGCTCTTCGTTTGTGTCGTAGACAAGGTCGGCGCGGTCCCCGGCCGAGAGGACTGCAGCCTTCAACGCCTCGGTGACTGTCTTGAAGGATGCCGTGTCACGAGCGGTCACAAGACCGGTGAAGGCACCTTGACGCTCCTCGTAGAGAAGCACATCAGCAGCCTTCAAAACATGTCGAGTTCGCCAGTCGGAGGTGTCGTCTCCTGGCCGGGTCCGCTTTCGTTCTGAGTTGGCGTGCATCCAATAGAAGCGTGCCCGAAGGCGACGGGGGAGCACGTCGTCGGCGGCGACAATGGAACTCGATCCGACGCGGAACTGAGTGCCTGGGCGGTATCCGACCGCGAACGCGTCGTCGAATACGCTGCCCCAGCCAACGCTTGGTGAGTCGGACGTCGGCACGAAGCGGGCACCGCTCAGCGCGTCTAAAAGCTGCTCGAGAGTCGCATCGGTTGTCAGACGCAGCGGCCGCGCGCTGACCTGCGAAGAGGAAAGTACCCCCACTTCACTTCCTTATCGTGATGTTGCTAGTGCCGACATCGACACGTGCCCAGCGGAATGACTCCCCAGTCTCAGGGTCATGAATCTCGGCACGGATGTCGATCGAGTCGGTGGTTGAGCGGTTCGCCCCCGGGACGATGCTACCCACGAATTGCGTCTGTTCGGTGTCATGGTCCGTGTCAATCACATCGAGCCGAATGATGGGCTTGGTGTCGCCGGTTTCCAACGAACTACCCTCGATCGGTCGTTGCGACTTCACGCTCGCTACCCCGACCGGCCGGAAATGTACCAGGACCTGCACGCCTCGCCGCTGCGCCTTCCTCAGCAGCCGCCACGCGGCGAATGAAGAGTATTTCGCTCGGAGGACGACCTTGAAGTACAGCTCGACGTCGTCCCGGCTGAGGGTGTCGTCGGGCTGCCGCCTTCGAACATCGACGGATGCAGTACCGCTGGTCTCGATGTCATCGATCCGCCAGTGCAGTTCGAAGACGGGCCGTCCGAACAGGAGCGAAGGCAGCAGCCAGCCAGCGATGAACCCCAATCCCACTCCGACACCGCGGGCGATGATCGGGTGTCCCGGGAAGATGGAGCCGAACAGCCAACCAGCTCCGATAAGGGCGAGTGCGCTGAGCAGTTCCAAACCGGCCCACAACTTCGTGTAGAAGTCGGCTTTGCCGCGGATCACGGTGCGCTCAGTGCTGCGACCAGCTCCTCGGGGTCGGCGCTGTCCTTGCTGTCCACCCGGCCGTTCTGCAGCAAACGAAAGGTGCTGTGAGCGGCTCGACTGCTGACCATAACCATCTGCACAAACCCGTCGACGTCGTCGCGGGCGAGGTAGTCGTGCGCGGAACGCTCGTCTGACTTGTTTAGGATACGGATGAAGCTTGTCAACGACTCCGGGTCGATGGGTCGTCTGCCCGCGTCGGTGACGTTCGCTTCTGTGACTCGGAAACCATGCTCTCTGAGCTTCACGGCGACGTGCACTAGATCGGCGCTCGACCAGAGCAGCGGCCGCTCCGTGTCAGTCGCGAAGCTCCGCAGAGAGCGATCGGCTTGGTTGTCCCGGTACTCGATCTTGGGATGCTCGTTGGAGCCCACCGCAATGAGCTGAATCATCCCCATACTCCTCATGCTAATCGTCGGCGCCGACACTGGGTGGCTCGAGGTCACGACACACTATGCGGCGAGAGCGTGTTCGCCCCGCGTTCTCCGGTGTGGTTGCGGTTTTCGCCCGAGGGGGCGATGGCCTGCGTCGCCCGCGAGGACCTGCAGCGTTCACGTGGGTCGATACAGCGACGGGTGCAGGAGCATGAGGCGCTGGAGGCTGCCACGTCGGACGGGCTGAAGACGTTGCACGATCGGATCACGCTGATTCGGTCAGCGCTCCGCAGCTAGGGCGCCGTGAGTGCCTCACCCGATTGTCAGCGCCGGCTCGTAGCGCGGATCGGTTCCACCGGTGAGCTGATACACGACGAACTGGGGGTGCGCGTCCCGCATGCGCGCACGTCCGAGCTCCACGGCGGCCGAACAGCCCACTGCCGCCACGACATGCAGTCGCCGCACCGAGGGGTACGTCGCTTCGACGTTTTGCAATAGCTGCCGCCAGGCGTCGGCGAAGTTCGCCAGCGAAGCCTCGGAATCGATGGCACCTGGCTTGTGGTCGCCGACGACTCGAAGCTCGACGCGCGGGGTCGCGGCAACCTCCTCCGGCAGACGGTCAACCTGAACGTCGGCGGTGATCGAGACGGTGACGAGGACATCTTCGACGTTGGCATCGCGCTCGGACACGTCGAGGACGAACTGTCGGGGTGGTTCGGCGGTAGCCGGCCAACGCCATCGGGTCCGCCCGTCCGAACGGTGCGGCTCGAAAACGTGCACAGCTGTTTTGTTCCCAATCTCCGAACCCAGTGCTACGAGGTGCGGAATTGGCCCAAGGGCGAAAATGCTTATCGACTCCGCCAGCACATCGGTCATCAGTCGAGGGATTTGCTGGAGTGCGTGGTGAATCTGTGATTGTCCAGCCGCCGATGCGCCGAGTGCCGTCTCGGGCAAGGTCAAGTAGATCTCGACGGTTGAGTCGCGGTGGTGGTCGCTCGCAAACCGCAGGTTCGCCCCCTGCAGCGCCTCGAAGACCTGCGGCTTCGAGATGGTGACGACGTTGCCGCGGATCGGCGCGGTAAAGATCACCACTCCGGTCGGCTCGAGCGTGGGGAACCGTGTGGCTTCTCGGACACGCGTTTCGAACTCGTTCTTCTGGCGAGCGAGCCATTCCACCGGGTAGTCGTCCGGCTCCTCATCGATGAGTCGGTGACACGGTTGACATAGCAGCATGAGGTTCGACGGCTCGGAGCGTTGAACGTCGGTCAGTTCTGAGTCACCCCGTGGCGATTTCGGACCGTCCGTCG
Organism: Curtobacterium oceanosedimentum; assembly: GCF_040545555.1. Taxonomy (NCBI): domain Bacteria; kingdom Bacillati; phylum Actinomycetota; class Actinomycetes; order Micrococcales; family Microbacteriaceae; genus Curtobacterium; species Curtobacterium oceanosedimentum. The sequence continues at coordinate 17,458 of NZ_JBEPMD010000008.1, forward strand.
CGCCGACCTGGTGGGCGACCTGGCCGACCGCGACCGAGGCGTACGACGGGGTCTCTCCAAACAGGTACCGGGCGCACAGCGTGCACCGGCCCGCAGCTTTGGCCCACACTTCCCGTTCCGCAGCCCGGCTCGGGCTCACTCGCTTCATGACTCCCGTCGCCGCTTCCGTCATGACACCCTCCCGCAGTTTGTCGCTGGTCATCGTTACCCTAGAAGAAGCACCGGAACGCGACAAAGGGTCACGTTCGATGATCCGACCCGAACGGAACACTCATGAAGCTCAAACCCCACTTCAACACGCTGCTGACCGACAGCGTGAACCTCAGCCCGGCGCGCCTCGAGGAACTGGAAAAGCGAGCCGACCGGATCTACGCCGCTCTCAAACTCGATGACGACCTTGGTCCGATGGTGTACGACATGACGCCGCAAGGGTCGTGGGCGCAGAGGACGATCATCAACCCGTCGAATGGCCGCGACTTTGACGCGGACTTCACGTTGCACCTCAACGACGATCCGGCCTGGTCACCCCGCGACTACCTGGACCGGACGCGAGCCGCCCTGGCCGCCCACCACATCTACACCGGCATGACGCTGAACCGGAAGACCCGGTGTGTGCGAGTCCTCTACGCCAACGACTTCCATGTCGACGTCGTTCCGTCCGTTGAGCGTGGCGGTGTGCAGTACATCGCCAACTACGAAGACAACACCTGGGAGCCGACGAACCCGTCCGCGTTCACAGCCTGGATGCAGGCGAAAGACGCCGACGCGCACGGGAACCTCCGCAAAGTCATCCGTCTGATGAAGTGGGTGCGAGACAACCGCAACAGCTTCAACGGCGTGCGCTCGATCTTGCTCACGACGATGCTCGGTGATCTTGTTTCCCGGAGCAAGGAGATCTTCGACGGAAACTACTACTCCGATCTGCCCACCTCGTTCTTCCACCTCATCACGGACCTCGACGACTACGTGTGGGCTCGGGAGCAGAAGCCGTCGGTAGTGGATCCCTCGGGGACCGGTCTCACGTTCGATCACCGGTGGTCCCAGGAGACCTATGGGAATTTCCGGAAGCGGCTGCACGACATCGCTGACGTCACCCGGCGCGCATATACGTCCAACGACAAGGACGAGAGTGTAAAACTGTGGCAATCGCTCTTCGGGGCAGGGTTCAAAGAGACCGGGCCCTCGACGGGTCGAGAGCGGTTCGGAACGCCGGAGAAGTCGACGACCTCGTCGTTCATCGCCGGCCGCGCCGGATGAGCGGCAGGCACGACCTCACCGCTTGGCAGGCCGCGTTCCTTGCCGACACACGCGAACTCTCCGGTCGTGCGGAGCGACCCATCCGGTTGAACGAGCGGCGGCACCGGAATGGGCGTGGTGATCTCGTCCTCGTCATCACAATCGACACAAGCGGGATGATCACGTTGCCCGGCGGGCTTGCCCTCAACCAGCGAGAGGGGGTCGCAGTTCACGTCCCGGAGGATTCATCGAAGCCACCGGCGGCGGTCGTCGGGCACGACCGGTTCGTCGGCGCTCCCCATGTGCTCTACGGCCGCGAGTTGTGCTTGTATCTCGACGCGGCGCGCGAATGGGATCCGACCGGCGGAGCCACTAGCTTCTTCAACCGGTTGTGGGACTGGTTGGCCGACGCCGCGGCCGGCCGCTTCTCAGCTCGTGACTCCCTGTACCACGCGATCGGCGGAGTGCCAGCGGGTGCGGAGGAAGCCGAGACGCTCACCTTGCAGGACGAAGTGCCGGACCGATCGGCCCTGCTCTGGGGCGTGCGACGAACACGCGTCCGAGTGGACGTGCACAACCAACCGGTCGATGGCGCGGCGCCCGTGGTGTTCGTGCCCGCTGCTGCTGCGTTCCCGTACGGCGTCGGCGACACCATCGGCGACTTGTTGGACCGATTCGCGCTGAACCATGACTCGCTACTGAGTGTCGTTCCGCGGGTGCTTCACTCCGCGGCCTGCCGGTCAGCCGCCGAGAACGGTCTCTACCTGCTCCTGGGCGTCCCTCATCCGGCCGGTGGGGCGAAACATGTGGCGGCAGCGTGGATCGATGCTGCTGGCGCCGAGACCCTTCGCTCAGCCACCGCATCCGTACGGGCGATCCCCCTCAACTGGCGTCGCATCTCCGATGACCGCCCCGCTGTCGCCACCAGACGGGACGTCGGTACGCATGCATCTGGATTTCTCGGCGCGAGCATCACCCTCTATGGCTGCGGGGCGATCGGGTCATGGTTCGCGGAGTTCGCTGCCCGCGCGGGTGCCACAAGAATCGTTCTCGCCGACTCCGCGCTGATCAACCGTGGGCTTCTCGTTCGTCAGAATTACCGCGAATCCGATGTTGGACGGCCCAAGAGCAACGCCCTCGCGGACCGGCTCAGAGCAATCTCGGATGGTCTGAACGTGCAACAGCTCACCGAGCTGGACTGGGCGGCTGCAACAACAGCCTTCACAAGCGCAGATTTCATCGTGGATGCCACGGCAAATCTCGCGGCAGCCGTCAGCCTTCAGAGCCTCGTACAGCAGTTCCCGTCCCCCGACGCCGTCGTCGCGCAAATTGCGACCGATCCCTCATTCGGAACCCACGGGCTCGTCACCGTGCGCGGCACGAGCGATCACCGTACGCTTGCAGAGGTCGACTTAGAGGTCGGTCGAATCGTGGTAGATGACCCGACGCTCGAGGCCTACCACGGGTTCTGGGAGCGAGCAACACCGGCGGATCAGATCACTCCCGTACGAGGATGCTCAATACCAACCTTCCGAGGTTCCGCCGCCGACGAAGCCGCCGTCGCGGCGCTCGCAACCTCGACCCTCGGCCGGCACCGTGGCCTTCAGCTCACCGGCACCCACCTGTTCGCCCTTCCGGCCGCTTCCGCGGACGCTGCACCGGCCCGATGGATTGAACCACCGTCGACGAGCAGCACTTAAAGACAACTATTGCCGCTGCAGCTACATGTGGCTATTCGGCCGCAGCAATTCCACGGCCCTAAGCGCAACATCGAACGCGAGGAATGGTAGCGCGGCAAAGACCTCTAGGTGCCACGAACCGGACGATCACCTCGTTCGTCGGTTCTCATTCCCTCACCATGCTGCTGCAGGCTGCACCGACTCGTCTACGACCGTTTTATCTCGCAGATCAGCCCGGAGACCGTCCTCGAGATCGAGACCTCATGGGCGACCGTCGGCGGCGCCGACGCCCCCAGATTGTGCACGCTGTTCGCCTCGCGGAAGACGGGCACGAGCACGGTGTACGTCGGCAGGGTCGATTCGTCGAGCGCCTCGATGTCCGCGGCCGACACCTGCTCGACGAGGTCGAACCGCGCCCCGACCATCGACACCCAGAAGTTGAAGACGACCCCGGCGAGGAAGCCGAGCGAAAGGACCGCCGTCCCGATCGCCGCCGTGGTGCGCGGGGCGAGGACGAGACATAGGACGAACACCAGCACAGCCGTGGCGCCGCTGACCTGCTGGCCACGGGAAAGCACGGTCCGTGCCGACATCGCGGGGTTCGTGCGGGCGAGGTCGTGGGCAGCAATGTCCGCGAGCTCGTCGTCCAGCTCCCACAGGATCCGCTGGGCACGGGCGCTTGGTGGGATGTCTCAGCCCCGGCGACTCTCCGGTCGAAGACCCGTTCGAATCGTGACCGCACACCGCGTCATTGTCGACGCTCTGGCAACGATACGTGTCAAAAATCCTGCCCGTCTGCCGATGCTGGCAGCGGAACTTGTCAAACCTTCGTCAGCGGACAAGTAACGCTGCCAAATGGACACGTTGTGCTGCTCAACCACAACAACACCCGCCTACTGCGGCATGTCGACGAACCGCGAGAACATCCCGTGGAACGCCACCGTGATGGTGTCCGTCGGCCCGTTGCGGTGCTTCGCCACGATCAGGTCCGCCTCACCCTGCCGCGGGTTGTCCTTCTCGTACGCCGACTCACGGTGCAGCAGGATCACCATGTCGGCGTCCTGCTCGATGGACCCCGACTCACGCAGGTCGGAGATCATCGGCTTCTTGTCGGCACGCTGCTCGGGGCCACGGTTCAGCTGCGACAGCGCGATGACCGGCACGCCGAGCTCCTTCGCCATGAGCTTCAGTGCACGCGAGAACTCGGAGACCTCCTGCTGACGGCTCTCGACCTTCTTGCCCGAGGTCATCAGCTGCAGGTAGTCGATCACCACGAGCTTGAGGTTGTGCTGCTGCTTGAGCCGGCGGCACTTCGCACGGATCTCGACGAGCGTCATGTTGGGGGAGTCGTCGATGAAGAACGGGGCATCGTTGATGCGCCCGCGGGTCTGGGCGATCGTGGTCCAGTCGCGGGAGTCCACGGTGCCCTTGCGCATGTTCTGCAGCGGCACGCTCGACTCAGCGGACAGCAGGCGCATCGCGATCTCGGCGCGACCCATCTCGAGCGAGAAGAACGCGGCCGTCTGGTCGTGCTTGAGCGCGGCGGCGCGGCACAGGTCGAGCGCCAGCGTCGACTTGCCGAGCGCGGGGCGGGCGGCGACGATGATGAGCTGCCCGGGGTGGAAGCCGTTCGTCAGGGCGTCGAGGCCGCTGAACCCGGTCGGCACGCCGGTCATCTGCCCGTCGCGGCCCTTGGCGGCCTCGATCTCGTCGATGGCGGCACCGATGGCGTCGGTCAGGGGCACGTAGTCCTCGGTCTGCACGCCGCCGGCGACGTTGTAGACCTCGGCCTGTGCGCTGTTGACGAGGTCGGTGACCTCACCCTCGGACGCGTAGCCCATCTGCACGATGCGGGTCCCCGCGTCGACCAGGCGGCGGAGCACGGCCTTCTCGGCGACGATCGCCGCGTAGTACCCGGCGTTCGCGGCGGTCGGCACCATGCTCGTGACGCTGTGCAGGTACTCGGCGCCGCCGGCTCGGGAGAGCAGTCCGGTCTTGGTCAGCTCGTCGGTGACGGCGATGACGTCGGTCGGCTCACCGTGCGAGTAGAGCGACAGGATCGCGTCGAAGATGACCTCGTGCTTGGGGATGTAGAAGTCCACGCCGCGGGCGGTCTCGATGACGTCGGCGACGGCGTCCTTCGACAGCAGCATGCCGCCGATCGTCGACTGCTCGGCGAGCAGGTCGTGCGGCGGCGTCCGTTCCGAGCCCCGTTCGGACAGGTCCTGCGGGGACGGATCGAGATGCGCGATCGACACACGGACTCCCTCTTGTCGTGACGGTGCGGACCTCGGCCCACACCGGCTTTCCTACCCCGGACGACCGACATCCCCTGCCTCCGCCGAGTCGCTGGGCCAAGCTACGGGGACAGAGTTATCCCCAGCAAACAGCCCTGTGGATAACTCTGTGGAGACCATGTCGAACACGCCGCGTCCCCATGTGCACAACTGTGGAAGAACATGTGGACAAGACGGTCGTCGAATGCATGTTCGACCACTTGACCTGGGCTTTTCTGCTGCACGCGGTGTGTGGAAAACCGTGCTTCAACTGCACCTTGAAGGTTGGTGGATCGGAGCCCTCACTGTGCACAACGACTTGACAAACCGGCCTCCTGTGGGAACCGTTCTCGGGCCGCTCCCAGCATCGGCAGCGCGCCGCGAGGAGTAACCAGCCAGCACCTGCCTCAGCCGACCAGCGCGCCGGACTCGGTCCCTGCCCGCGGCAACGCCTGCGTCCCCGCCCGCGTCCCGGCCGGCACCATCGGCACCTGCAGCGTCGACGCCAGCCCGGTCCCCAGGTGCACGAGCGCCGATCCGGGCTCGATCCGCGACGAGATCGACGACCGCGCGATGCGCACCCCGATCAGGTCCCCGGCCAGGGTGTCCTGCGGTGACAGCAGCGCCCCGCGACGGTTCTTCTTCGCGTCGACCTGCCACCCGCCGAACCCGGCCGCGAGTCCCGTGGTGTTGCCCCCGAGCAGCATGCCCTGCCCGTTGTCCACCGCGGCACGACCCCAGTCGCGCAGCCACCGCGCCGCCGAGCAGTCGATGAGCAGCTCGCCGTCGTCCACGACGAGCACCAGGGGAGCGCCGTCCGGCGCGAGCACGGGTTCGAGGTGCTCCTGCGTGACGTCGTCCCCGCTGAACACCGCCCGCACACCGGGCAGCCCCTCGAGGTCCCGCACGGGTCCCGGTCGCGGCGCGAGCACGACGAGCGACGTCCCGCCCGCCAGGAGCGACCGTGCCATCGCGGCGAGCATCGTGGAGCGGCCGGACCGCGACGGCCCGGCGACCACGAACGTGCCGCCACCCGTGCGCAGGTCGACGGTCTGCAGCTCCATGTCGTCCCCGCCGACCCCGGTGACGGCGACCATCGGGGTCGGTACCGGAGCGGACTCGAGCGCGAGCGCGGTGTCGAGGTCCAGGTCCTTCGGCATCGCGTCCACCCGGAACGGACGCGGCGACGGCGGGACCGGCGAGGTGGCGCGGAGCTCCGCGGCGAGGTCCCGCACGGCGGTGGTCTGCCCCTGGCCGGACACGTCGGTGCCGAGCGTCGCGACGTGCACCTCGGTGCCCGAGTCGGCGCGGAACCCGCGCCCGGCCGGGATCGACGCGGGCAGCTTCCGGTGGTTGATGCCGCCGAGCGAGTAGTCCAGCCGGTCGGTCAGCCGGAGCACGATCTTGTCGTCGGTGAGGGTCGACATCCGCGACGACAGCAGCGACCGGTCGCCGGCCACGACGACGTGGATCCCGGCGGCCGCACCGTCGCGGAGCAACGACTGCACGGCGTCGGTGAGCGCTCCGCCGTCGACCTCGCCGAGCGAGGTGGTGAAGTTCTCCCACCGGTCGATGAGCACGAGCACGTGCGGCAGCCGCTCGCCCGGTGCGGCGAGCAGACGCTGCTCGGTGATGTCCGCAGCCGACGCCGCGGCGATCAGGTCGTGCCGCCTGGCGGTCTCCCGCGTCAGCCGGTCGATCAGGCGCGTGGCGCGTTCGACCTGCGTCCGCTGCACCACCGCACCGCAGTGCGGCAGCTGCTGGAGCGACGCGAGGGCGCCGTTGCCGCAGTCGATCGCGTACACGTGCAGGTCGGCGGACGACAGGGAGCGCGCCGCCGACGCGGCCAGCGTCCGGAGCGCCGTCGACCGACCGGACCCCGGCGCGCCGACGACGAACTGGTGCGTGAACCGCGCGAGGTCGACCTCGGCCGCGCGCTGCTCCTGGGTGTCCGGCAGGTCCTCGAGTCCGACGGCGAAGCGGAGGGCGTCGTCGGTCGACGACGTCTCCCGGCGCGACCCGACGGCGGCGGACGCCACCCCGGCGAGCGGCAGCAGCTCCGGCAGCGGCGGCAACCAGGGGCTGTGCACCCGTCCGATGCCGAGCCGGTCGCGGGCGTCCCCCATCGCCTGCACCAGGACCGACAGGTCCGTCGCGGCGGTCGCCTGGTCGCTGCGCGAGGGTCGCGTGGGTGGTGCGGTGGCGAAGTCGCGCCAGTCGAGCACGCGGACGAACGGGAGGCCCGTGGCCGGGTCCTCCTCGCCGGCCCACCGGCCGCCGACCCGCGCCGACTGGAACGGCACCACCGACGAGTGCCCGAGGCGCGCGAACGCGCGCCCCGGCACGCTCTTCGGGATGCGTGCGGCGTCGGCCACGTCGATGACGTCGGTGCTCTCGCCGGAGTCGGTCATGCGCAGCGCGACGCGCAGGTTGGTGTTCGCCCGGATGTCCGGACCGACGACACCGCCGGGGCGCTGGGTGGCCAGGATGAGGTGCACCCCGAGCGACCGGCCGCGCTGGGCGATGCCGATGAGCCCCGCGACGAAGTCGGGCAGCTCGGTGACCATCGCCGCGAACTCGTCGATCACGAGCACGAGCCGCGGCATCTGCTCGCCGGCACCACCGCGGGCGAGGTGCGCCTCGTGGTCCTCGATGTCCTTCGCGCCCGACGCAGCCAGGATGTGCTCGCGTCGGGTGAGCTCGGCGCGCAGCGATCGGAGGGCACGCTCGACCAGGTGCTGGTCGAGGTCGGTGACCAGCCCGACCGTGTGCGGCAGGTCCGACGCGACGCTGAACGCCGCACCGCCCTTGTAGTCGACGAGCACGAACGTCATCCGGTCCGGGCGGTTCCGCAGTGCGAGCGAGGCGACGAGGGTCTGCAGGAACTCGGACTTGCCCGAACCGGTCGTGCCGGCGACCAGGCCGTGCGGGCCGTCCTTGACCAGGTCGAGCTCGAAGGCGCCGTCGATCCCGATGCCGACGACCGCGGAGGTGCTCGTACCGGATGCTGCCCAGCGTTCGGCGACGCTCGGGCCGTCGGGCTGCGGCAGGTCGACCACGTCGAGCAGTCGCGCGGCGTCCGGCACCAGGCCGTCGCCGTCGGACCCGCTCGTGTCGCGGAGCGGCGAGGTGCCTCGCGCGACGTCGTCGTACCAGTCGTCCGCGACCCGGTCCGCGAGCACGAGCTCGACGGGTGCGGACAGCTGGCGGCGGAGCACGAGCTCGGTGGGGCTGCGGTGGGTGACGGTGGCGACGCACTCCTCGGGGAGCTGCCACTCCTCCTCGTCGATGCACACGAGGCGGATGCCGCACGCGGGCCCGTCACGCAGGAGCCCGACGACACCGGGCATCGCACGGAGTCGGCGGGCGCCGTCGAGCACCACGACGATCTCGGGGGAGAACCGTGACCGGTTCATCCCGTTCTTCTGGCGCTCGGCCCGGCGCTCCGCGAGCACCTGGGTGAGCTCGGCCAGGCGGCGGCCGATCGTCTCGCCGTCGGCACCGATCAGCGCCAGGGCCTCCTGTCCGCCCGTCGGCCGCACGTGCGGCAGCCAGAGGGTCCACGCCCACGCCGGCACGTGCTGCTGCGCCGTGAGCACGACGAACTGCACCTCGCGCGGGCTCTGCGTCACGGCGAGCTGTCCGAGCACCCACCGACCGAGTTCGCGTGGTGACTCCCCGGCCCCGGCGATGCCGAGCACCCCGACCTCGGCGAGCGGCACCGTCACGGGCACACCCCGGGTGGTCCGCGGCGCGTGGGCCAGGCCGTCGAGGTCGCGGTCGTCGACCACGGTGACCGTCGACGGCAGGTCACCGGTGCCGATCCGCACGTGCAGGTGGTCGCCGTCCGAGGGCCGACGCTCCCACAGCCGTCGACCGGGGGTGGTCGCGACGACCCGGAGCGAGGCCGCGTCGAGCGCCGAGGTCCGCCGCTGGTCGCGCTCGTCGAGCACCGCCTGGTCGATGGCGGCCTCGAGGGCGGCGACGCGCTCCCGGTGCTCGGCGAGCTGCTTGCGGTGGCTCTTCTTGCCCGTCCGGCGCGAGCTGATCGTCTGCCCGACGACCATGATCGGCGTCATCGCCGCGAACAGCAGGTAGAACGGCGAGTGGAAGATGGTCGCCATCGCGATGCCGAACATCGCCGGCACGAACACCATGATCCACGGGATCGCCGAGCGCTGCGGGGCCACCGGCGGCTTCGGGATCCGGAAGTCGGTCTGCAGGAACGGCGGGAGCAGCCGCGGCGGCCGGTTGAAGTCGAGCTGGCCGGAGTCCGGTGGGCGCAGCAGCATCCGGTCGACGACCTCGACGGGGCCGACGCTCAGCACCGTGTCACCGAGGCGCACGAGGGCGCCGGCCGGCCAGTCGCGCCACTCGACGGTGACCGGGTCGCCCTCGAGCGTCGGGGTGGGACGGTCCGTGGGACGCTCGCCGTCGTCCTCGGTCGGGGTGAGCCGGACGGTCACCGATCCGTCGAACGCGGTCCGTGCCTCCAGACCGGTCCGTCCACCCGCGGCGGCACCGACGGCTGCCGCGCCGTCGTCGGCGAGGGCGATGCGGACGGTCCCCGGTGGCAGCCGGCGCACGCGACCCGCGTCGACCCCGCCCACGACGAGCAGGTGCACGATGCCGTGCTCGGGCTGCGGCCGCTCGGCGCCACCGACGTGCAGGACGGCGCCGTCGACCAGCCCGCTGCGCGCGAACGGCACGTCGCCGTCGGGCGCCCCCTCGGGCACCGGTCGTCCGCCGGTGCGACGGACCAGTGCGTCGACGACGGTCCGCATGGGCGTCTGCCCGGCGGCGTCGACGAGGACGTCGGAGTGCTCGCCGGTCGCGTCGTCGACGACGGTGACGACGACGCGCATCAGGCCTGTTCCCGCACGTCGGCCGGCAGCGCTTCGTCGGCCGGCGCCGCCGGGTCCGCCGGGACGGACCGGCCGAGGGCCGCCCACTGCAGCGTCCCGAGCTCGTCGGACACGTGCGTGCCGTCCCGGCGCGCCTCGACCGTCCAGCGCGCGAGCGGGTGCGGTGCGGCCGAGACGCACGCCCAGCGGCCGCCCGGCCGCTCGAGGAGACGGGCGAGCTCACGCCCGTCCGCACCGGCCGGCACCCGCGCCACGACCAGGAGGCCCGGGGTCGCGTCGGCCGTCACCGCCGCGACCGCCTCGTGCACCGTCACGGGCGTGCCCACCCCGACCGGCGAGCCGACCTCGAGCACGCTGGTGCCGACGGCCCACGGTGCGGTCGCGAGCTGCTCGACGAGCCGGACGAGCAGCGCCTGTCGGGCGGCACCCTCCCCGCGCAGCGCGACGATCCCGCCCACCCGGCGAAGGTCGACCACGACCGTCTCGTCCTGGCGGGTCCCGAGCGACACCGCCGTGGCGAACTCGGCCGGGGCTCCGCCGACGAGCGGGACCGTCTGCAGCGCCCACATCGGCGCCGACCAGGTCCGACCGTCCGGCGTGGCGGTCCACGGTGCCGGCGGCGCGATCGTCGGCGAGGCGACGTCGATCCGCACGATCGCACCGATCGTGATCCGCACCGCTCCGGGGAACAGCACGCCCGCCCCGGCGCACGAGGCCTCGATGCCGCGGAGCACCCGGTCGACGGCCCAGGCGGCGGCCGGGTCCCGGCGGACCTGGTCGGCCCAGACGAGGGCGTCGGTCGAGGTCCGGCGGCGCAGCGCGACGAGGGTCGGCACCACGACGGCCAGCGCTCCCAGGAGCACGACGACCGACATCGTGAGCAGCAGGTGCGACTCGGGGGCGAGGAACGACCAGGTCATGCGCGGGCCTCGGCGATCTGGGAGATCCGGCGCTCGAGTGCGGTCGGCTCGGTGCCGGGCACGTCCGTCCAGCGGAAGGTGGTCATCACGGCGTCGAAGAGCATCACCAGTGCGTCGGTGAGCTGCTCGGCGGCCTCGGGGTCCTCCGGGTCGCTGCGACTGATCGCCGAGAACGACATGAGCACCCACCGACCCGGACGGTGCGGGACGGGGATCGAGTACGTGACCTGGCGGTCGTCGACGACGGGCAGGTCCGCGCCGACCTCCGGGAGCTCGGCGGCGACGTCCGCGCGCCGGACCGTCTGCTCGGTGCGTGCGGCGATGCCACCGTCGACCTCGCGCAGCCCCGTGTCGTCGGGGTCGCGCCGGGTCGGCAGGGCTTCGGCGAGCAACTGCGCGACGACCTGCTCGGGGGCCTCCTCGGAGTCGTCGTCCACCTCGGACTCGATGATCGACACCGGGGGCGTGTAGCCGTCGACGGGCTGGACCGGCATGTACACCGCGGTCGCGCCGCTGTCCCCGGCCTCGACCACGGCGCGCAGCAGGCGCTTCCGCATCTCCTGTCGCAGGGGTTCGGCGCGGTCCCGCGGCAGGTCGTCCGGCAGCGCCCGGGCGATCACGGTGCGGACGATCTCGCCGAGTTCCCCGCGCTGGTCCTCGCCGGCGGGCAGGCGTGCCCACCCGGGCGGGACGACGACCAGGAACGACGCGGTCGGAGTGGTCATGCGTGCACCTCGTTCTCCACGGTGGCGAGCAGGTCGACGACGAGCGGAGCGAAGACCGGGACGAGCCCGAGGTCCGTCGTCCGCCAGAGCACGTGCGTGTCGACGCCGTCGGCCCGGCGGACGGCGGTGACGCTCGCCCAGATCGCGCCGTCCTCGTCGAGGTCGTAGCGGGTGACGACGGGCCCCTCGCCCCCGACGTGCTCCGGGAGCTCGTCGACCGACGGCGGTTCGACCGGCAGTCCACCGGTCGCCCCGGCCAGCTCGAGCAGCTCGGTGGTGCCGCCCTCGGCGAGCCCGACGGTGACCACCACGGGCAGCGGCCAGTTCCCCGGCACCGCGAGCGAGGCGACGAGCCACTGACCCGGCCCGAGACCGGCGCGGAACGCCAGCAGCGTGTCGAGGGCCGCGACGGTGTCGAGTCGCTCGTCCGTCCGGTGCTCCGGACGCTCGTCGTCGAGCCGGACGACCGCGTCGAACAGCTCGAGCGTCTCGGCACGCCAGGCGGTGTCGACCTCGTCCGGGTGCGGCACGAGGAGCCAGGTGGCGCCGTCGGTGGTGATGCTCGACGAGACGGTGGCGGTGGTCACGGTGGTCCTCTCGGGGGTGCAGCGGGGGTCAGCGCTGGGCGGCGGGGACGGTCGGCAGGTCGGTGACGGGGTGCTTGTGCTCCGCCACCCACTCGGTCCACGGCCGCTCCTGGTCGGCGCCGATGCCGATCGGGCCGATCACCAGGCCGGCGATCGCGTTGCCCTTGCCCCAGGCGCTCATGAAGCCGTTCGCGCCGGCGTGGTACCAGGGCGCCGCGGTGACGCCCGACCGGAGGCGGTTCAGCTTCTCGAAGTCACTCAAGCGGTCGCGGGTGAACTGGAAGTCGACGCCACCCAAACGCTCGCCCCAGTCCTTGAGCCCACCGCGGGTGCCGACCTCAGTCCAGAACTGCTTCTTGACGAGCTTCGCGTCGTTCGCGATGACCTTGTGGATCTTCGCGACGTTCCACCAGTTCGGGTTGTCGGAGAACTTCGCCGCGAAGTCGGCCTTCGTCCCGATGGACTCGACCTTCGTCCGTTCGAGGTTCCGCTTCGCACCGTGGAGCACCTGTGCGAGCGTGTCCCGTTCGTTCCGGAGCGCGACGATCTCGCGTCGGCCGGCGTTCCGGCCCGCCGCGGTGGTCGCTGCTGCCTTGCGCGCACGAGCGGCCGTGAGCGACGTCTTCACGGCCTCCAGGTCGGCCTTCCGCGCGGTGACCTCGGCCTTCGCCGTCCCGAGCGCCTTGTCGAACTTCGTGGTCATCGCGCCCTTGGTCGCCTTGATGCCGTTGCTGACGGCGGTCGAGGTGACCTTCGTGATCGCGGTGCCGAGTCCGAGCGTCAGCACGCCGACGACGGCCATGACGAGGTCGAAGACGTTGCCCTCGCCCATCGCGAAGGTCGCCGCCTGTGCGATCAGGGTCATCCCCGCGGAGATGGCTCCGAGGATGGCGCCGATGCCGAGGCCCGGGATCAGGAAGGCGAAGACGGCCAGGACGATCCCGATGATGGTCAGGATCTTGATGAGCATGTGGATGAACTTGTACCAGCCGGAGTCGTGCAGGCCGTCGTGCCAGCCGTCCCGCATGGTGCTCGCGGCCGTCCGACCCGCGGCGCTCAGCTGGTCGCGGGCGTCCTGCAGCTTCCGCTTCGCCGCCGCGACCGCGCCCTCGGCACCGGAGATCCGGTCGGCGCGCTTCTGGCTGTCCGCGGTGTCCTCGGGCGTCGGCTCCTTCCCGCCCGCCTTCGCATCGGCGACGGGGTCGGCGAGTCCCTGGGCCGAACCGAGGTCACCCTTCGCGGCGATCGCGTCCTGCAGCGCCTGCCACGAGGTCCCCATGACGGTGCCCGCCGAGCGGTCGCTCTCGTCGCCGACCGCGGCGGCGAAGCCGGTCAGGGCCTCGCCCGCCGACCGGTAGCGTCCGGTCATCTGCTTCAGGGAGCCGGCGACGTCCTTCGCCCGCTTGCGGACGGCATCGACGGCCTCACCCTTGCCGACGGACTCGTCGCCGCTGCCGACCTTCTCGAGCGTCGCGGCGGTGGTCTCCATCGACTCCGCCATGTCCCGGTAGTACGCCGCGAGCTCGAGCACCTTCGCCGGCTGCGTCGTGATCGGGTCGCCCGGCTCGTCGAGCGCGGCCCAGTCGCCTGCGCGGCCGGCCATCAGGCGGACTCCTCGTGCGACTGCAGGCCGTCGGTCAGCTGCTGCTGCAGGTCGCGCCACGTCTCGACCGAGTTCTGCAGGTTCTTGTCGAGCTTGTCGACGTTCTTGCGGATCTTCTCGCGGTGGAGCTTCCAGTCCTTGCTGAAGTGCGAGAAGGCGTCCTGCAGGTGGGATTCGCCGAAGACGCCGTGGTACTGGTCGTCGTCGGACTTCTGGTGTTCGAGCTCGTCGTTGATGGCGTGCACCTTCGCGGCGCTGTCGCTGAGCTCCTGGCTGATCACGAGATCGGACACGGGTACCTCCGAGGGAACGGGACGGGAACGGGACGCGCCCCGGCCGACATCGCTGACGGCAGCGTCGACCGGGGCGCGGGGAGCGCGCTACTTGATGGCGTTCGCGAGTTCCTGGTCGGTCTGCTGCAGCGCCTCGGCCGCCTTGTTCAGGTACGTCGACATGCCCTCGAGACCCTCGATGGTCTTCGTCGCACCGTCGTTGAACTCCTGGTACGAGCTGCCGAACGCGACCGAGGACTGGTCCGTCACGTAGCCGCCGGAGATCAGCGAGTCCACCAGGGACTTCAGCTCCCGCAGCTTCGAGGTGATGTCCTGCTCACCGTTCACGAGTCGGGTCGCGGCGTCCTGCATCTCGCCGTAGGTCACGTTCAAGTTGGGCATGGCCTGCTCCTGTCGTTCGTCGCGCCCCCCGGTCGAGGGACACCGGGAACGTTATTCCAGAGCGGAACCATCTCGGGGGGTACATTTCTCGACGCGGTCCACCCGGGGGCGTGCACAGTGATGTGCACATTCCAGTACATCGCCGTCGTATCGGGCTCGGTACCGAGCGGTATTCACATGCCACCGCCGTGTCGAGACTTGCGAGTATCGGCGTGTCGCGCTTCGGGAAGCGGTCCGTTGTCCCCCGGAAGCCGGACAGGCTCCGGCGCGATCAGCCCGTGGTGAGCGCCGCGTTCGCGTCCTTCCAGCCCGGGACACGCTCCTGGTCACTGCCCCAGCCGGTCGGCTTGATGCCCTGGCCGTAGACGAACGTGTTCGCCCAGCTGGCCACGACGCGACCTCCAGCGGCCCACGAGTGCCACGTCGGCGACGCGGCGATCGGCACGCCGTACTTCGACCACATCTCCTTCTGCATCTTCGTCATCTCGAACTGCCGGTCGACACTGAACAGGCGCTCCCACTGCCAGCCCTTGCCGTCTTTGCCGAAGACGTCGAGCACCTTCGCCTTGTCCTCGTTCCAGAGCGCCCGGCTCGGCCGCCACCAGTTCGGCTTCTCCTTGAAGCCGTCGAGCACGTTCTTCGTCCTCGCGGCCGTGAAGGTCTGCTTCACCGTCGCGATCTGCCCACTGAGTTCCCGCATCTCGGACCGTGCCGCGGAGTACTCGCTTCCCGTACGGGCGCCGAGTGCCTTCGCGATCTGCACGGAGCGCAGGTCCTGCAGGTTCCTGATCTTGTCCAGCGACGTCTTCTGGAAGCCGGCGAACCCCTTCGCGAGCCCGGCGGTCTTCAGCGTCGAGACCGCCTTCGTCAGGGCTCCACCGACGCCGACGAGCACCAGACCGACCGCCGAGGTGATGACGTCGAGCCAGGAGCCCTCGCCCATGCTCGCGAGCGCGATGTTGGCGACGAGGGTCACGGACGCCGCCACGGCCGCCATGAAGGTCAGGATCCCCACGCCGGGGATCAGGATGGCCAGCGCGGCCAGGGCGATGCCGATGTAGGTGAAGACCTTGACCAGGATCTTGAGCAGCTTCGAGAAGAACGCCTTGATCTTGTCGCCGAGGGTGTCGTGCAGGCCGTCGTCCCAGGCCGCGCGGATCGTCGACGCTGCCTGGCGGCCGGCGCCGTTCAGGGTGTCGACGGCGCGTCGCAGCTTCGCGGTCGCCGCGTCCGCTCCCGCCCGTGCGTCCTCGGTCGCGCGGTGCTTCGCGTCGACCGCCCCCTGCTCCTCCGCGGTCATGGGCGGGGCGTCCTGCGCCCGACCCTGCGACGGGTCGACCATGCTCGCGGCCCGCGACCCGGCTGCCGACGCGTCCTCGGCCTCACGCAACGCTGCGGCGGACTCGTCGAGCGCGGTCTCGAGCGACGGCAGGTACCCGGTCAGGGCGTCCCGGATCGCGTCGTAGCGGCCGGACATCTTCTGCAGCGAAGCAGCGACCTCACCGCTCTTCTTCCGGACGGCGTCGGCGGACTCGCCCTTGAACTGCGACTCGTCGCCCTCGCCGATGCGCCGCAGGACGTCCGCCTCGCTGCGGATCTCGTCGGCGATCGACCGGTAGTAGTCCACCAGCTCGTGGACCACCTGCGTGTCCGCGACGATCGGGTCCGACGCCTCGCCGACGAGCGACCAGTTCCCTCCGCGGGCGGGCATCAGGCGGCCGTCCCGTCGGTGTGGCCGGTGTCGGTGCGTTCGGTCGTGAGCTTCTCCGCCAGGTCGTGCTCGAGCGCCGACCAGTTCTCGACGGACTTCTGCATCTTGTCGTGCAGGTCCTTCACCGCGCCCGTCATCTTGCCGCGGTGGATCTTCCAGTCGCCGGAGAAGTCGTGCATCGCCCGCTGCACGTCGTGCTGGCCGTAGACCTCGGTCAGGGCACGGTCGTCGGACTTCTGGTGCTCCAGCTCGTCGGAGATGTGCTGGAGCTTCGTGGCCGAGTCCTCGAGGACGGCCTTGGTGATGATGAGGTCTGCCATGGGTACTCCCGATCGCTGCCCGTGCCGGTGTGCCGGTGGAAGGTGGGACGGGCGGCCCGTCAGTGGGCCGCCCGTCGTCCGGAGCGGTCGGTGATCGACCGCCCGGTGCCCCGCGCTACTTGATGGCGTTCGCGAGTTCCTGGTCGGTCTGCTGCAGCGCCTCGGCCGCCTTGTTCAGGTACATCGACATGCCCTCGAGACCCTCGATGGTCTTCGTCGCACCGTCGTTGAACTCCTGGTACGAGCTACCGAACGCGACCGACGACTGATCCGTCACGTAGCCGCCGGAGATCAGCGAGTCCACCAGGGCCTTCAGCTCCCGCAGCTTCGAGGTGATGTCCTGCTCACCGTTCACGAGTCGGGTCGCGGCGTCCTGCATCTCGCCGTAGGTGACGTTCAAGTTGGGCATGTCGTGCTCCTGGTCTCGATGTCGTTCGCCTCCGGTACCGGAAGCCGAGACGACGGTACCGGCGCGGATGCCCCCGAACGGGGGTGTTCGAGGGCTGTTCACCTGGAGTTCCGCAGCACGAGAGGGCGATGAACGCGCCGTGCACGGCCGACCGTCCGACGGGGGTGACCCCGCGCGCACGACGAAGGGCGGGCCTCCCGGAGGAGACCCGCCCTTCGACGGTGGTGACGCTGCTTACTTGGCGGCGACGACCTGCAGGGAGATCACTGCGGTGATGTCCTCGCGCAGACGCACGGTGGCCTCGTGGTCACCGACGGTCTTGATGGTCGCGGGGACCTCGACCTTGCGCTTGTCCAGCGACCCGACGCCCTGCGCCTGGACGGCGTCGGCGACGTCGCCCGGACGGACGGAGCCGAAGAGACGACCGTCCTTGCCGGCCTTCACGGTCAGCTTGATGGTCGCGTTCTCGAGCTTCATCTTGAGGTCCTGGGCCTCTTCGATGGTGGCGAGCTCGCGAGCGGCACGGGCCGCACGGATCGACTCGACCTGCTTCTCGCCGCCCTTGGACCACGCGACAGCGAAGCCCTGGGGGATGAGGTAGTTGCGGGCGTAGCCGTTCTTGACGTCGACGACGTCACCGGCGGAACCGAGGCCGGAGACCTCGTGGGTGAGGATGAGCTTCGACATGGGAAGTCCTCCGATCAGCGGCCGGAGCCGGCGTAGGGGAGGAGCGCCATCTCACGGGCGTTCTTCACGGCACGGGCGATGAGGCGCTGCTCCTGGACGGAGACGCCGGTGATGCGACGGGCGCGGATCTTACCACGCTCCGAGATGAACTTGCGAAGGGTCGCGACGTCCTTGTAGTCGATGACGCCGACCTTGATCGACTTCGCGGGAGCGGCGTTCTTGCCGCCCTTGCCGCGAGGCTTCCGGCGGTCGCCGGTGCTCTTTCCAGCCATTGTTTGTCCTTAGAGAAGAAGAAGTTGTGTGTCCGTCAGACCGCTGAGTATCAGAACGGGGTCTCGTCGTCGTACGAGCCGCCGGGCTGGCTCCACACGTCGTTCGACTGTGCGTTGCCGCCCTGCTGGCCGCCCTGGGGCGACCACGGTGCGTCCGACTGACCGCCGCCGTTGCTGTTGCCGTTCCAGCCGCCGCCGTTCCCGCCCTGGCCGCCACCGGAAGCGTTGCCGCCCCCGACCTGGCCACGACCGCCGCCGGAGCCACCCGCAGCACGGGTGACCTGTGCGGTCGCGTAGCGGAGCGACGGGCCGATCTCGTCGACCTCGAGCTCGATGCTCGTGCGCTGCTGGCCCTCACGGTCCTGGTAGGAGCGCTGACGCAGACGACCCTGCGCGATCACGCGCGAGCCCTTCGTCAGCGAGCCCGCCACGTGCTCGGCGAACTCGCGCCACACGCTCGCACGGAGGAACAGCGCGTCGCCGTCCTTCCACTCGTTCGCCTGACGGTCGAACGTGCGAGGGGTGGATGCGATGGTGAAGTTCGCCACCGCGAGCCCGTTCTGCGTGTAGCGCAGCTCGGGATCCGCGGTGAGGTTGCCCACCACCGTGATGACGGTTTCGCCGGCCATGACCTACTCGGCGCTCGCGGTCGCGTTCGCGGCCTTGCGGGCCGCGCGGGCCTCGTCGCGCTGCTTCTGCGCGGCGACCTGGGCGATCGCCTCTTCGGCGCGGAGGACCTTCGTGCGGAGCACGGCCTCGGAGAGACCGAGCTGACGGTCGAGCTCCTTGGCGGCCTCGGGGGTCGAGGTGAAGTCGACGACGGCGTAGATGCCCTCGGACTTCTTCGCGATCTCGTAGGCCAGGCGACGACGGCCCCAGACGTCCACGTTGTCGACGGTGCCACCGTCGTTGCGGATGACCGCGAGGAACTTGTCCAGGCTGGGAGCGACGGTGCGCTCGTCGATCTCGGGGTCGAGGATCGCCATCAGTTCGTACTGGTGCATGCGGAACCCACCTCCTTTGGTCTCGGCGGCTCCGGGCGGTTCCCGGAGCAGGAGGGTTGATGCATGTGTCCGGTCGCGCAGGAGCGCGCGGACAACCCCACTAGCCTAGCTCACGGCCTGGAGGCGCGCCACCGCTCGTGCAGAGCGGCCACGGTCCGGCAGCCGCTCACCCGGGGGCCGCGGCCGGTTCAGGCCGTCGTGTCCCGCTCGGACCACCAGGCGCGCAGGCGCTGCTCGGCCTCGTCCGCGCCGAGGGGCCCCTCGTCCATCCGAACCTCGAGCAGGTGCCGGTACGCCTCGCCCACGGCACGCCCCGGCGGGATGTCGAGGATGCGCATGATGTCGTCACCGGTCAGGTCGGGACGGATCGCGTCGAGCTCCTCCTGGTCGGCCAGCGCCGTGATGCGGTCCTCGAGGTCGTCGTAGGCGAAGCCGAGGCGGTCGGCCTTACGGCGGTTGCGCGTCGTGACGTCCGAACGGGTGAGCTCGTGCAGGCGCTCGAGCAGCGGACCGGCGTCGCGCACGTACCGGCGGACGGCGGAGTCGGTCCAGGCGCCCTCGGTGTAGCCGAAGAACCGCAGGTGCAGCTCGATCAGGCGAGACACCGCGGCGATGGTGTCGTTGTCGAACCGCAGCGCCCGCAGCCGCTTCTTCGCGAGCTTCGAGCCGACCAGGTCGTGGTGGTGGAAGCTCACGGCCCCGCCGGGCTCGAGCTTCCGGGTCGCCGGCTTGCCGATGTCGTGCAGCAGCGCCGCGAGCCGGAGCACGGTGTCGGGTGCCTCGCCCGGGTGGCGCTCGGCCTCGTACCCGATCGCCTGGGACAGCACCGTCAACGAGTGCTCGTACACGTCCTTGTGGTGGTGGTGCTCGTCGATCTCCAGCCGCATCGCGGGGAGTTCGGGCAGGAAGCGTTCGGCGAGCCCGGTGTCCACGAGCAGGCGGATGCCGGGGACCGGCTCGGACGTGTTCAGCAGCTTCACGAGTTCGTCGCGCACGCGCTCGGCCGACACGATGTCGATCGAGTCGGCGAGCTCCGTCATCGCGGCACGGACCTCGTCGGACACGGTGAAGCCGAGCTGCGCGGTGAAGCGCGCGGCACGCATCATCCGCAGGGGGTCGTCGCGGAACGAGACGGGAGCCGCCTGCGGGGTGTGCAGGCGGCCGGCGAGCAGGTCCTCGACCCCGCCGTGCACGTCGACGAGCTCGCGCTGGGGGAGTCGGAGCGCCATGGCGTTCACCGTGAAGTCGCGGCGGAGCAGGTCGTCCTCGATGGTGTCGCCGAACGCCACCTCGGGCTTGCGGGTCTCGCCGTCGTAGACGTCGCTGCGGTAGGTCGTGATCTCGACCTGCTCGCCGGCGACCCGGGCGGCGATGGTGCCGAACTGCCGGCCGACGTCCCACGTGGCGCTCGCGATCGGCTCGACGATGCGCAGGACGTCGTCGGGGCGGGCGTCGGTCGTGAAGTCGAGGTCGGTGACCGCACGGCCGAGGAACGCATCGCGGACGGGCCCACCGACCAGGGCCAGCTCGTGTCCGGCGTCGGCGAACGCCCGAGCGAGGGTGGCGACGGGCTCGGTGGCGGCGAGTGCGTCGAGTCGTTCGACGGCCTGGGCAACGGACTGCATGACGGCCCCCATCTTCCCAGACCCTCCGCGAGTTCTGCACAGACCGAGCGCGCACGGGTTCGTCCCGTGCGCGCCCTCGTACACTCGTGCTCGGCCGGAACCGACCCTCGGGCCCTCCTGTATGCACATCCTCCGCTCCACGCTCGCCGCCGCAGCCACGGCCCTCGTCGCCATCGGCCTCGTCGTCACGCCCGCCGGCCCAGAGGCCGCGCACGCCGCTGTGCACGCCGCTACCGCCGACCGCACCACGACCCGCACCGCGGCGCCGGCCGCTGCCGACCGGGGCAAGACCTCGGTCTCTATCGCCCCCGCGAACCGCGGGATCGTCCGGCGCGACCAGGAACTCCAGCTCACCATCACGGTGACGAACGACACCGACACCGAGGTCCCCGAGGGGTCGGTCGAGCTCGACATCTTCCGCTCGGAGAGCACGCGGGACGTCCTCTCCGACTGGCTCGCCGACACCAGCACGACCGGTTACCTCGGCGCCCCGATGGACTCCGCGGACGTTCCGGCGGTCCCGGCGCACCGATCGGTGACGCAGACGGTGACGATCGCGCCCGGCAACGTCGCCCTCGGCGGGTACTCCTCGTTCGGCGCCCGACGCATCGCCGCCGAGTACACCGCGGACGACACCTCCGCGGTCGCCCGGTCCGCGATCACCTGGTACCCGGACTTCCAGCAGACCCCGGTGGGCGTCTCGGTCGCGATGCCGATCACCCTCCCCGCCACCGACGACGGCGTGATCAGCGCCGCCGACCTCGCCGCGGCGACCGCGGTGGACGGCACCCTCACGCAGCAGCTCGACGCCGCCGCCGACCACAACGTCGCCCTCGGCGTCGACCCGCGGATCATCGCCTCGATCCGGCTGCTGGGCGAGAACGCCCCCTCGAGCGCGCGCACCTGGCTCGACCGGCTCGAGGGGCTCCGGAACGAGACCTTCGCGCTGCCCTGGGCCGACGCCGACGTCACCGGGCTCCGACAGGCCGGTGCGGACGGCATCCCCGGCGTGATCTCCCTCGACCAAGAGGTCCGCGAGCAGAACTTCCCGGGTGCCAGCACGCCGACCCCGACCCCGACGACCCCCGACACCGGGACGCCGACGGCCACCGCCGGTGCCGCCCCGGACGAGACGCCGGACGCGACGCCGACTTCTCCTGACGGCGCGACCGCGGACCCCCAGGACGGCGCAACACAGGATGCGATGGGCCAGGACGGGACGGCAGACGACGGCGCCGACGGCGCGACCACCACACTGCCGACCACCGCGAGCCTGCTGGACTTCCCGTACGCGCTCGACGACGTCGCCTGGCCGGTCGAGGACACCCTCGCTGCGGACGACCTGCCGGCGCTCGCGAAGGCGGGCACCGGGACGACGATCGTCGCGAGCGGCAACACCTCGGCCGGCCAGGACACCACCGTCGCGGCCTCCGAGCGCATCGGCGACCAGAAGGTGCTCGTCGCCGACCAGGGCATGTCGGCGCTGCTCCGCGAAGCGGCCACCGCGACCGACCAGCCCGACCACGACACCGCGATGGCCGAGCTCACCGCGACCCTCGCCACCGCAGCCCGCTCCGGCAGCGCCCAGAGCCCCGTGCTCCTGACCCTCGGCCGCGAGTGGCCGACCGACTCCACGATGCTGAGCAGCGCCCTCGACGCACTCGAGGACACCCCCTGGGTCTCGCCGTCGGACCTGTCGACCGCGGCGAAGGCCACCGCCGGCTCCCTCACGCTCGCGCCCGCGGACGACGGGTCGGACCGCCTCGCCCAGTTGCGCCGACTGGTCGAGAGCGAGCAGGACCTCTCCGCCTTCGCGTCGGCCGTGGACGACCCCACGCTGGTCACCGCGCCCGCACGTCTGCGGCTCCTCGCGCTGTCGTCCAACGCCTGGCGCGACGAGTCCGACGCCCTCGCCACCGCGGTCGCCAAGCAGGTCCGGACCTGGACGCAGACCACCGACCAGGTCAGCATCCCCGACTCGAGTTCACTGACCCTGCTCGGCGACCGTTCGTCGTTGCCCGTGTCGGTGCGCAACCGGTCGGAGTACCCGATCACGGTGCTCCTGGACGTCCAGCCGTCCAGTTCGGCGCTGCAGGTGGTCCGCAACGCCATCGAGGTGAAGCTCCAGCCGCAGTCCTCCACCCGGACGACCATCCCGGTCCGCTCGGTCGCGAACGGCAAGGTCAGCCTGACCATGTCGCTGACGACGACGACCGGGGTCACCGTGTCGGAGCCCACCACGGTCGAGCTGAACGTGCAGGCGCAGTGGGAGACGGTCATCACCGCCGTGGCCGCGATCGGTCTCGTCGCGATCTTCGGCTTCGGGATCTTCCGCAGCATCCGCAAGCGCATCCGGCGCCGCAACGGCGAGCTCGACGACGAGGACGACGACGACCCGAACCGTCCGCTCGCGGTCCAGCCCGATGCCCCCGGCGCCCCTGCCCGGTCGGGAGGCTCGTCCCACGTCGCACAGGCGGCACCCGCCGCCGCCGTGGTCGGCACCACTGCCGCGTCCGGTCCCGCGCGCGTCGCACCGCAGCAGGCCGGTACGCGCCCTGCGGACGCGACGGTGAACGACGGCGGCGAGCCGCGCCTCCAGGCCGGCCGTCCGGACCAGGACGACACCACGCCAGACCCCGAGGAGCCGACCATCAGCACGCAGCAGCAACCCGCCGTCGACGCGGAGCCCGCGGCCGAACGGAACCTCGGTCGGGCGAGTGCGATGCTCGCGGCGGGCACGATGGCGTCCCGTGTGCTCGGGTTCGCCAAGACCTTCGTCCTGGCCTTCGCGATCGGTCAGAACCAGTCGATCTCGGCGAACGCGTTCGCCGTCGCGAACCAGCTGCCGAACAACATCTACGCGCTCATCGCAGGCGGTCTGCTGTCGGCGGTGCTGATCCCGCAGATCGTCCGATCGATGCGGCAGAACGCCGACGGCGGAGCCGCCTACGTCAACAAGATCGTCACGCTCGGAGCGACCGTCTTCGTCAGCATCGCGGTGGTCGCCACTGCGATCGCACCGCTGCTCGTGCAGCTCTACACGTCGAACTCGTCCTCGGAGAACCTCGACCGCGCAGCGACCGACCTCGCCGTGGCGTTCGCTTTCTGGTGCATGCCCCAGATCCTCTTCTACGCGATGTACTCCCTGCTGGGAGAGGTCCTGAACGCCAAGCAGGTCTTCGGTCCCTTCACGTGGGCGCCCCTGCTCAACAACGTGATCGCGGTCGCCGGTCTGATCGTGTTCATCGCGATGTTCGGTACCGACAACAGCTCCGTCGGCGAGTGGACGCCGTTGAAGATCGCCGTCCTCGCGGGCAGCGCGTCCCTCGGCGTCCTCGCACAGGCCGCCTTCCTGCCGTTCTTCTGGAAGCGGGCTGGCCTGACGTTCCGGCCGGACTTCCGTTGGCGCGGCGTCGGCCTCAAGGCGACCGGGACCGCCGCGGCGTGGCTCTTCGCGATGATCCTCGTCACGCAGGTCGCCGGGATCGTCCAGTCCCGTGTGGCGTGGCTCGGTGGCACGGACGGGCCCGGCAACGCGGTGCTCGCGAACGCGTGGCTACTGTTCATGCTCCCGCACTCGATCGTCACCGTGTCGATCGCGACCGCGTACTTCACGCGGATGAGTCACGACGCGGACGCAGGTGACCTCGATGCGGTCCGTCGCAACCTCTCGCTGTCCCTGCGGATCGTGGGCCTCTTCACCGTCTTCGCCACGGTGGCACTGATGGTCGTCGCGGTGCCCTTCGGGCGCATGTACGAGGGACGGTTCGAGGACTCACTCGCCGTCGGCGCTGTCCTGGTCGCCTACATGCCGGGTCTCGTGCTGTTCAGCATGCTCTTCATCATCCAGCGCGTCTTCTGGGCCCTCCACGACCACCGGACACCGTTCCTCATGCAGTGTGTCCAGTCCGTGCTCTTCGTCGTCGGCGCTGTTGCCGTGACGGCACTCCCCTCATCGATCATCGGGATCGGTGTGGCCGCCTGCACGACCCTCGCCGGGTCGGCGCAGACGATCATCGCGCTCATCCTGGTACGCAAGCGCCTGTCCGGGATCGAAGGGCCCGTGGTCACCCGTTCGCACGTGCAGTTCATCATCGCCGCGCTCATCGCCGGCGCCGCTGGCGTCGTCGTCGTCACCTTCTTCGGAGCGTTCTCCGCAGACGGCTTCGCCATGTCCGACCGGACGGGCGCCCTCGTCACCATCGCACTGACCGGAGCCGTCATGGCGCTCGTGTACTTCGGTGTCCTGGTCGTCGCGAGGAACGGCGAGATCGCGAACGCGGTCAAGCTCCTCCGCGGCCGACTCGGACGCTGACCGGCGGCTGTCCGCTCACCGGCTGTCCGCTCACCGGCTGTCCGCCCACCGGCTGTCCGCTCACCGGCTGTCCGCTCACCGGTGGGCCGGAATGTCCCGCCGGTACCATGTGTTGACCCGGTCAGCACTCAACGGAAGGGCAGCGAGGCATGCGCCAGCTCATCATCATCGGTTCCGGTCCCGCCGGGTTCACCGCCGGCATCTACGCCGCGCGCGCGGAGCTCAAGCCCCTGATCGTCGCGTCCAGCGTCGAGACCGGCGGCGAGCTCACCAAGACCACCGAGGTCGAGAACTTCCCCGGCTTCCCCGAGGGGATCCAGGGCCCGGACCTCATGATCAAGATGCAGGAGCAGGCCGAGAAGTTCGGCGCCGAGGTCCTGTACGACGACGCGGTCTCGGTCGACCTGACCGGCGAGGTCAAGAAGGTCACCGTCGGCTCCGGCGAGACGTACGAGGCCCTCGCGGTCATCTACGCGACCGGTTCGGCGTACCGCCACCTCGGCCTCGCCGACGAGGAGCGCCTGTCCGGCCACGGCGTGAGCTGGTGCGCGACCTGCGACGGCTTCTTCTTCCGACAGAAGAACATCGCGGTCGTCGGCGGCGGTGACTCCGCGATGGAGGAGGCGACGTTCCTCACCCGCTTCGCCGACAAGGTGACGGTCATCCACCGCAAGGACTCCCTGCGCGCATCGAAGATCATGCAGGACCGCGCGATGAACGACCCGAAGATCGAGTTCGCGTGGAACAAGGAGGTCACCGGCATCACGGGTGACTCCGCGGTCGAGGGCGTCACGCTCCGCGACACGGTCACCGGTGAGGAATCCTCGCTCGAGCTCGACGGACTGTTCATCGCCATCGGCAACGACCCGCGCACGCACCTGATCCACGGCCAGATCGACCTCGCACCCGAGGGCACCATCGCGGTCCAGGGTCGCTCGTCGCGGACCAACCTACCGGGTGTCTTCGCCGCCGGTGACGTCATCGACCCGACCTACCGCCAGGCGATCACGGCAGCCGGTTCGGGCACGGTCGCGGCACTCGACGCGGAGAAGTACCTCGCCGACCTCGACGACGCGCTTGTCGACCAGGCCGAGGGCGTCACGCCCGAGGGCCCGGCGATCATCGACGTCGAGGCCGCGCGGGCCTGACCCGGACCGGAATACCGCGGCGGCCCAGCCGTTGCACCAACTGAACTTCTCGAAGGAGCACACATGTCCAACGCAAAGGCCGTCACCGACGCCACCTTCTCGGACGAGGTCCTCAAGTCCGACAAGACCATCCTCGTCGACTTCTGGGCCGAGTGGTGCGGCCCGTGCCGCGCCGTCTCCCCGATCCTCGACCAGATCGCCGCGGAGCACGCCGACAAGATCGAGATCGTCAAGCTCAACGTCGACGACAACCCGCAGTCGGCCATGAACTACCAGATCACGTCCATCCCGGCGATGAAGGTGTTCAAGGGCGGCGAGGTCGTGAAGACCGTCATCGGCGCGAAGCCGAAGCCCGCACTCGAGGCCGACCTCGCCGAGTTCCTGGCGTAGGCACCGCGAAGCACACGACGGCCCTGCTCTCCCCGGAGAGCGGGGCCGTCGTCGTTCCGGGGGAGCGACGGGGGAGTGCCAGCTGGGCGTGAGCGGGCCACAGCTTCAGGATCGGCCCTCGTCTCCCACCGCGGATGCGGGGAGCGATGTCGTAGTGTGGCGGGAATGTCCCACTGAACGGAGCACACGATGACGAACGGCAACAGCCTCGACCCCTGGTACGACTCCTACGCCCAGCGGACCGCCGGGCTGAGCGCTTCCGAGGTCCGAGCCCTGTTCGCCGTCGCATCGCGACCCGAGGTGGTCTCGCTCGCCGGCGGCATGCCGTACGTCTCCGCGCTGCCGCGCGAACTCGTCACCGGGTCGATCGACCGCGTGATGACCGAGGACGCCGCCATGGCCCTGCAGTACGGCGGCGGACAGGGCCTGCGGTCCCTCCGCGAGCACATCGTCGACGTGATGAGCCTCGAGGGCATCCGCGCCAGTGCCGAGGACGTCGTCGTCACCACCGGCTCGCAGCACGCGCTCGACCTCGTCACGCGGTTGTTCATCGACCCGGGTGACGTCGTCCTCGCCGAGTCGCCCTCGTACGTCGGCGCCATCGGCGTCTTCCGCTCGTACCAGGCGGAGACCGTCCACGTGACGACCGACGAGCACGGGCTCGTCCCCGAGGCGCTGCGCGAGGCGATCGCGAACCTGCGGACGCAGGGCAAGCGGATCAAGTTCCTCTACACGATCCCGAACTTCCACAACCCGGCGGGTGTCACGATGAGCCGTGAGCGCCGCATCGAGGTCCTCGACATCTGCCGTTCGAACGGCATCCTCGTGCTCGAGGACAACCCGTACGGGCTGCTCTGGTTCGACGAGCCCGCACCGCAGGCGATCCGCTCGATCGACGACGAGGGCGTCGTCTACCTCGGCTCCTTCTCCAAGACCCTGGCCCCCGGCTTCCGCGTCGGATGGGCCCTCGCACCGCACGCCATCCGCGAGAAGCTCGTGCTCGCCAACGAGTCGGCCGTCCTGGCACCGAACTCGTTCGGTCAGTACGTCGTGAACGCCTACCTGGACGCCGCAGACTGGAAGGGGCAGGTCGACACCTTCCGGGGGCTCTACGCGGAGCGCAGGGACGCGATGATGGCTGCTCTGGGGGAGTTCCTGCCCGACCTGACGTGGACGAAGCCGAACGGCGGGTTCTTCGTCTGGCTCACACTGCCGGAGTCGCTTGACTCGAAGGGCATGCTGCCGCGGGCCGTGAAGGAGCTCGTCGCGTACACGCCGGGTACCGCCTTCTACGCCGACGGTCGCGGGGGCGGCAACATCCGCCTGTCGTTCTGTTACCCGACGCCGGACCAGATCCGCGTGGGCGTGAAGCGTCTGGCGACCGTCATCAACGACGAGCTGGAACTGATCGAGACCTTCGGTCACGCAACCCGCCCCAGTGCGGTCAGCGAGTCGCGGTCCACGGTCGTCGCGCCGCCGCCCAACGTCTCCTGACCAGCCCTTTCACCGCCAGTTCCCCTCGGAGGACCCTCGCATGGCCGAGCTCACCCGTCGTCACGTCGTCGTCGTCGCGGGAGGGATCTCGCACGAGCGCGACGTCTCTCTCCGCTCGGGTCGACGCGTCGCCGATTCACTGACGGGATACGGCTGGCAGGTCGACCTCCGCGACGCCGACGCCGGGCTGCTGCCCGCTCTGCGTGCGTCGCGCCCCGACGTCGTGTGGCCGGCGCTGCACGGCGCCTCGGGTGAGGACGGGGCCCTGCGGGGCATCCTGGAGGCACTCGACATCCCGTTCGTCGGCTCGCGTTCGACGTCGGCTCGGCTCGCGTGGGACAAGCCCACCTCGTCCGCGCTGGTCGCGCGTGCAGGCGTGCGAACCCCGCGCTCGGTCACGCTGTCGCACGACGTCTTCCGGGAGCTCGGGGCGGTCGGCGTCCTCGACGCCATCGCGGCGGAACACCCCGTGCCCCTCGCAGTGAAGCCCGCCCGTGGTGGCAGCGCGCAGGGCGTCACGTTGGTCGAGGACCCGCACGACCTACCCCGCGCGATGGTGACGGCGTACACCTACTGCGACGACGTCGTCGTCGAACAGCTCATCCGTGGGACCGAGGTCGCCGTCGGGATCATCGACACAGGAGACGGTCCGGTCGCCCTGTCGGCGGTCGAGATCGTCCCGAAGAGCGGTACCTACGGTTTCGAGGCCCGCTACAACGCGGGGGAGACGACCTTCTTCACCCCGGCACGCCTCTCGGATGACTTCGGGCGAGCTGCAGCCGATGCTGCGGTCGCGGCGCACACCGCCCTCGGCCTGCGACACGTCTCCCGTGTCGACCTCATCGTTGATAGCGCCGGCACCCCGTGGTTCCTCGAGGCCAACGTGCTCCCGGGCCTCACGGAGACCTCCCTGGTGCCGCAGGCTCTCAGCGCTTCGGGGTTCGACCTCGGTTGGACGTACGCAGAACTCGCCGAGCAGGCCATTCGCGACCACCACGCCTGATCGTGGTGCAGAAGGGCAGTGTTCCACGTGGAACACTGCCCTTCTGCGTTGCAGCCGCCGGAGCCGTGACGCTCGTCGCGCTCGCGTTCGGTGAAGCAGTGCACGCCCGTGCCGCTCATCGTGCCCGGACTGCGCTCGCGGCCGCCCGAGCCGCCGGCGTCGTCCACGGTGCAGCGCGCACATCCGGCAGGTGCAGCGTCATCGTTCTGGGCTTCGGGAATCGGGGGACTGGTCCGAATGTGGTGAACCGGTGGCGCGCAAGGATCGCGCACCGGACTGCACAGCGGCTCGCAGCTGCCGGAGCAGCCGTCACCATCATCTGCTGTGGCGGGCCTGTTCGCGGGGTCCACCCTGAGGCAGACCTCCTGGCGGAAGCCATCCGCGTTGACGGCTGGCGCGGTCCGATCCTGCTCGATCGAACGAGCACTTCGACGTGGGAGAACGTCGCCAACGCCCGAGAACTCCTTCGTGGTCCGAGCCTGATAGCGATCTGCTCAAACGGCCTGCACGCTGCCAAGGCGCGGGAGTACCTCCGGCGTCAAGACCCCGCGTTGGCCGAACGGCTCGTCCCTGCCGATGACTACCGTTTCGGTGAGATGACGCTCGTCAAGCCGATCTTTGCCGTGGTCGGCCTCTGGAAGCTTCGCCGGGCACGAGCTGTTTCACGTGAAACCGTGCACCGGGCTCCGATCGCTGAGCCGTAGGCTCTCGCAGCCCGCCGACGAGGGCCAGCAACCATCGGCTGCGCGATGCAACGCCAGACCGCTCGACGCCTCGTCGGTCGCCGCCGGACACCGCGATCGGTGGCTCAGGACACCGCCGTGCGACGGCACGTGGGGGGGAGGCAGAGCACAGGCCTGCATGGCTGTGTGCCTTGCCGCCCATCCTGGCGACGGTGGCCACGCACCGCCGGTTCGCTGCGCTCTCGAGATCGCGATCGATGCGCTCGTGCTCACCCGTTCAACCTCGGCCGGAGTGACCACGGCGCGCGCAGGGATCCGCGGGGGAGTGACGATGCAGATCCAGCGCGGGGTCTTCGTGGCGACTGAGTGAGGATGGGTCGCACGCGTCCCGCCCGGGTGGTGAACGCGATGGAGAGCTAGCCACCCCGCTGTACCGGACATCGCCGCGGACGACGACTCCGGCCGGCTCCGCGCGGACAGCGACGGCGGCCGTGGCCGTGGCCGTGGCCATGGCCATCGATGTTCCACGTGGAACACCGACAACGACGTGCAGCCATCCGGCACGCGCGGTCCAGCTGCCGCTCCTCAGGGCGTCCTGTGCCGCTCTGCGCGCCTTGGAGGCCGTGGCGCTGGCCAGGTGTGACCCGGGCGCCCCAGGTCGCTCAGCGAGGCGCACAGGGGCAGCAGCGGCGGTGCCTGCCGCAATGAAGGCCAGGCTGGAGTCCGTGGCGCGTGCGGCAGCGCCGTCCACTCAGTGGATCCCCGGGCTCAGTCAGCGACGTCGCTGATCCCCAGCTCGGCGAGGATGCGGTTCAGATCGTCACCGTTGGCGAAGTCGATTGTCACCGAGCTCTTCCGAGCACCGACGGCGATCTTCACACGGGTGTTCAACCGGTCGCCGATGCGCTCGGCGAGGTCGTTGAAGTGCGCCTGACGCTTCGAGGGCTCCGTGTTCGGCTTCACCGGGGTCTTCGCCGCAAGCTGCTGGGCGATGGCTTCGGCGGCGCGAACGGACAGGTCCTCGTTGACGATCTTCTCGGCGAGGTACTCCATCGCCTCAGCATCGGGTGCCGCAAGGATCGCGCGCGCGTGACCCGCTGAGAGCACCCCTGCCGCAACACGGCGCTGGACGGGGGAGGGGAGCCGGAGCAACCGGATCGTGTTGGTGATCTGCGGCCGGGATCGACCGATGCGCTGCGCGAGCTGCTCCTGCGTGATCCCGAAGTCGGCGAGGAGCTGCTGGTACGCCGATGCCTCCTCGAGCGGGTTCAACTGAGCGCGGTGCAGGTTCTCGAGCAGCGCGTCCCGCAACATCGCGTCGTCAGGGGTCTCCTTGACGATGGCGGGGATGGTGGCGAGCCCGAGCTCCTTCGTCGCACGCAACCGGCGCTCACCCATGATGAGCTCGTACTGCGGCTCGGTCCCCGTGGCGCCGGCGATCGGACGCACGACGATCGGCTGCAGCACGCCGATCTCGCGGATCGAGTGGACGAGCTCCTGGAGTTCCTCCTCGCGGAACTCCTTGCGTGGCTGCTGCGCGTTCGGCACGACATCGAGCGGGTTGAGGTTCGCCAGACGCGCCCCGGGGACCGCGACGAGGTCTTCGGCGGTCGTGCCTGCCGAAGGCGCGGACGCCGGCGAACCGCCGGTCGGGAAGAAGACGTCGACCGGGCGGTCCTGCTGGTCCGAGGCCGTGGGGATCAGGGCGCCGATGCCTCGTCCGAGTCCGGTTCGCTTGGGTGCCATCAGTCCTGCGCTCCTCGTGCTGCGATCTCGGCGGCCGCCTCCAGGTAGGAGAGCGACCCGGACGAGTTGACGTCGTACGACACGACGCTCTGTCCGTAACTCGGTGCTTCGCTGACCCGCACCGACCGAGGGATCACGGCCTTGAGCACCTGGTCACCGAAGTGCTCGCGGACGTCGGCCGCAACCTGGTTCGACAGGTTCGTGCGTCCGTCGAACATCGTCAGCAGGATCGTCGAGACCCGGAGGTTCGGGTTGAGGTGCCGCTCGATCAGCTCGATGTTCCGCAGCAGCTGGCTGAGACCCTCGAGCGCGTAGTACTCGGTCTGGATCGGGATCAGCACCTCCTGCGCAGCGACGAAGGCGTTGATCGTCAGGAGTCCGAGCGAGGGCGGGCAGTCGATGAAGACGTAGTGGTAGGGCTCGTCGAGCGACGACAGGTACTCGTCGAGTGCCGTCCGGAGCCGCTGTTCTCGAGCGACCAGCGACACGAGCTCGATCTCCGCGCCGGCGAGGTGGATGGTGGCCGGCACGCACCAGAGCGTCTCGGACTCGGGGGAGCGCTGCACGGCGTCTGCGATCGGCGCTTCGTCGACGATCACGTCGTAGACGCTCGTCACCTCCGCCTGGTGTTCCACGCCGAGCGCCGTCGACGCGTTGCCCTGCGGATCGAGGTCGATCACCAGCACCCGAGCACCGCCGTGGGCCAGTGCTGCAGCGAGGTTCACCGTGGTGGTCGTCTTCCCGACGCCACCCTTCTGGTTCGACACCGTGAAGACGCGGGTCTTCCGGGGGAGCGGGAACTGTTGCGTGGCGATCGCCCGGCGGCGCCGGTTGAGATCCGCGATCTCACGAGCCAGGGGCGTCGACGCGTCGTAGTCGGTCGATGAACTCAACGAAGACCTCTTCCCCGGGTCAGTGTTCCACGTGGAACGTCGGGCGTTCGATGTCCGGCGGAGCCGGACCCAGCCGCGGCGTTAGTCAACTGTAGCCCGGAAGACTCGCGTGGTCTCCTCGACCACACCGTCCCCGAGCTCGAGCACCTCGACGTCGGTCAGCCGCTTGCGCAGGATGACCTTCCGAGCCTTCTCGATCTCCTCGTCGACCCGCGCACCCTTCATCAGGATGAGCTGTCCGCCCGAGCGCACGAGCGGCACCGTGAGGGGGATCAGCTTCGACAGCGCGCTCACCGCACGTGCAGTGACCTGGTCGACCACGACCGCATCCGCGACGTCCTCGGCCCGCCCACGCAGGACGGTGACGTTCTCGAGACCGAGTCGCTCGGACTCGGCGTTCAGCCAGTCGCAGCGGCGCTCCATCGGCTCGATGAGCGTGAATGAGACGTCCGAGCGGGCGATGGCCAGCACCAGCCCGGGCAGCCCGGCGCCGGAACCGACGTCCGCGACGCGACCGTCAGCCTCCAGGAGGGGACCCAGCAGTGCGGAGTTGAGGATGTGTCGAGTCCAGAGCCGGGGAAGTTCGAGCGGACCGATCAGGCCCAGCTCCTCACCGCGACGAGCGAGCTCCGCGGTGAAGGACCGTGCGAGCTCGATGCGGTCGCCGAACAGCAGCGCAGCCGCCGCCGGCTCCTGCTCCAGGACCGGCGTGGCCTCGTCCGTCATCGCGTGACGACCGTGTGGCGGTCTCGTCCCTCGCCCTCGGACTCCGAGTGGAAGCCCTTCTCCGCGACCAGGTCGTGCACGAGCTTGCGCTCGTACGACGACATCGGGGGCAGCGCCGCGGTCGACGAACCCGCCTCGATGCGCTCGACAGCCGTGTCGACGAGGCGCTGGAGCTCGGTGGCACGAGCATCGCGCGAGCCGCCGATGTCCAGGATGAGACGGCTGAACTCGCCCGTCTCCGCCTGGACGGCGATGCGGGTGAGCTCCTGCAGGGCCGACACGGTGTCCGGCTTCGAGAGCACGCGCAGCGCGCCGTTCTCGTCCGTCACGGAGAGGTAGACCCGACCCGCACGCTCCTCGATCTCGATGTCGCCGTCGAGGTCACAGATGTCGAGGAGTTCCTCGATGTAGTCCGCTGCGATGTCCGCTTCGTCGCGGGTGTCGTCCGACTCCACGGGGGCGTCGACGGTGGGGGCGGTGTCCTGCTCGGTCACTTACTTCTTCCCGTTCTTCTTGGAGCGGTTCTTGCCGACGGGCTGCTGACGCTGCGTCGTCACCCGGACGGGCTCGACCTCGACCGCGGCCGAACCGGCACCGGCCTCAGCGAGCACCGGGGTGCCACGGCGCTGGGCCTTCTTGGCGAGACGGGCCTCGCGGGCGAGCGCTGCCTCGGAACCCGGGGTCGGCATGCTGCGGATCACGAAGTACTGCTGCGCCATCGTCCAGATGTTCGAGGCGAGCCAGTAGAACATGACGCCGAGGGGGAAGCTCAGACCGGAGATCACGAAGACCAGCGGGAGGATGTACAGCATCATCTTCTGCTGGCGGTACATCGGCGACGCCTTGGTCTCCGGCGACATGTTCTTCGCCACGAGCTGCAGCTGGGTGACGAACTGCGACGCGGTCATCACGACGATCATGAAGCCCGCGATGACCCGGACCTCCCACCCGGAGGCGTTGGTGAAGGTCTCGTGCAGGGGAGCGCCGAACAGGGCGGCGTTGCCGAAGTCCTGCGCCAGGGTGTTCGTGAGCAGGCCGATGCCCGTCTTGTTGATCTGCGCCTCGTGCAGCACCGAGTACAGCGAGAAGAAGATCGGCATCTGGATGAGCAGCGGCAGGCAGGAGCTCAGCGGGTTCGTCCCGGTCTCCTTGTACAGCGCCATGGTCTCGCGGCTCATGGCCTCACGCGAGAACTGGTCCTTCTTGCCCTTGTACTTGTCCTGGATCTTCTTCAGCTGCGGCGCCACCTCGAGCATGCGTCGCTGCGACTTGATCTGCCGGACGAAGATCGGGATGAGCGCGGCCCGGACCACGAAGGTCAGGAAGATGATCGACAGCACCCAGGTGATGCCGGCCGACGGGTCCATGCCGATGGACTCGAAGATCCAGTGGAAGGCCACGAGGATCGCCGAGACCACCCACTTCAGTGGCCAGAGGATCGTTCCGATGAAACCCATGAGGACGGTCACGCCTTTCGAGTGCGCTGGGGGAGCAGGACCGGACGACGGGCATCGCCGGACGGCTGGGGGTGCAGCTGGGACGGGGGGAGCACGAACCCGAACCGGGTCAGGCGGTAGGGACGATCACGCTCGCGCACGTCGTCGATCCCGCCTGCGGCCCACGGGTTGCACCGCGCGATCCGCCAGGCCCCCATCGCCGACCCGCGCACGACGCCGTACTGCTGGATGGCCTCGAGCGCGTACCGTGAGCACGACGGGTGGTAGCGGCAGACGTTCCCGTACAGGGGAGAGATGACCGCGCGGTAGGCGCGCAGCACGACGACGCACACGTTGCGCGGGAGCAACGCGACGACCCAGGCCAGTCGGTTCAACGCCAGCCGGGTCCACTGGATGCGGTTCATGCTGCCTTCTCCACCCCGCGCGCGAAGGAGCGCGAGACGTCTTCGAGAAGGGTAGGCCATCCGGCCTGCGCCGCGGCTGGCAAGGCCCTGATGACCACGTCGTGGCCGGTCGGCACCTCGGTCAGCAGTTCGTGGGCGATCGCCTTGAACCGTCGTCGGACCGTGTTGCGGGTGACGGCGTTGCCGACCGTCTTCGCGACGATGAACCCGAACCGCGTCGGACCGTCCGGACCGGGTTCGGCCCCGACGGGTCGACGGACCACGGATACGACGACGTGCGCCGTGGCGCTCCTGCGACCACGACGCACGACGGACCGGTAGTCGTCACCACGGACGATGCGGTTGGCGCGGGCCAACACGATCGCTACCGGGTTCCGATTCGGGACCGGATCAGGCGCTGCCCCGGGGGGCGGAGCCCGATCAGGCGCTGAGCTCGGTGCGGCCCTTGCTGCGGCGCGCGGCGAGGATGGCGCGGCCGGCACGGGTGCGCATGCGGGCGCGGAAGCCGTGCTTCTTGGCGCGACGGCGGTTGTTCGGCTGG
This sequence comes from Curtobacterium oceanosedimentum, assembly GCF_040545555.1. Lineage (NCBI taxonomy): Bacteria > Bacillati > Actinomycetota > Actinomycetes > Micrococcales > Microbacteriaceae > Curtobacterium > Curtobacterium oceanosedimentum. The sequence continues at coordinate 52,851 of NZ_JBEPMD010000008.1, forward strand.
AAGGTGCGCTTGCTCATGATGATCTCCACACGGCTGCGCTCGAGGACGGGCTCAGCGCGAGCCGACACGTATGTCTGGACAGCCGCTCGACGGAACCGAACGACACGACGGGCGCGACCGAATGGCCGCAGTCAACTGGTTAACGGTACGTGACGGCGGCGGTGAGGTCAAACGGCGCCGCGACCCGGGCGGGCACGGGGCACACGCACGATCATCATCCACATTGGGGAAAACGTGCGTTCGGTACGACTCGGCCGGACCCTTTACAGTGGGGTGATCGATCGGCCCGTTCCGCGGAGCGACGGGGGAGTCACCTCGACGTCCGCAGCCGGGTCGCCGTGGACAGGACTGTGGACAACCCTGTGGATCACCGCCACGGAGCGACAGCGGTCCGGCCCCGTGGATCGGCCGCGCCGGACACGCTCGTGGAGCACCTCCGACCGAGCGGGCCCGAGCCACGCCGCCTCCCGCGACGACCGGACGGGCTCGACGCGACGGGGACGACACGGGAGCGGCGGACCACCGCCGACGTCCGACACCAGCACACCGACACCAGACCAGGAGACCAGCGCGAATGACGATGCCGGCCGACCCCGTCGAGGACCTCTGGTCCTCCGTCCTGGGCCTCCTCTCCGAGGACGACCGCATCACCCCGCAGCTGCACGGCTTCCTCAACCTGGTCGAGCCGAAGGGCGTGCTCGCCGGCACGCTCTACCTCGAGGTCCCGAACGACCTGACGCGCGGCATGCTCGAGCAGCGGATCCGGGTCCCCATCACCGAGGCCGTCTCGCGGGTCGGTGACGACTCGGTCGCGAACTTCGCCATCACGGTGAACCCGGACATGGCGTCCGAGCCGCGCGTCGACCCCGTCGTCGCGAGCCACGTCCCCGAGTACGCCGAGCCCGTGCAGGCGCCGGTGGAGCAGAGCGCGGCGCCGCGGCAGTACATCGAGGCGCCGTTCGTCCCGAGCCAGATCGACTCCCCGGGCACCGGCGGACGCCCCGAGTCACGCCTCAACCCGAAGTACAACTTCGACAACTTCGTCATCGGCTCGTCGAACCGCTTCGCCCACGCCGCCGCGGTCGCGGTCGCCGAGGCACCGGCCAAGGCCTACAACCCGCTCTTCATCTACGGCGACTCCGGCCTCGGCAAGACGCACCTGCTGCACGCGATCGGCCACTACGCCGAGAGCCTGTACCCGGGCATCCGCGTGCGGTACGTGTCGAGCGAGGAGTTCACGAACGACTTCATCAACTCGATCGCGAACAACCGCTCGAACCAGTTCCAGCAGCGCTACCGCGACATCGACATCCTGCTGATCGACGACATCCAGTTCCTGCAGGGGAAGGACTCCACGCAGGAGGCCTTCTTCCACACGTTCAACACGCTGCACGACCACAACAAGCAGGTCGTCATCACGTCGGACGTCGCGCCGAAGCACCTGACCGGCTTCGAGGACCGGATGCGCTCGCGGTTCGAGTGGGGTCTGATCACCGACGTGCAGGCACCGGACCTCGAGACGCGCATCGCGATCCTGCGCAAGAAGGCGCAGTCCGACCACCTGCAGGTGCCCGACGACATCCTGGAGTTCATGGCGTCGAAGGTGTCGAGCAACATCCGGGAGCTCGAGGGCACGCTCATCCGCGTGACGGCGTTCGCGAGCCTGAACCGGACGGCCGTCGACATGGCCCTGGTGCAGACCGTCCTGAAGGACCTGATCACCCTCGACGACGACAACGTGATCGCGCCGACGGACATCATCAACCACACCGCGGAGTACTTCAAGCTCTCGGTCGACGACCTCTACGGATCGTCCCGGTCCCAGGCGATCGCCACCGCCCGACAGATCGCGATGTACCTGTGCCGTGAGATGACGAGCCTGTCGCTGCCGAAGATCGGGCAGCTGTTCGGCAACCGGGACCACACCACCGTCATGTACGCGAACAAGAAGATCACCGAGCTGATGAAGGAGCGTCGGTCGATCTACAACCAGGTCACCGAGCTGACGAGCCGCATCAAGCAGGACCGCCGCTACCGCTGACGCGGGCGCGAGCAGCTGACGCGGACGCGACCGGCTGACGGACGGGAGGCACGGTGCGACACGGCACCGTGCCTCCCGTCCGTCGTTCCGTCGTCAGCCGGGAGGCCCGCACCACCACCCGCGGATCGGCCCGCCTCGGCGCGTATCCACCATCTGAGACGGTTCCATGGGCCGAGTTTCCCCCAGTGTGGAAAGCCTGTGGATAACTGTGGAGGACACGCGGTCCGGTTGTTCACAGTTCTGACCTCACCTGTGGAGACTGGGGATGGAAGCGGATAGATGAGATTTGTTCATCCAGACGCTGCCAACACGCGACTCACAACTCACACGTGTGTAGTTCCCTGTGGAGAAGCGGGATGCACAGAGTTATCCACACTGTGCACAGGCGTTAACACCATTGATCCTGGTTAACGATGAAGTTCCGCGGGCCAACCTTGTGGACGGCGGGATGACAAGAAATCCGGGCCCTGCTCCGCTGTGCCACAATGGGGCGGCCGGACAGTCCAACCGATCGACAGGGGTCCCAGCTGTGAAGTTCGAGGTCAACCGGGACGTCTTTTCCGAAGCCGTCTCCTTCGCGGTGAAGCTCCTCCCACAGCGCACGACCCTCCCGATCCTGTCCGGAGTCCTCATCCACGCCGAGGGCGATCGGCTCACGCTGTCGTCCTTCGACTACGAGGTCTCGGCCCAGACGTCGATCACGGCGCAGATCGACGAACCGGGCACCGTGCTCGTCTCCGGCCGACTGCTGAACGACATCTCGAGCCGACTGCCGAACGCCCCGGTGACCTTCACCACCGAGGACACGAAGATCTCGGTCACCTGCGGATCGGCACACTTCACGCTGCTGTCCATGCCGGTCGAGGAGTACCCGACGCTGCCGGAGATCGGCGAGCAGACCGGGGTCGTCCCCGGTGACGCCTTCTCCGAGGCCGTGTCCCAGGTCGCCGTCGCCGCCAGTCGCGACGACGTCACGCCGGTCATCACGGGTGTCCAGCTCGAGGTCGGCGACAACGACCTGTCGCTCATCGCCACCGACCGCTACCGCGTCGCGGTCCGCACGATCGCGTGGGACTCCGGACGCGTCGGCTCCGACCCGCTGCACGCGCTCGTCCCCGCCCGCACCCTGCAGGAGGTCGGCCGCACGTTCGGGTCGGCGTCCACGGTGTCGGTCTCGATCAGCGGATCGTCGGACCGTGAGCTCATCGCGTTCCACGCCGACGACAAGACCGTGACCTCGCTGCTCATCAAGGGCAACTACCCCCCGGTCCGCCGGCTCTTCCCCGAGACGGTGAACGACCACGCGGTGATCAACACCGCCGAGCTCGTCGAGGCCGTCCGACGGGTGTCCCTCGTCCTGGAGCGCGAAGCGGCGCTCCGGTTCTCCTTCTCGGTCGACGGGCTCACGCTCGAGGCGATCGGATCCGAACAAGCGCAGGCGTCAGAGTCGATCAGTGCGTTGCTGACCGGGGAGGAAACGGTGGTCTCGCTGAAGCCCGCCTTCCTCCTGGACGGGTTGAACGCGGTGCACTCCGAGTTCGTCCGCATCTCCTTCACCAAGACGGAGAACCCCAACAAGCCGGGCCCGGTGCTCATCACCGGCCAGACCTCGCAAGAGGCCCCGGCGACGGACGGATACCGGTACCTGCTGCAGCCCAATCTCCTGCTGCGATAGCGCAACAGCCGTACCACTGCGCTGACGCGCCACTGGCCACCAGCGCGACGACGAACAGAAGAGGAAATCATGCACATCGGTCTTGTCGGCCTCGGTCGCATGGGCAACAACATGCGTGCCCGTCTCCGCAACGCAGGCATCGAGGTCACCGGGTACGACGCGAACCCCGCCGTCTCCGACGTCGCCGACCTCGGCGCCCTCGCCGCCGCACTGCCCGAGGGCAAGAAGCTCGTGTGGGTCATGGTCCCGCACGGCAAGATCACCGACGACGTGATCACCGACCTCGCCGGCGTCCTGTCCGAGGGTGACCTCGTCATCGACGGCGGCAACTCGAAGTGGCTGGACGACACGATCCACGCCGAGCAGCTCGGCGCGAAGGGCATCCGCTACATGGACGCCGGTGTGTCCGGTGGTGTCTGGGGCAAGGACAACGGCTACGGCCTGATGGTCGGCGGCGCTCCCGAGGACGTCGAGTTCGCGATGCCGGTCTTCGACGCGCTCCGCCCCGAGGGCCCCCGCGAGGAGGGCTTCTCGCACGCCGGCCCCGTCGGCGCCGGTCACTACGCCAAGATGGTCCACAACGGCATCGAGTACGCGATCATGCAGGCGTACGGCGAGGGCTACGAGCTCCTCGAGGCCAAGGACATCATCAAGGACGTCCCCGCGGTCTTCGCCGGGTGGCAGCGCGGCACGGTCGTGCGCTCCTGGCTGCTCGACCTGATGGTGCTCGCACTGAACGAGGACCCGAAGCTCGACGCGATCGAGGGCTACGTCGAGGACTCCGGCGAGGGCCGCTGGACCGTGGAGGAGGCCATCGAGCACGCCGTGCCGATGCCGACCATCTCCGCGTCGATCTTCGCGCGCTTCGTCTCGCGTCAGGGCAGCGCGTCCCCGACGATGAAGGCCGTCGCGGCGCTCCGCAACCAGTTCGGCGGCCACGCCGTCAAGAAGGCGTAGTTCAGGTAACCACCTGAGCTCGTCTCGGCCCGCGTGCACGTCGACCACTTGCAACTCACCGACTTCCGGAACTACCGGGAGGCGGACGTCGACCTCGCACGCGGGCCGAACCTGTTCGTCGGACGGAACGGACAGGGCAAGACCAACCTGGTCGAGGCCATCGGCTACCTGTCCACCCTCGGCTCCCACCGGGTCCCGACCGATGCGGCCCTCGTCCGCCAGGGCTGCGACGCAGCGATCGTGCGCGCTCGACTGGCCCACGAGGACCGCAGCATCCTGGCCGAGGTGCAGATCAACCGCACCGGGTCGAACCGAGCGCAGGTCAACCGCGCCGCGATCAAGCCCCGCGAACTGCCGCGCTACTGCACGAGCGTCCTCTTCGCCCCCGAGGACCTGGCGCTCGTCCGCGGGGAGCCCTCCGGCCGGCGGCGGATGCTCGACGAGCTCCTCGGCCAGATCGCCCCGCGGATGCAGGGGGTCCTCGCCGACTACGACCGGACGCTCCGGCAGCGCAACACGCTCCTGAAGACGGCGCGGTCGACCGGTGCCCGGTCCGGGTCGCTCGCGACGCTCGACGTCTGGGACGACCGGCTCGTCGCGTTCGGTGCCGAGATCATCGCGGCCCGTGACCACCTGACACGACGGCTCGCGCCGTTCGTCACCGAGGCCTACGCCACGGTCGCCGGCGAACGGCACGAGGCGACGATCTCGGGTGTGCTCAGCGTGCGGGGCGGGGACCCCGAGGACGCAGCGGCCACCGACCCGGTGCTCGGGACGCCGGACGAGCCGGTGTCCGTGGCCGCCGCGGCCGATGCCTTCCGGGGCGCGCTCGAGCGGCGGCGGAAGGACGAACTCGACCGCGGACTGACCCTCGTCGGACCTCATCGCGACGACGTGCTCTTCCAGCTGAACGGGTTACCTGCCCGCGGCTACGCCAGTCACGGCGAGTCCTGGTCGTTCGCACTCGCGATCAAGCTCGCCGGCGCCGCGGTGCTCCGCGCAGAGTCGACCCTGGGCGACCCGATCATCATCCTCGACGACGTGTTCGCCGAACTCGACGAGTCACGGCGTGAACGGCTCGCGGGCGCGGTCGCCGACTACGAGCAGGTGCTCATCACCGCCGCGGTGTTCGGGGACGTGCCCGACCAGCTCGCCGCCCACACCGTCCGGATCGAGGCGGGCACGATCGTGACCGACGAGGCGCACGCCTGATGCCGAAGCCCTGGAAGCCCTCCGAGCCGGCGCGGGTCTACCGCCACCTCCGCGCCGTCCTCGGTGACCCGTCCCTCCGCACCGTCGACGCCCGACGCCGCCGTTCCCGCGAACTCGACGCCGACACCGTGCCGTACGGCAAGGGGCGCGAACCCCGTGGGCTCGGGGACGTCGTCGGTGCCCTGGCCCAGGAGCTCGGGTGGTCGGAGCCGCTCGCCCGCTCGGAGCTCTTCGTGGACTGGCCCGCGGTGGTGGGCGACGAACTCGCCAAGCACTCCCGCCCGATGACCATCGACGACGGCACGCTCGTCATCCGCTGCGACTCGACGGCCTGGGCGACGCAGCTCCGGCTGATGCGTGCGACCGTCACCACGACGATCGCCGAGCGCCACCCCGGAGCGGGCGTGCAGTCGATCCGGGTTTCCGGGCCGGACGCCCCCACCTGGAAACGCGGTCCCAGGACGGTCCAGGGGCGTGGTCCCCGCGACACCTACGGTTGACCCGACGAAATCGTCCTCGGGGATGAAGAACACCCGTCCAGCGGGCGGATGAGCCCCGTGGAGAGGGGCTCCTGCGGTAGACTGGCGAGTGCAGTGTGCGGGCGTTCCGCGCGCAGGCAGGAGCAATCCCGACATGGCATCAGAATCTGACGACGACCGGACGATCCCGCAGGACGAGACCGAGCAGGCTCCACCGACGGAACCATCGTACGGCGCAGACCAGATTCAGGTGCTGGAGGGGCTCGAGGCGGTCCGCAAGCGCCCGGGCATGTACATCGGCTCGACGGGTCCGCGCGGTCTCCACCACCTGGTGCAGGAGATCGTGGACAACTCCGTCGACGAGGCGCTGGCCGGCTACTGCGACACGATCGACGTGACGATCCGCGAGGACGGCGGTGTCCGCGTGGTCGACAACGGCCGTGGCATCCCGGTCGACACCCATGCGGCCGAGGGGGTCTCGACGCTCCAGGTCGTCCTCACCGTCCTGCACGCCGGCGGCAAGTTCGGCGGCGGCGGGTACGCGGTCTCCGGCGGCCTGCACGGCGTCGGCTCCTCCGTCGTGAACGCCCTGAGCTCCGAGCTCGACGTCGAGGTCCGTCGCCAGGGTCACGTCTGGCGCCAGAGCTACACCGACGGCGTCCCGGTCGCCCCCGTCTCGAAGGACGAGGAGACCGACACCACCGGCACCACGATCACGTTCTGGCCGAACGCCGACATCTTCGAGACCGTCGAGTTCGACTACGAGACGCTGCGCACGCGCTTCCAGCAGATGGCCTTCCTCAACAAGGGTCTCCGCATCAACCTCACCGACGAGCGCACCCCGGACGAGGGCGAGGAGTCGCGGAAGGACTCCTTCCGCTACGAGCGCGGGCTGCCCGACTACGTCGAGTACCTCAACGCGCAGAAGAAGGCGGACCTGGTCCACCCCGACGTCATCGCGATCGAGGCCGAGGACACCGAGCGCAAGATCGCGCTCGAGATCGCCATGCAGTGGAACACCTCGTACCAGGAGAGCGTCCACACCTTCGCGAACACGATCAACACGCACGAGGGCGGCACCCACGAAGAGGGCTTCCGCGCTGCCCTGACGAGCCTGGTCAACCGGTACGCCCGAGAGACCAAGATCATCAAGGAGAAGGACGACAACCTCACGGGTGACGACATCCGCGAAGGGCTGACCGCCGTCATCTCCGTGAAGCTCGGCGAGCCGCAGTTCGAGGGACAGACGAAGACCAAGCTCGGCAACACCGAGGCCAAGTCGTTCGTGCAGCGCGTCGTCGGCACCGAGCTCACCCACTGGTTCGAGAGCAACCCGGCCCAGGCGCGCGACGTCGTCCGCAAGGCGATCCAGGCGTCGCAGGCGCGGCTCGCGGCCCGCAAGGCGCGCGAGACCACCCGTCGCAAGGGCCTGCTCGAGTCGGGCGGCATGCCCGGCAAGCTCAAGGACTGCCAGTCGAAGGACCCGACGCTGTCGGAGATCTTCATGGTCGAGGGTGACTCCGCCGGCGGTTCCGCCGTGCAGGGCCGCAACCCGATGACGCAGGCGATCCTGCCGCTGCGCGGCAAGATCCTGAACGTCGAGAAGGCCCGCCTCGACCGCGCCCTGGCCAACCAGGAGATCCAGTCGATGATCACGGCGTTCGGCGCCGGCATCGGCGAGGACTTCGACCCGGACAAGGCCCGGTACCACAAGATCGTGCTGATGGCCGATGCCGACGTCGACGGCCAGCACATCACGACGCTGCTGCTCACGCTGCTCTTCCGCTACATGCGTCCGCTCATCGAGCGCGGCTACGTGTACCTCGCGCAGCCGCCGCTGTACCGCCTGAAGTGGTCGAACGCCGCGCACGAGTACGTGTTCAGCGACCGCGAGCGCGACGCCCTGATGCAGGCGGGCATCGCCGCCGGCAAGCGCATCCCGAAGGACAACGGGATCCAGCGCTACAAGGGTCTCGGCGAGATGGACTACAAGGAGCTCTGGGACACCACGATGAACCCTGACACCCGCACGCTCCTGCAGGTCACGCTCGAGGACGCCGCCGCGGTCGACAGCGTCTTCGCGACACTGATGGGCGAGGACGTCGAGTCGCGTCGCCAGTTCATCCAGCAGAACGCCAAGGACGTCCGCTTCCTCGACATCTAGTACCGGCCTGGAGGCGCGGTGCCAGCCGCGTCGACCAGTCCCGACCCCCTGTGGTCGCGCCCGGCGCGACCGACGGAACCAGTGCCTCCCGGCCGACGACCGGAGGGCCACCAGAAAGGTGACCAAGCCACATGGCTGACGACAACGAGAACGGCGCCGACGAGCAGCCGGAGATCGTGCACGGCGAGGTAGGCGACATCGTGGTCTCCGGCGACCGCATCTCGCAGGTCGACCTGCAGCTCGAGATGCAGCGGTCGTACCTCGACTACGCGATGTCCGTCATCGTCGGACGTGCGCTGCCGGAGGTCCGTGACGGCCTGAAGCCGGTGCACCGCCGCGTCATCTACGCGATGTTCGACGGTGGCTACCGGCCGGACCGGGCGTTCTCGAAGTGCTCCCGCGTCGTCGGCGACGTCATGGGCCAGTTCCACCCGCACGGTGACAGCGCGATCTACGACGCGCTCGTCCGCCTCGTGCAGCCGTGGTCGCTGCGCTACCCGCTCGCGCTCGGCCAGGGCAACTTCGGGTCGCCCGGCAACGACGGTGCGGCCGCCCCGCGGTACACCGAGACCAAGATGGCGCCGCTCGCCATGGAGATGGTCCGGGACATCGACGAGGACACCGTCGACTTCCAGGACAACTACGACGGTCGCACGCAGGAGCCGTCGATCCTGCCCGCGCGCTTCCCGAACCTGCTCGTCAACGGGTCGGTCGGCATCGCGGTCGGCATGGCGACGAACATCCCGCCGCACAACCTGCGCGAGGTCGCCGAGGGTGCCCAGTGGGCGCTCGCGCACCCGGACGCGACGCGCGAGGAACTGCTCGGCGCGCTCATGCAGCGGATCAAGGGCCCGGACTTCCCGACCGGTGCCCAGATCCTCGGCACCAAGGGCATCCAGGACGCCTACCGGACCGGTCGCGGCTCGATCACGATGCGTGCCGTCGTGAACGTCGAGGAGATCCAGGGCCGCACGTGCCTGGTCGTCACCGAGCTGCCGTACCAGGTGAACCCGGACAACCTGGCGATCAAGATCGCCGAGGGCGTCAAGGACGGCAAGCTCGCCGGCATCGCCGACATCCGCGACGAGACCTCCGGCCGCACCGGGCAGCGCCTGGTCATCGTGCTCAAGCGCGACGCGGTGGCGAAGGTCGTGCTGAACAACCTGTACAAGCACACGCAGCTGCAGGAGAACTTCGGCGCGAACATGCTCGCCATCGTCGACGGGGTGCCGCGCACGCTGTCGCTCGACGGCTTCATCTCCGCCTGGGTCGACCACCAGATCGACGTCATCGTCCGGCGCACGCAGTACCGGCTGCGCGAGGCCGAGAAGCGCGCGCACATCCTGCGCGGCTACCTCGCCGCGCTCGACGCCCTCGACGAGGTCATCGCGCTCATCCGTCGCTCGCCCGACGTCGAGGAGGCGCGGACCGGTCTGATGGACCTGCTGTCCGTCGACGAGATCCAGGCACGCGCGATCCTCGAGCTGCAGCTCCGGCGCCTGGCCGCCCTCGAGCGCCAGAAGATCCACGACGAGGCCGAGGAACTCGAGCGGAAGATCGCCGACTTCCAGGACATCCTGGCGTCGGAGACCCGGCAGCGCACGATCATCGGTGACGAGCTCGCCGAGATCGTCGACCGCTTCGGGGACGACCGTCGCAGCGAGATCATGCTCGGGTACGACGGCGACATGTCCATCGAGGACCTCATCCCCGAAGAGGAGATGGTCGTCACCATCACCCGCGGCGGGTACGTCAAGCGCACGCGGAGCGACAACTACCGGTCGCAGCACCGTGGTGGCCGCGGCGTCAAGGGTGCGCAGCTCCGGGCGGACGACATCGTCGAGCACTTCTTCGTCACCACGACCCACCACTGGCTGCTGTTCCTCACGGACCAGGGCCGCGTGTACCGCGCCAAGGCGTACGAGCTGCAGGAGGCGAGCCGCGACGCCAAGGGCCAGCACGTCGCCAACCTGCTCGCGATGCAGCCGGACGAGCAGATCCAGCAGGTGCTCGACATCCGCGACTACGAGGCCGCGCAGTACCTCGTGCTCGCGACCGAGCAGGGGCTCGTGAAGAAGACCGCGCTCCCCGAGTACGACACGAACCGCACCGGTGGCATCATCGCGATCAACCTGCGCGAGGGCGACAAGCTCGTCCAGGCGCTGCTCGTCGACGAGACCGACGACCTGCTCCTCGTGTCGAAGCACGGCATGTCGCTCCGCTTCACCGCGACGAACGACACGCTGCGTCCGATGGGTCGGTCGACCTCCGGTGTGAAGGGCATGTCCTTCCGCGGCGACGACTCGCTCCTCGCCGCGCGGGTCGTGTCGGACGACGGGTACGTCTGGGTGATGACCGAGGGCGGCTACGCCAAGCGGACCTCGGTCGACCAGTACCGGGTGCAGGGCCGTGGTGGTCTCGGCATCAAGGTGGCCAAGCTGGCCACCGACCGAGGCGACCTGGTGGGCGCACTCATCGTGGGCGAGGACGACGAGGTGCTCGTCGTGCTGCAGTCGGGCAAGGTGGTAAGGTCTGCCGTGTCCGAGGTGCCCGCCAAGGGTCGCGACACGATGGGTGTGGTCTTCGCGAGGTTCGCGGAGAACGACCGGATCATCGCGGTGGCCCGGAACAGCGAGCGGAACCTGGACGACCAGGACGACGCCGAGCCTGAGATCGAGCCTGCGGGCCCGGTGGAGACGGTGAGCCCTGACGAAGCGGCGCCCGAACCCGCCGACCCCGCCGACACCGAGCCTGTCGAGGACGAGGCCGGAGAGGACCAGTCGAACAATGAGTAGTGTCGCCGAGAAGCTCCAGAAGAAGGCGAAACGTCCCACCGGTACCCGGCAGGTCCGCCTGCGTCTGGTGTACCTCGACTTCTGGTCGATGGTGAAGCTGAGCTTCCTCATCGCGCTCGCCGGGTCGATCGTGATCGTCGTCGCCACGGCGCTGGTGTGGGTCATCCTGAACCAGACCGGTGTCTTCACCCAGATCGACGCCCTGCTCAAGGACGTCACCGGGCAGAACAGCTACTCGATCATGGACCAGTTCTCCCTCGGGCAGGTCCTCGGGTTCTCCGTCGTGGTGGGCATCCTCAACGTGGTCGTCGGCACCGTGCTCGGCGCGATCGTGAGTGTCCTCTACAACCTCAGTGTGCGGATCACGGGCGGCCTGCTCGTGGGCTTCACGAACAACTGACACACCCGGGCCGGACGGCGGTCTGCCCTCGATTTCGTTCTGCGAGATCGGTACGGTAGGCTTTCATCTGGTCTGAGGGGCTATAGCTCAGGCGGTTAGAGCGCTTCGCTGATAACGAAGAGGTCCAAGGTTCAAGTCCTTGTAGCCCCACCACTTCCCTCCGAGGGCCGGTATGCTGGTCCTCACGGGGCCTTAGCTCAGTTGGTAGAGCGCCTGCTTTGCAAGCAGGATGTCGGGAGTTCGATTCTCCCAGGCTCCACTCCCTCAGGGCGGACACTGCTCCGCTCGTTCCTCGCTTCGCCGGTCTCGGTCGTTGTGCTCGTCAGCGGCTTCGCCGCGCCGCTCCGCGATGGTCGCCTCCGACGGAACAGTGACGTTGCCGAACGGTGGCCTTCCATCAGGTTCCGCCGCTGCGGCGGCCGCTTCGTTTCGCTTGGCTTCGGGCGAGCGGTGCCGGCGCGGTGGGCGTTCGGTTCGTTGCGGTCGCACGACGTGCCGTCGGTGGGTGTTCCGACGCGGCATGTCGTCTCACCTGGGCGAGCGACGCGGCAGGTTGCGCGACCACGCCCCGCGGCGACTGAGCGTGTGCCTCCAGTTCGAAGCTGCTGCTGGCCGTGGGCGGGCAGGACGTGCCGTGTGCGTGCCACCGAGCGGGTTCTTCCGGTCGAGTGACCGTGTCGAGCGTGACCGAACGCGCCCGCTCGGTGGTCCGCAGGCATCGGAGCATGACGGCTGGACAGCGCCGGGGACGACGAAGGGCCCCGGAGCAGTGCCGGGGCCCTTCGTACGAACCGGGGAGGTCAGGCGGCGGGCTTCTCCGCCGAGTCGGCGTCGTCGGCGACCCACAGGTCGTCGTCGGCGCGGAGCGTCTGGTACGCGGCGTACGCGGCACCGGCGACGGCGACCACACCGACCACGATGAGGGCGACCCCACCGAAGCCCAGACCCTTCTTCTGCTGGCCAGGCGTGTACTTGGCCGCAGCCTTCTTGGCCTTCTTGCCCTTCTTCTGGGCGTCCTTCACGATCTTCTTGACGCGCGGGTCCTTCGCGAGGTCCTTGACGCTCATGACCGAACCGGCGGTCGCGACGAGGCCGGGGACGACCTCGGTCTGGAAGCGGTGGGACGCGCTCTGGGCGGCCGAGGTCGCTGCGTGCACGCCCGTCGCGACGGCGGGACGGATCCCGTTGTCGATCGCGTTCTGCACGCGCGGGGCGATGTCCTTGCGGGCTGCGTCGGCAGCGTGCGAGCGGGCCTCGGCGAGGATCGCGTTCGCGTGCTCGAGGACCTTGCGCTGCTCGCCGAGGAGCGAGGCCGTCTTGCCCTTGAGCTTCTTGATCTGCTTCCGACGCTTGCGCGGGATCTCGATCGTCGTCATCTGGTACCTCCATCGGATCGGCGTGACCCCATCCTGCCACCGAGCACCCTGACAGGTCACGGATCGTCGGCTGTGTGATCCGTCCCACCGTCAGGAGTACATGCGAGAATCGGAACATGTCTCTGCACACCGCTGTCGCAACGATCCACACGAACAAGGGCGACATCCGCGTCAACCTGTTCGGCAACCACGCCCCGAAGACCGTCAAGAACTTCGTCGACCTCGCGACCGGCAAGCAGGAGTGGACGCACCCCGGTACGGGCAAGGTCTCGACCGACAAGCTCTACGACGGTGTCGTCTTCCACCGCATCATCAAGGACTTCATGATCCAGGGCGGCGACCCGCTCGGCCAGGGCATCGGTGGTCCGGGCTACCGCTTCGACGACGAGATCCACCCGGAGCTCACCTTCCAGGAGCCGTACATCTTCGCGATGGCGAACGCCGGCATCCAGGGCGGGCGCGGCACGAACGGCTCGCAGTTCTTCATCACGACGGTGGCCACCCCGTGGCTCCAGGGCAAGCACACCATCTTCGGCCAGGTCGCCGACGACGAGTCGCGCGCCGTCGTCGACGCGATCGAGGGCGTGCCCACGGACGGCCGTGACAAGCCGCTCGACGACGTCGTCATCGAGAGCATCGACGTCGAGGACGTCTGAACCCAGTGACCGACCAGGCCCCGGGGCGGGACAACTACTGTTACCGGCACCCGGACCGGCAGAGCTTCATCCTGTGCCAGCGGTGCGGGCGGACGATCTGCACCGAGTGCCAGACACCGGCGGCCGTCGGTGTGCACTGCCCGGAGTGCGTCCGTGAGCAGCGTGCGCAGTTCCAGGCGAACCGTCGTGCCTCCGGGGCGCCGGGCGGCTTGACCGTCGCTCGGCGTCGCTTCGCCGTGATGGACCAGAAGGCCACCACCGTGATCATCGCGGTGTCGGTGGTCGTCTGGCTGCTGAACCTGCTGTCGGGCGGCGTCGTCAACCAGTGGCTGAGCTACTGGACCCCGCTGGTCGGGACGCAGCCGTGGCGACTCGTGACGGGGCTCTTCGTCCACTCGTCGATCTTCCACATCGGGTTCAACATGCTCGCGGTGTTCATCTTCGGGCGGATCCTCGAGAACCTGCTCGGGACGTGGCGCTTCGTGGCGCTGTACTTCCTGGCGGGCCTCGGCGGTGACCTCGCGGTCTCCCTGCTGACACCCGGGACCCCCGTGGTCGGCGCCTCGGGCGCGATCTTCGGTCTGTTCGCGGCGTTCTTCGTGATCCAGCGGAGCCTCGGCTACAACGCCGTCCAGCTGCTCGTCATCATGGGGCTCAACCTCGTGGTCGGGTTCCTGCCCGGGACGAACATCTCGTGGCAGGCGCACGTCGGCGGCATCGTCCTCGGCTTCGTCACCGGGTTCGTCTTCTCCAAGACCCGGAACGTCCGCCAGCGGGGCCTGCAGATCGGTCTGCTCATCGCCGAGGCCGTGCTGCTCGTGGCCGGCATCGGAGCCGCGTACCTCAGCATCGGCGGCTACGCGATCGGCTGAGCACCGCGGAGCACCGTCAGAACGCCCCGTCCCACCGCAGTGTGGGGCGGGGCGTTCTGCATCTCCGCGTACCGCTCTCCACAGCTGCCCTTGAGTTCTCCACAACTGGGGACAACTCGGTGAGTTACACGGGTGTGATTATCCCCACTGTGGAGGAGGCTGTGGACAACTCGGGGAAGCGGGTGTGGATGATCGTGTGGAAAGTGTGGACAACTGTGGAGAATCGGCCCTCGAGTGTGGATGAACGGCTGCGGTCGCTGTTGCGCTTGTGGAGAGCGGGCTGCGACGACGGGGCCGGACGAACGACGACGCCCGCCGCACCAGGAGGTGCGACGGGCGTCGGAGGTGCAGAGCGGCGAGTCAGCGCCAGCGCGTGGTCATGAGGAAGCCGATGAACATGATCCCGAAGCCGATCAGGATGTTCCAGGAGCCGAGCGACGGCACCGGCAGGGTCGTGTTCGAGATGTAGAAGACGATCACCCAGGCGAGCCCGACGAGCATGAAGCCGAACATGACCGGCTTGAACCACACGGGATTGGGCTGGTCGCCCGCCGTGTCGACCGAGTCGGCTCGGGTCCTCCGGGCGGGCTTGGTGCGGTCCTTGTCCTTGGCCATGGCCGGTATCCTACCGTGACCACGTCTGTGGGAAGACCCTCAGCAGCCAGCGCACATCCCCCACGAGTACGGTGATCCGACCATGACCAAGATCCTCGTCGTCGACAACTACGACAGCTTCGTCTACACCCTCAACGGGTACCTGCAGCAGCTCGGCGCGGACACCGACGTCGTGCGGAACGACGCCTTCCCCGAAGCCGAGATCGCCGACCGGATCGCCGACTACGACGGCGTGCTGCTCTCGCCCGGTCCGGGCACGCCAGGGGACGCCGGCATCTCGATCCCCACCGTCCGGGCGGCGATCGATGCCGAGGCCCCGCTGCTCGGCGTGTGCCTGGGTCACCAGGCCATCGCCGAGGCGCTCGGCGCGACGGTGACCCACGCCGAGGAACTCATGCACGGCAAGACCTCGCAGGTCGATCACGACGACAGCGTGCTCTTCACGGGGGTCCCGCACCCGTTCACGGCCACGCGGTACCACTCCCTCGCCATCGTGGACGGCACGGTGCCGGACGAGCTGACCGTCACCGCGCGGACCGGCGGCGGCGTGATCATGGGTGTCGAGCACCGCGACCACCCCGTGTACGGCGTGCAGTTCCACCCCGAGTCGGTCCTGACCGAGGGTGGGTACCGGATGGTCGGCAACTGGCTCGAGACCACCGGTCTGGTCGGCGCTGCCGAGCGGGCCGCGGCCCTGAACCCCCTGATCGCCGCGCACCGGTCCTGACGGCGCCGGTCGACCCCGCACCGCTGCACGCCGCAGGGTGTCGGCGGTGAACGGCCGTCGGCCGTCGGCCGTTCCAGACGTGCGCAGTCCAGCGCCGCCAGCCCACCGGACGCTACCGGTGTACCGACGTTGTACCGACGTGACCGTCTCGCGACGTGACCGACGGGGCGGTGGGTGCGGCGTGCCTCCAGGCAGGCGCACGGACGCCCGCCGCAGCCGACGCGACGGACCGGGCTACTGCCCGCCGCCCCCGACGCTCCCGCCAGCGGCGCCACCCTGGGCAGGCGCCGCCGGAGCGGACGGGGCCTGCGACGGCCGCTGCGCCGAGGCCGCGCAGTAGGTCAGCGTGATCGTGCTGCCCTGTGCCACGTCACCCTTCGGGGCACTCTGCTGCACCACGATGCTGCCGGTGCACGTGTACGTCGGTGACGCGACCACGTTGAGCCCGAGGTTCGCCAGCGCCTCGTTGGCGGCGCTGATGGGCTGCTGTGTGACGTCCGGCAGCTGCACCTTGCCGTTGGACACGGTCAGGTTGACGACCGAGCCCTTCGTCAGCTGCGTGGTACTCGCCGGGTCACTGCTGATGACGGTGCCCTCGGGCACGTCGCTCGAGTAGTCGCTGTTGATCGCGCCGACCGCGAAGCCGGCGGCCTTCAGGGCCTGTTCCGCCGCGTCTTGCGTCTGGTTCGCGACGTCCGGGACGGCCACCTGCTCCGGGCCGAGGGACACGACGACCCTGATGCTCTGCTTGCGGGCGACGTTGGTGCCGGACCCCGGTTCGGTCCGGATGACCGTGTCCTTGGCCACGCCGTCGGAGTTCTCGCCGACCTCGACCGCGCTGAGGTCGCGCTTCTCGAGTTCGGTGCGCGCGGAGTCCCACGTGGCACCGACGACGTTCGGCACGGACACCGAGGACGACACCGGAGCCTTGCCTGGCTGCAGGTTGGCGACGAAGAACACCACGCCCGCGATCACGGCGGCGGTCAGGATGATGCCGAGCCAGATCCACGCGACCGGCGGACGGTTCTGCGTGCGCTGGGGGCGGTGGTCGGCGGCGTCGTCGTCGAGCTCCCGGAACGCGACCGCAGGGTTCGAGGTCGTGCGGGGGTTGACCCCGAAGAGCATCGTGGACGCGTCGTGCGCGGCGTTCTGCTGCAGCGTGCGCGTGGAGACCGGGACCTTGCCGGCAGCCGCCTGCTGCAGGTCGGTCCGGAACTCCGCTGCGTTCTGGAACCGGCGCGTGCGGTCCTTCACCAGGGCGTGCAGCGTGACGGCGTCGAGCGCCGGGGACACCTCGGGTGCGAGCGTGGACGGGGCGACCGGCTGCTCGCTCACGTGCTGGTAGGCCACCGCCACCGGCGAATCGCCGACGAACGGCGGTCGGCCGGTCAGCAGCTCGAAGAGCAGGACACCGGTGGAGTACAGGTCCGTCCGCGCGTCGACGGTCTCGCCGCGGGCCTGTTCCGGGGAGAAGTACGACGCCGTACCGAGGATCGACGTGGTCTGCGCCACCGTGGCGGACGTGTCGGTGATGGCGCGGGCGATGCCGAAGTCCATGACCTTGACCTGACCGCCGTGCGTCACCATGACGTTCGCGGGCTTGATGTCGCGGTGCACGACGCCGGCGCGGTGCGAGTACTCGAGGGCGGTCAGGATGCCCTCGGTGATGCGGACCGCCTCTGCCGGGTCGAGCGGGCCGTCGTCGAGGACGTCGGACACCGCGCGGCCGTCGACGTGCTCCATGACGATGTAGGGCACCTGGACCTGGTTGCCCGAGGGCTCGGTGACGGTCTCCTCGCCCGCGTCGTACACACGCACGATGGTCGGGTGCGCCATGCGGGCTGCCGCCTGCGCCTCCTGTCGGAAGCGGATCCGGAACGTCGGGTCCGACGCGAGGCTCGGCTTGAGGAGCTTCACGGCCACCTTGCGACCGAGTCGCGTGTCGGTCCCCACGTGCACCGTCGCCATGCCCCCACGACCGATGACGTCACCGATCTCGTAGCGGTTGGCGAGGAGCGTGATCCCCGCGGTCACACCTTCTGGCACGTACTCCTCCGAATGTCCGTCCGGGCAAGTGTACGGCAGCGCTTCCTGCCCGAACGCTGACGACGGGGGCTGCCGACGAACCGTTACACAACGGTGTCGACAGCCCCCGTTCGGGTGACGATCGGTCAGGGCTTGGCAGCTCCGGTCGGCGGCGCGGTCGGGGTGCCCGTCGGCGTGGGGGTCGCCTGCTCCCAGGTCGCGGTCGCCGGGTCCGAGGACTCGGAGGCGGCGAGCGAGCCGCAGGTGACCGTGTAGGTGAACGACACCGGGGCGCCCGCAGCGTCGGCCTGGATCGTGACGGCCGTCGAGCTGGTGTCACCGGAGGTCGCGCCGGAGGCGTCCTTCCCGCCCGACACCGTCCACGAGTACTTCGACACGGTGTACCCGTCGGGGCAGGTCGCGGCCGACCAGCTGAAGGTGACCTGACCGGACTGCGACACCGTCCCCGCGGTCGGGGTGTTCGGCTTGTTGGCCGTCGGCGGGGTCGTGTACTGGGTGATGGTGACGAGGGTGCCCTCGACCACGCTGCCGGTCGGGGTGATGTCCGCGACGGTCTCGGCCTGCTCCGCCGTCGGTGCGGGACTGCCGTCCTGGACCGTGACCTCGAACCCGCGCTCCTGGAGCTCGTTCCGGACCTCGTCGGCGTTGCGACCGAGGTAGTCGCTCTTGTTCAGGAAGACCCGGGTCGTCGTCGGGGTCGGTGTCGGCGTCGTCCGGGTGGGTGCCGGCGACGAGGACGTGGGAGCCGGCTCCGGCTCGTCCGACCCGCTGAGCGCGAACGCCGCGATGACGCCGCCGATCACGAGCACCGCGAGGACGCCCACGAGCCACCAGATCCAGGCACGCTTCTTCCGCGGCTCCTCGTCCTCCGGGGCCGCGGGTGACCGCGGAGTACCGGGAGGGCCAGCGACCGCTCCCGCCTGCGTCCCGATCAACGCGGTCGCAGCGTCGTCACCGGGGCCCTGCGGCGGGTTGAACGCGACGGTCCCGCCACCACCGACCGCCGGGACGGCGACGGTCGCAGCGGCGACGTCCCCACGGCGCAGCGCCTGGGCTGCACGGGCGAGGTTCGCGGCGGTCGCCGGGCGGTCCGCCGGCTTCTTCGCGATGCAGGACAGGACGAGGGCCGACACCGGCTCGGGCACGTCGCCGGGCAGCGCGGGTGGCTGCTCGTTGATGTGCGCCATCGCGATGGCGACCTGGGACTCGCCGGTGAAGGGGCGACGTCCGGCCAGGCACTCGTACGCGACGATGCCGAGCGAGTAGATGTCGGTCGACGGCGACGCCGGGTGGCCGCTCGCCTGCTCCGGCGACAGGTACTGGACGGTGCCCATGACCTGGCCGGTCGCGGTGAGCGGGACCTGGTCGGCGATGCGCGCGATGCCGAAGTCCGTGATCTTCACACGACCGTCGGGCGTGATGAGCAGGTTGCCCGGCTTGATGTCGCGGTGCACCAGACCGACCGCGTGCGCGGCCTGCAGGGCGTTCGCGGTCTGGGCGACGATGTCGAGCACCTTGTCGACCGGCAGCGTGTGCTCCCGCTCGATCATGGTGGACAGGGCCTCGCCGGGGACGAGCTCCATCACGAGGTAGGCGCTGCCGTCCTCCTCGCCGTAGTCGAAGACGTTGGCGATGCCCTCGTGGTTGACGAGTGCCGCGTGCCGGGCCTCGGCGCGGAAGCGCTCGAGGAAGCCCGGGTCACCGAGGTACTCGTCCTTCAGGATCTTGAGCGCGACGGTCCGGCCGATGACGAGGTCGGTCGCCTGCCACACCTCGCCCATGCCGCCGATCGCGACACGGGAGGAGAGCTGGTACCGCCCACCGAAAGTGAGTCCGCTGGTGGGTCTCATTTGTTCAGCACCGCCTCCATGACCTTCTTCGCGACCGGAGCCGCGACCGTGTTGCCGACGCCGGACTGCCCGAGTCCGCCACCGTTCCCGACGACGACCGCCACGGCCACCTCCGGGTTCTTCGCCGGGGCGAACCCCGTGAACCACAGCGTGTACGGGTCGCCCGTACCGCCTTCCGCCGTGCCCGTCTTGCCCGCGACGTCGACTCCGTCGATCTTGGCATTGGTGCCGGTCCCGCCGCTGACGACGCTCTGCATCGCCTCGGTCAGGTCGGCGGCCTCGGAGCCGGACAGCGGGTCGCTGTACTGCTTCGGCGAGAACGACTCGACGGTCTTCAGGTCGCTCGTGGTGATCGAGTCCACGAGCGAGGGCTGCATGACCTTGCCGCCGTTCGCGATGCCGGCGGACACCATCGCCATCTGCAGCGGCGAGACGCGCACGCTGGCCTGCCCGAAGGCGCTCAGCATGAGCTGCGCGGTCGAGTCGACGTCGGGGTACTGGCTGGCGGTGGCACGCATCGGCACCTCGATCGCGTCGCCGAACCCGTACTCGTCCGCGACGGACTTGATCGTGTCGTACCCGAGCTTCTGACCGAGCTCGGCGAACGGGATGTTGCACGAGTACTGGATCGCCGTGCGGAGCTGCACGGTCTCGCCACCGCCGCAGGAACCCCCCTCGGCGTTGTTGATGTACGTGCTGGTGCCCGGGAGCTGCAGGCGGGACGGGTTCGGGAACTCGGAGTCGAGCGTGTACTTGCCGTCCTTCAGCGCGGCGGAGGCCACGACGAGCTTGAAGACCGAGCCCGGCGTGTACAGGTCGCCGCCGATCGCGCGGTTCTGCAGCGGGGTCGGGGTCTGCTGGAGCAGGGCGTCGTACTGCTGCTTCACCTGTGCGGTGTCGTGCGAGGTCAGCGCGTTCGGGTCGTACGCCGGCTTCGACACCATCGCCAGGATCTTGCCCGTCGACGGCTGGATCGCGACCACGGCGCCGCTGTTCTGGCCGAGCGCGTCGTACGCCGCCTGCTGCACGTCCGGGTCGATCGTCAGGTTGACGTTGTCGCCCTGGACGTCCTGGCCCGTGAGGATGGCGTTGAGGTTCTGGAAGAACGAGGCGTCGGAGTTGCCGGAGAGCACGGTGTTCTCGGCGCTCTCGATGCCCGTGTTGCCCTGCCCGATGGTGAAGTAGCCGGTCACGGCGGAGTACAGCGCACCGTTCGTGTACTTGCGCTGGTACTGGTACTGGTCGTCCGAGGGGGTGGACTCGGCGATCGGGCTGCCGTCGACCAGGATCGCGCCGCGCTTGGTCGAGTAGCTGTCCAGGATCGTGCGGGAGTTCCGCGAGTCGGCGCGCAGGGAGTCGGCCGCGAAGAACTGGATCGACGTCGTCGACACGAAGAGCGCGACGAACATGAGCACGATGACGGTCGAGACGCCGCGGAGCTGTCGGTTCACCGGGAGCGCTCCTTCCTGGTCGTCGCACCGCGTCCGGAACGGCCACGGGCGGCGGGGACCGCGCCCTGCTGGACGCGCTGTTCTGCGGGGATCGAGTCGGTCAGGCGCAGCAGCATCGCCGCGATGATCCAGTTCGCGATCAGGGACGATCCACCGGCGGCCATGAAGGGTGTGGTCAGGCCGGTCACCGGGATGATCCGGGTGATGCCGCCGACGACGACGAAGACCTGCAGCGCGATGATGAAGCCGAAGCCGACGCCGAGCAGCTTGCCGAAGTCGTCCTGGGCCATGAAGGCCACGCGCAGGCCTCGGGACGCCAGGACGATGAACAGGGCGAGGATCGCGAAGACGCCGATCAGCCCGAGCTCCTCGCCGAGCGACGCGACGATGTAGTCGGCGTTCGCGACGGGGGTGATGTACGGGCGCCCCTGGCCCAGGCCGGTGCCCGTGATCCCGCCGTTCGCGAAGCCGAACAGGCCCTGCACGAGCTGGTAGCTGCCCTGGGTCTGGCGGTCGAAGATCGTCTGGTCGAACGGGTCGAGCCACTGCTCGAAGCGGCCTCGGACGTAGACCAGGACCGACTGCGCGACGAGGGCTCCACCGATGAACAGGCCGAGACCGATGACGACCCACCCGAGCCGCGCGGTGGCGACGTAGATCATCACGAGGAACAGGCCGAAGTACAGCAGCGCCGTCCCGAGGTCGCGCTGGAACACCAGGACGGCCATCGCCGACGCCCACATCACGAGGATCGGACCGAGGTCGCGGGCGCGCGGGAACGTCATG
This sequence comes from Curtobacterium oceanosedimentum, assembly GCF_040545555.1. Taxonomy (NCBI): domain Bacteria; kingdom Bacillati; phylum Actinomycetota; class Actinomycetes; order Micrococcales; family Microbacteriaceae; genus Curtobacterium; species Curtobacterium oceanosedimentum. The sequence goes on from NZ_JBEPMD010000008.1 coordinate 74,953, forward strand.
CCGGCGAACTTCTTGCCGACGATCGAGAGCGAGTCGCGTGCGGTGACGAGGTAGCCGGCGAAGAACAGCGCCATCGTGATCTTCGCGAGTTCGCCGGGCTGGAACGAGAACGGGCCGATGCGGATCCACACCCGGGCACCGCCGATGTTCTCCCCGATGCCGGGCAGCATCGGCAGGAGCAGCAGCGCGATCGTCGCGAACATGAAGATGTAGCGGTAGCGCTGCAGGAAGCGGTGGTTGCGGACCGCCACGACGGTGATCGTCGCCAGGACCATCGCGAGCATCGTCCAGACGATCTGCTTGACGCCGATCGCGTCCCAGCCGGTCAGGCCGTTGTGGACGTCGATGCGGTAGATCTCGGCGATGCCGATGCCGTTGAGCACCAGGGCGATCGGCAGCACGAACGGGTCCGCGTGCTTGGCGACGACCCGGAGCACCACGTGCATGACGAGTGCGAGTCCGAGGATGCCGGCGCCGACCCAGAGCACGCCGGTGTCGAAGATCCGGCCCTTGGTGCCGAGCTGCACGAGCACCATCGCGCCGGCGCAGATGCCGCACGCGATGACGAGCAGCACGAGCTCGAGGTTGCGGGCACGGGCGGGCTCACGCAGCTTGATCGTGATCGCCTGCGTGAAGGACTGGGCGGTCGCGGCGCTCATCCGGTGGCTCCCGGGGCCTCGGACGGCGCAGCGCTGTCCGAGGGCGAGGCCGACGGGGTCAGCGACGGTGTCGGCGACGAGGACGTGTCCCCGCCGGTGCCGGCCTGGTCCTGACCGGTCTCGGCGGCCTTCCGCAGCCGGTCCACGATGTCACGGGCGTCGGAGAGCGACGTCGCGTTGATCGTCGAGCGCACGTTCTCGCGGGTGTAGTCGGGGAGCGACGACACCGAGATGTCGGTGTCCTCGTAGACGTCCGACAGGGCGATCGGGCCGATGGACTGCTGCACGCCCTGGTAGATGGCGACCGTGCCGCGGTCGGTCCCGACGTAGTAGTGCGCCTGCGTGATCCGCCAGCCCAGGAACACCGCGCCGACCAGCGCCGCGACGGCGACGACGAGTGCGATCGACCAGGCCACACGGCGCCGGATGCGACGACGGCGGTCCTCGGCGATGAGCTCGGCGAAGTACTGGTCGGACTCGGGCTCGAAGTGGGAGTCCTCGGGGACGGAGCTCACCTTGAGCGGGTGGAGCAGGATCGTGGGGAGGCGGATCGGCTTCCGGCCGGTCGACGCCTCGAAGGTCAGCGGCGCGGCTGCGGAGCCGACGGTGGTGGCTGCGGCGTCGTCGTCCTCGGGCTCCGTGTCGGTGACGTCCATCACGACGACGGTCACGTTGTCCGGGGCACCGTGGTCGAGGGTCTCCTTGACCAGGCGCTGCGTCACCTGGTTCGCGTCCATGTTCGACGCGAGTGCGTGTCGGATCCGTTCCTCGGCCAGGTACGACGACAGGCCGTCCGAGCAGAGCAGCCAACGGTCGCCGGTCTGGATGTCCATGACGGCGGTGTCGACCTCGGGTGCGGCGTCGACGTCCCCGAGCACGCGCATGAGCACCGAGCGACGGGGGTGCACGGCCGCCTCCTCCGGCGTGATGCGGCCGCTGTCGACGAGCCGCTGCACGAAGGTGTGGTCGGAGGTGATCTGCTGCAGCTCGCCGTCGCGCATCCGGTAGATGCGGGAGTCGCCGATGTGGGCGATCGCGATCTGCTCGCCCACGCGGATGAGCGCGGACACCGTGGTGCCCATGCCGGTGAGCTCCTGGTGTTCGAACACCGTCTCGGTGATGAGCTGGTTCGCGGCGATGAGCGCGGACTGCAGGGCGAACTCCGCGTCGTGCGCGGACGGGAACTCGCGGTCGACCTCGCGGATGCGGCGGATGGCGATCGCCGAGGCGACGTCGCCGCCGGCGTGCCCGCCCATGCCGTCCGCGACCGCGAACAGGTGCGTGCCGGCGTACCCGGAGTCCTGGTTGTTGGCACGGATGCGCCCCACGTGGGACACAGCGGCGCTCAGCGTGCGAGCCGTCATGTGCCGGTTACCGCCGCAGCTCGAACGTCGTCGTCCCGATCGTGATCGGCGTCCGTTCCGCGATGGTCACGGGTCCGGTCACCTTCTGACCGTTGACGAACGTGCCGTTCGTGGACTCGAGGTCGGACAGGACCCAGCCCTCGCCACGGAGGTCGAGGCGGGCGTGGTGCGTCGAGGTGTAGTCGTCGCGGATGACGACGTTCGACTCGCTGGAGCGACCGATCGTGATCGGGCCGCCGCCGAGCGGCATCTCCAGTCCCTCGCGCGAGCCCTCGGTGATGACGAGGCGCGTCGGGACGCCGGCGGCCGGCTGTGCGGCACCCGACTGCTGCGGCGTCGGGCCCGAGGGCTGGCCGATCAGCTCCGTGAACGCACCGGGCGCCGCGGCCGCTGGTGCTGCTGCGGCGGGGACGGCCGGCGTCGTCGGCGAGGACGCACCGGCCTTCGGGTCGGTCGGGATGGTGCGGACACGTTGGCCGAACAGGTCGCTCCGCAGGGCGAAGACGATGACGAACACGAACAGCCACAGCACCGCCAGGAAGGCGAAGCGCAGGACGAGCAGGGTCAGGCCCGTGGTCATCGTGCACCTCCGTCGTTCTCCGGGATCACCCGGAACACCATACGGGTACGACCGATCTCGATGGTGGAGTCCGGCTCGACGATGGCCTGCTGGAAGCGCTCGCCGTTCAGCTTCGAGCCGTTCGTGGACCCGAGGTCGTTGGCCTGTGCGTGCTTGCCGTCCCAGATGACCTCGACGTGCTTCCGGCTCGTCCCGGTGTCGGCCACGGTGATGTCCGCGTCGGTGCCCCGCCCGATGACGGTGCGGCCGCGGCGCAACCGGTGGCGCTGCGAGCCGATGTCGAGCACGGCGACCCAGGCGACGTCGCGCTGGACGGTCGACGAGTCGATCTCCAGGATCCCGGTGGACAGCGTGCCGTCCTGCTGCAGCGAGATCGACACCGGGCCGGAGAACGAGTAGTTCTGCGCGACCGCGTGCTGCTGCACCATCTGCGACAGCTCGTCGATGAGCGGCCGACCGATGTCGTTCATGCGGGTGTGGTCCGGTGGTGCGAGGCGCACCGTGAACTCGTTGGGCACGAGGATCCGCTCGCGCGAGACCACGGCGGCCTTCGTGTCGAGCTCCCGCCGCAGCGCGCTGGAGATCTCGACGGGCTGCACGCCGGAGCGGAAGGTCTTCGCGAAGGCGCCGTTCACGGCGCGCTCCAACCCTCGCTCGAAGCTGTCCAAGAGGCCCATGTGTCTCCGTGTTCGTCGGTCAGGGACCACTGCATGGTAGTGGGTGGCGCTCCTGCCCGTCTGTGCGTGGTCACGGGCACCCTCCCACGCGTGCTAGTGTTGCCGGGCTGGCGCGAGTGGCGGAATTGGTAGACGCGCACGGTTCAGGTCCGTGTGCTGGAAACGGCGTGGGGGTTCAAGTCCCCCCTCGCGCACCAGGTGAGGGAAGGCCTCCGGAGGGATCCGGGGGCCTTCTCGCGTTCCCGGGCCCGCTCACGGCCGCGCGCGGCGAGGAGGGTGCGTGCCGGCCGGGAGGCGCGGATCACCGCTGCCTCGGGCCTCCCGTCCGTCCCGTGGTCGGCCGGGTGCCTCAGGGGACCAGCTGGGTGAGCTGGCCGACGACGACGGCCGCCGCCAGCACCACGAACGGGCCGAGCGCGATCACGGTGACCCAGCGGTGCTCGACCAGCAGTGCGACGAACTCGCGGAGGAACGCACTGGGCACGTAGTAGCGCGCGGTCCGTGCGCCGACCACCTGCGCGTCGACCCCGAGGCGTCGGGCGAGCGAGGCGGTGCGGAGCACGTGGTAGTCGCTCGTGACCAGGAGCAGGGGGCCGTGTCGGTCCGCTTCCCGCAGGAGCACGGCGGACCGCTCGATGTTCTCGCGGGTGGTGGTCGACCGGTCCTCGAGCAGCACGGCCTCCGCCGGGACGCCCTGGGCGCCGAGGTACTCGCCCATGGCGGCCGCCTCGGACCGGACCTCGTCGCTGCCCTGGCCGCCCGACGGCACGAGCAGCGGCCGGTTGCCGCGCGCCGTCTCGGCACGCCAGACCGTGAGCGCCCGGTCGAGCCGTCCGCGCAGGAGCGGGGTCACGGTGCCGTCCGGCCGGAGTCCGGCGCCGTGCACGACGACGGCGGTCGGCACGAGTCCGTGCCGCATCCGCCCGTAGACGACGGAGTAGACCGCGAACGACACGAACGCTGCGCTCGCGTAGGCGGACACCAGGGCGACGAGCGCCGCCACGGTCACCCCGACGGCGCCGAACCAGACGACGACCAGGACGGCGAGGACCGGCAGTGCGAAGACCAGGACCCCGGCGATGAGCGAGAGCTGGTTGCCGAGGCTCCTGCCCTCCTTGCGGAGCATCGTGACGCCGTTCGCGACGAGGGCGACGCCGAACACCACGACGCTGACGGGCAGGGCGAGCATCAGCAGCGCGAGCAGGACGAGTGCCACGGGGGAGCGGTCGGCTGCGACGGAGAGCGTACCGAGCACGCCGAACACGACCGCCGCGGTCAGGAAGACGCCGTTGCGGAGCAGGCGCGGGTCGCGGCGGCGTGACACCGCGAAGCAGACGGCGAAGACGACGGCGACGACGAGGAGGAACACGGTCGGAGCGTACCGGGGACGAGCGGCCGGGGTCGGTGGCCCATGGGCGTCGGTCTACGGGCCGGTGGCCCGGGCGTCGCGGGCACCGGCCAGCCCGTGGTCGTGCGCGTACACCACGAGCTGCACCCGGTCACGGAGCGCGAGCTTGCCGAGGATGCTCGAGATCTGCGTCTTCACGGTCGACTCGGTGACGAACTCCTTCGCCGCTATCTCGGCGTTCGACAGCCCGCGCGATGCCCAACCGAACACGATGCGCTCCCGGTCGGTCAGGGTCTGGAACGCCTCGGGCTGCGGGGCGGGGGCACGGTCGACGTCGGCGCCGAACAGCTGCGAGAGGTCGTTCGGCGCGATCACCGAGCTGCCCTCGTGCACGGCGCGCACCGCCGCGAACAGGAACGGCGGCGTGGTGTCCTTGAGCAGGAACCCGCTCGCGCCGAGCCGGATCGCCGTGGCGGCCGCGGGGTCGAGGCCGAACGTCGTGAGCACCACCACACGGGGGAGCGGCCCCGGGAACGCGCCGGAGAACAGCTGGCGCACCGTCTCGACGCCGTCCACGCCGGCCATCCGCATGTCGAGCAGGACGACGTCGGGTCGGAGTTCGCGGATGCGGTCGAGTGCCTCGGCGCCGTCGGACGCCTCGCCCACCACCTGCATGTCGGGCTGCGCGTCGAGCACCACACGGAGGCCTGCGCGGAAGAGCGCCTGGTCGTCGGTGAGCAGGATGCGGATCGGGTCGGTCATCGAGTGGTCCCCCCTCGGACGTCGAACGGGATGCGGGCGCGCGCGACGAACACGGCGTCCAGCACGGCGGCGTCGAACGACCCGCCGATCGTGGTGAGTCGGGTCTGCATGCCGGTGAGGCCCCGGCCGGAACCCCGTGTCGACGCGGTCGTCGGCTGCTCACCGGTCGCGACGGTGCGGACGGCCACGGCGCCGGTGGCCGCAGCGGCGAGCTCCTCGAGCCCGAGCTCGGCGCCGACGGGCAGCGCGCTCGAGGGCACGGGGTTCTCGACCTCGAGCACGAGGTCGGCGGAGCGCCAGGTCTCCCGGACCTCGACGGCGCCGCCGGGTGCCCCGTGCCGGAGCGCGTTCGTGAGCATCTCCTGCAGCACCCGGCGGGCAGCGGTGCCGTGCACGGCACCGAGCGGCCGGGCGACACCGCGGACGGCGTGCTCCACGTCGACCCCGGCGTCGCGGATGCCGCGGACGATCTCCTCGAAGGACGTCGGGTCGCTCGCGGTGTCGGAGCCGTCGATGTGTCCGAGCACCTGCCGCACCTCGACCAGGGAGCTGCGGGCGGTGCTGGCGATGGTGGCGCTGACCTCGCGGATTCGGGCCTCGTCGTCGAGGAAGGGCACCGAGTCCGCCTGCGCGATGATGACCGCGAGTGAGTGCCCGACGACGTCGTGCACGTCGCGGGCGATGTCGGCGCGGATGCGCTCGGCCTCGGCCTCGTCGACCGCGCGGGTGGCGACGGCCTCGGCCCGGTTGGCCACGGCCTCCGCACGGCTGGCAGCTGCCTCGGCGTCGGCGCGTCGGACGGCCTCGGCGTTCTGCGACCGGATCGCCCGACCGGCGAGACCAGCGGCCCAGAAGGAGAGCAGGACGAGCGCCGGCGCGGCGAGGACGAGGACGACCTGGTCGCGTGGCCCGTTCAGCAGCAGGGCGTACCGGTAACCGGTCGAGGAGAGGTACATGGACGCCGAGGCTCCGGCGATCACGGCGAGGAGGCCGGCGAGCACGGCTTCGAACCGTGTGCCGACGACGGCGACGGTACCGATGACGACCGCGATGGCGAGGTCGACCAACGACGGCCGTTCGCCGCCGGCCACCTGCACCGCGCCGAGGGCGACGGTCGCGACCATCGCCGAGCTCGGGGACAGGCGGCGGAGCACGATCGCGACGCAGGCGACCGCGACGGCCAGGGGACTCGCGTGCTCGAGCTCGACGTCGATCGGTGCGGCGAAGAGCAGTGCCGCGAGCCCGGCCCAGAGGAGGTCGACGAGGATCGACCGGCGCCGCATCGGCCGGAGGAACGTGCGCCGGTCCGTCACGGCTCGATCATCGCACGACGGTGGATCACGGCATCGGGGACATCGCGACGAGTGCCACCGCGGTGACGACGACGATCGCGGCGCAGGTGGCGAGGGTGGCGATCACGTGCTTGGTCGAACTCTCCATGCCACCGAGCCTGGCGGTCGACCCGGTCGCCGTGCATCGTGCGGAGGGACGAACGGGGTCGTCCTGCAGGACGAACCCGTCAGATCGTCAGCTGTCCCAGCACGCGGTGGGCGATCGACACGGGCTCCCCGCTCACGACCCCGCCGCGGGGACGACTCACCTGCGTACAGACCGGAGGCACCGGGACCTCGTCCGCGCGATCCGGCCACCGGGGCCGCGTGATCCGTCCACCCCGGACGCCCGCCCAGTCACCGGCGCGGACCGTCGGAGACGACGACCGGACCCGGCCGTGCCGCCGTGCACGACGACGGTACGACGATCACCGAGACAGGAGAACGAGTTGTACTTCCACAAGCAAGAGCTCCAGTTCAAGGCCACCCCCGACAAGCCCGACGCGGTGTACGCGCGCAAGTTGCAGGAGGTGCTCGGCGGCCAGTACGGCGAGATCTCCGTCGCGCTGCAGTACCAGTTCCAGGCGTGGAACATGCACATCCCGGGCAAGTACCGCGACATGGTGTTCGGCATCGGTGCCGAGGAGATGGGCCACGTCGAGATGCTCGCGACGATGATCGCGCAGCTGCTCGAGAAGAGCCCGCTCGGCATCACCGAGGACGCGCTGCAGGACGACCCGACCGTCGCGGCGATCGTCGGGGGCACCGACGTGCAGCACGCGATCGTCGCGGGCGCCGGAGCCCGACCGGTGGACAGCAACGGCAACCCCTGGCAGGGCTCGTACATCACCGCGTCCGGCAACCTGCTCGCCGACTTCACGGCGAACGAGAACGCCGAGATGCAGGGGCGCGTCCAGGCCGCCCGGCTCTACCACATGACCGACGACCACGGCGTGCGGGACCTGCTCTCGTTCCTCATCGCGCGCGACACCATGCACCAGAACATGTGGGCGACCGCCGCCGCGGAGCTCCGCGAGAAGGGCGTCGAGGGCTTCCCGGTGCCGAGCAACTTCCCGCAGTCGAAGGAGAACCAGGAGGTCAACTACCAGTACCTCAACTTCTCCGACGGCAAGGCGGCGGCGGACGGCCCGTGGGCGAGCGGCCCGTCGTTCGACGGCAAGGGCGAGTACTCGTACCACGACGGCCCCACCACCTCGGTGCCGATGCCCCCGCCCACGCACCCGGACGTCCGGCTGTACGGCACCACCGAGCTGCCGAACGTGGTCGAGAAGACCGCCGGCCTCGTGCAGGACACGCTTCACAAGGAGTGACCGTCCCGCCGGTCGCGCGACGCGACCGGGAGACGGACGGGAGGCGCGGTGCCAGCCGGCACCGCGCCTCCCGTCCGTCACGTGGTCACCCCGTCACGACTCCGCACCCACCGTCACCAGCGCGGCGGTGTCGTCGTCGCGCGGTGCGCGCGGTGGCTCGAAGATGCCGGACCAGAGGCGCGTCGCACTCCAGAGTGCGATGAGCGCCACCGTGCCGGCGGCCGCGGCGAGCCAGGGGACGAGCGGGACCTGTGCCCACGCGCCGGGCGCGACCAGCCAGGTGAGGAAGTTCCCCGCCGTGCTGCCGGCCGCGCCCAGGAGCACGGCCACCCGACGGTCCAGGCTCGTCGCGACCAGCGCTCCCGTCACGACCGCGACGGCGAGGAGGGCGTTGATGATCGTCGTCACCGCACGCCCCCGGACTACTCGGCGGAACCGCTGCCGACCGCGAGCTGCTGCGCACCGCTGCCGGTGGTCACGTCGATCTTGCGCGGCTTCGCGGACTCCTTGACCGGGATCGTCACGCTCAGGACGCCGTTGTCGTAGGCGGCGCTGATGCGCGCGGTGTCCAGGTGGTCACCGAGCGTGAGCTGCCGGACGAACGTGCCCGGCTGGCGCTCCCGGGTGAGCCACTGGGAGCCCTCCGGGGCGCCGAGCGTGCGCTCCGCGCGGATGGTCAGCACCGAGCCGTCGACGTCCACGTCGACCGAGCCCGGGTCGATGCCCGGCAGGTCGACGTCGAGGACGTAGTGGTCGCCGGTGCGGTACAGGTCCATCGGCATCGAGCGGGGAGCACCGGCTCCGGCTCCGAGCAGGGAGCCGGCGATTCGGTCGAGCTCGCGGAACGGGTCGAACTGCATCGTCATCGAGATCAACTCCTTCGTGGTCTTCGTTGAGTCCCCTCGACTCAACTGCGACCCGTTCTAGCACTCTCCCCTCAGGAGTGCCAAAAAACCGCTCGGAGCCTGCTGGGAACGGTGCCCCGATGGCGATCAGTGGTCGCCGCGGTGCGTGATCTCGTGGTGCAGGTGCTCGAGTGCGGGGAGCGCGGCGGCCAGCGCGGTGCGGTCCTCGGGTGCGAGTCGGCCGAGTGCCTCGACGAGCACCGCGGCCGATGCCTCGTCGTAGGCGGCGAGCCGTTCCTCCGCCAGGGGGGTCAGGCGGAGCTCGGTCCGGCGTCCGTCGCCGGCGGCCAGGCGTCGCTCGACGAGTCCGACGGACTCCATCGCCGAGACGAGGTTGCTCACCGTCGAGCGGGCGAGACCGAGGCGGGCGGCGAGGGCCGAGGGGGTGGTCGTGGACCCGGTCAGGGCACGCATCACCTCGACCTGGGCGTCGGGCAGGTCCGGCAGGTCGGCGACCTCGCGGGACGTGCGTAGGAGGGCGCGCCGGAACGGGCCGATGCGGTCGCTCAGCCTGCGCGCGACCTGCGTCGTGGCGTCCGATGCGTCCGTACCCTGCACACACGGCAACCTAGCAGCGAGAAGTGTTTGCAACAAAACCATTCCGGGTGCAAACTCGATCGCATGAGCGCACAGACCTCCGTCGAGCACCCCGAACCGCCCCAGGACCTCACCGGCATCGTCGGCCACCGGTTCGTCTACACGTACGCCAACGGCTGGCAGTACGAGATGTACGTCAAGAACGCCACGACCATCGACTACCGCATCCACACCGGGCACGTCGGTGGCCGCTGGGTGAAGGACCAGACCGTCGACCTCGTCGCCCTCGCCCCCGGTGTCTACAAGGTGTCCTGGAACGAGCCGACCGGTACCAGCGTCGTCGTCAACGTCATCCCCGAGCAGCGCGTCCTGCACGGGACGATCTTCTTCCCGCGCTGGATCGAGCTCGACGGGCAGAAGACCGTGCTCTACCAGAACGACCACCTGGACGAGATGCAGCGCTTCCGCGACGAGGGGCCGACCTACCCGATCTACGTCGTGCCGGAGTTCGCGCACATCACGCTGTTCGAGCACGTCGGCGAGGACGACGAGACCGTGGTCGACACCGCTCCCGGCGACCTGCCGGCCGGCTGGGCGGACCGGACGAACTGATGGCCAGTGCGCCGCTGCGGGGTGTCGACCCCCGCACCACCCCGACCACGCTCGACCACGACGGTCGGACGATCCGCGGCTGGCAGTGGGAGCCGCAGGACGGGGCGGCGGATGCCCCCGTCGTACTGCTCGTGCACGGCTTCAGCGACAGTGCGCTCGGCGGGCACCAGCTGTTCGTGCAGACCGCACGACACCTGGTCGCCCGAGGCGCGGTCGTCCGCAGCCACGACCGACTCGGGCAGGGCGTCAGCGACGGGGAGTTCGCGGACATCACCATCCGCGACGAGGTGGAGCAGGTCGTCTCGATGATCCGCGCCGCCGACCGCGGACGGGGCGTGCACGTCGTCGCGCACAGCCTGGGCGCGGTGGAGTCGGCGCTCGCCGCGGCGCGGGAGCCCTCGCGCGTCCGGACGCTCACGCTGTGGTCGCCGGCCGGCGTCGTCGTCGACGACATCACGGAGCACGACGCGATCCAGGGGCAGCCCCTCGCCCCGGTGCGCGAGCGCGGCTGGTTCGACTTCGGCGGGATGCCCCTGGGTGGCGCGTTCATCGCCGACGTTCAGGACGGCCTCGACGTGTACGGCCCGGTGTCCGACTACGCCGGGCCCGCCGACGTGGTGCACGGGACCGAGGACGCGATCGTGCCGGTGTCGTACGGCCGCCGCTACGCCGAACTCCTGCCCGGCGCGCGGTTGACGGTCGTCGACGGCGCCGACCACGGCTGGTCGTCGGTGCCCTTCCGGGAGCGGCTCCTGGCGCTGCTCGACGAGCGCCTCGGCATGGCCTGACGCCCTCCTCCTCCCGCGGAACGCAACGTCGGCGGCAGCTCGCAGCGTCGTACCGCTGCGAGCAACCGCCGACGTTGCGTCTTGCGATCCGGGACCGGAGGTCAGCTCACCTGGCCGGAACGGGCTCCGGACCAGAGGTCGACGTCGAGCACGCCGACCGAGTGCTCGTCGATGCGACGCAGCTCGTCGTCCGTGAACGACAGGTTGCCGAGCGCCGCGACGTTCTGCTCGAGCTGCTCCACGCGGGACGCCCCGATCACGAGCGAGGTCACCCGCTCGTCGCGCAGCGCCCACGCGAGGGCGAGCTGCGCGAGGCTCTGACCGCGGGCGGACGCGATGTCGTCCAGCGCCCGCAGGTGTCCGACGACCTCGTCCGTCAGGGTGCCGGCGTCGAGCGACTTGCCGGCGGCGGCACGTGAGTCCTCCGGCACGCCGTCCAGGTAGCGCCCGGTGAGCAGCCCCTGCGCGAGCGCGGTGAAGCCGATGACGCCGAAACCGAGCTCGCCGGCTGCGTCGAGGAGCCCCTCGTCCTCGATCCAGCGGTTGAGCATCGAGTACGACGGCTGGTGGATGAGGAGCGGCGTGCCGAGGTCGCGCAGGATCTCGACGGCCTGCCGGGAGCGCTCGGCGTCGTAGGACGAGATCCCGACGTAGAGCGCCTTGCCCTGCTGGACGGCGGTGTGGAGTGCGCCCATCGTCTCCTCGAGCGGGGTCGAGGCGTCGAGCCGGTGCGAGTAGAAGACGTCGACGTAGTCCAGGCCCATCCGCTCGAGCGACTGGTCGAGCGAGGCGAGCACGTACTTCCGCGAGCCGCCGCCCTGCCCGTACGGCCCGGGCCACATGTCCCACCCGGCCTTGGTCGAGATCACCATCTCGTCGCGGTAGGGACGGAAGTCCTCGCGCATCAGCCGGCCGAAGTTCACCTCGGCGGCGCCGTAGGGCGGCCCGTAGTTGTTCGCGAGGTCGTGGTGCGTGATGCCGAGGTCGAACGCCCGACGACTGATCGCCCGCTGCGTCTCGAACGGCTTGTCGTCGCCGAAGTTGTGCCAGTAGCCCAGCGACAGCAGTGGCAGGTCGAGGCCCGAGCGGCCGGTTCGGCGGTAGGGCATGGAGTCGTAGCGGTCGTCCGCGGCGATGTAGGCCATGGACCCATCCTGGCCCCGCCCCGTCGGGTGCCGCGCGAACCGTACAGAACGCGAAAAGTTCGTTGCACTGATCATTCGCGTCGTGAAACAGTTCACTCGTCCGACCAGGACGGCAACGACGCAGGAAGGCGGGATCACTCATGCACAGCACGTACTCCGGGATGCCGCGCACCACACGGCTGGCCGCGACCCACACGCGGGTCGGTCTGACCGACCCCGCCGTCATCGACGCCTGGGTGTCCCGGCGCATCCAGGACCCCTCGCTCCTGTCGACGCGCAGCGAACCGTCGTACGCTGACTTCTTCACGGCGCCCACCGCGTAGCCACCCGCTCCGACCGGATCCGCCCGACAGAGAGACCCCACCAGCCGATGCCCCTGACCGTCGTCCGCCGTGAGCACGTCCACCTCTACGCCAGGGAGCCGCGGTCGAAGGCAGCGAAGGTCGCCGTCGACGCACTCCTGCGCCTGCAGCACGTCGAGGAGCAGCAGCTCGAGCAGGCCCGCACCGAGAGCGGCCTGACGAAGAACGAGTTCCTCACCGTGCGGTACATGCTGCAGGCGCACCGGGACGGTCGGGCGATGGGGCCGAAGGACCTCGCCGTCATGCTCAACGTCTCGAACGCGTCGGTCACGAAGATCGTCGACGGGCTCGCGGCGAAGGGCGACATCGTCCGCGTACCGCACCCCACCGACCGTCGGGCACAGGTGCTCGAGCCCACGGTGCAGGCCGCCGAGAAGATCGACTCGTCGTACGCCCGCTTCCACGAGGCAGTGGTCGGCGTGATGGACCACCTGTCGAGCGAGGACAACGAGGTGCTCGCGCGCTGCCTGTCCCAGATCACCGACGCCCTCGCCGTCGGGACCCCGACCCCCGTGGACGAGTACACGGTCGACCCCGACGGCGCTGCGGAGCCGAACGACTCCTAGCGGCGACCGCGGGGTGGCGCGAAAACCTTCCAGCGGTAAGTTGGGGGGATGACGCACGAGGTCGACGACGACGGCGCGACCCCGCCCCGACGCGGTGGGTACCGCAAGGGCGCCGAACGCCGTGCGCAGATCCTCGACGAGATGATCCGCATGGTCGCGGCGCAGGGCGTCGACGCATCGTCGCTCCGATCGGTCGCCGACGCGCTCGGCATCACGCACGCGGCACTCCGGCACTACTTCCCGAGCCGCGACGAACTGCTGCTCGCCGTCTACCGCGAGCACGAGGTCCGCGAACAGGACGCCCCGGACCGGATGCGGTCGGCGATCGGCGACATGCGGGAGAGCGCGTCGCGGAACCGCGAGGTCCCCGGGCTCGTGCAGCTCTACACGACCCTCGCCGCCGACGCGGTGCAGGAGGGTCACCCCGCCACCCGCGACTTCATGCGCGAGCGCTTCACCCGGCTGCGCGCCGACCTCGCCGAGCTGATCGCCGCCGACCAGGCGGCCGGTCGGATCCGCGCGGACCTCGACCCCGTCGACCTGGCGAGCCTCGGCATCGCCGCGTCCGACGGCCTGCAGGTGCAGTGGCTGCTCGACCCGGAGGCGGTCGACGGCGAGCGGGTGCTCCGCCTGCTCGAGTCGATCATCCCCGCAGCCGAGGACTGACGCCGGTCCCGGCGACGCGACCACGGCTCCGTCTCGACGCGCGGCGGACGGGAGGCTCGTGGCGGTGCCGCCACGAGCCTCCCGTCCGCCACCCGGTCGCGACTACGGCGTCGACGCGCCGTCCGCGATGTTCGCCGTGACCGCGTCGATGTACGCGGCGCGCTCCGCGCGCGTCTGGGGGCGGCCCGGTACGCCGGGTCGTTCCTCCCAGGGGCGCGGGCCGGACTCGTGCCGGTACTCGACACCGAGGGCGTCGAGGCGACCGAGGTGGTGCGCCAGACGCTGCCGGAACTCCCCGACGTCGCGGGGACGGGTGGTGTCCGCCGACCAGAGGGCCTCGGAGAGCGCGACCACCCGGGGGAACAGCTGGTAGTCGAGCCGTCTGACGGAGTCGACGTGCTCGGTCCACATGTTCGCCTGGCCACCGATGACGTGCGCCCGCTCCGTCCCGGTGAGTTCCGTCGGCACCGGGTCGAACGCGTACACGTCGTCGACGGTGAGCACGATCGACACCGGGATCGGCTCGTTCGGCAGGTCGCTCTGCCGGTAGTCGAGGTAGACCTGGTCGTCCGGCGTCGCGATGACGTCGTGCCCGCGTCGGGCTGCGGTGATCGCGCCCTGCAGCCCGCGCCACGAGACGACCGTCGCCGACGGGGACAGCGTGCCGCCCTCGAGGATCTCGTCCCAGCCGAACGCCCGGCGTCCGTGCGCCTCGAGGTGCGCCGCGAGCTGCCCGACGATCCAGGCCTGCAGCTGCTCCTCGTCCTCGAGCCCGAGCTCGCGGATGCGCTCCTGCGTGCGCGGGTCGTCCTCCCACTGGTCCTTCGGGCACTCGTCACCGCCGATCCCGATGTACTCCGAGGGGAAGAGCGCGACGACCTCGTCGAGGACGTCGCGGAAGAACTGCACGGTGCTGTCCTCGGCGTTCAGGACGTCGTGCGCGATGCCCCACTCGGTCCAGACGTCGAGCTGCCGGTCCGGGTGCACGCCGAGCTCCGGGTACGCGGCCAGCGCCGCGCGGACGTGCCCGGGGGTCTCGATCTCCGGCACGACGGTGACGAACCGGTCGGCCGCGTAGGCGACGATCTCGCGGATGTCGTCCTGCGTGTAGGAGCCCCCGTGCGGGCGACCGTCCTTGCCGGCCACCCGGAGCGTGCCGTCCGCGTCGGGGACGTGCGCGCCCACCTGCGACTCCGTGCGCCACGACCCGATCTCGGTGAGCCGTGGGTACTTCGTGATCTCGATGCGCCAGCCCTGGTCCTCGGTCAGGTGGAAGTGCAGGCGGTTGATCCGGTGCACGGCGAGCTGGTCGACCAGGCGGAGCACCTCGGCCTTCGTGCGGAAGTGCCGGGCGACGTCGAGCATCACGCCGCGCCAGGCGAAGGCCGGGGCGTCCTCGACGACGGTGGCCGGGAGCGTCCACCCCTCGGAACGCACCCGGCCGCGTCGGTACACGTCGGCGGGCAGGAGCTGGAGCAGCGCCTGGACGCCGTAGAAGACCCCGGCCGGGCCACCACCGGTGACGACGACGCCGCCGGTGGTGACCGCGAGGCGGAAGGCCTCCGAGCGGTCACCGCCGGGGCCCTCCGGCAGGTCGCTCGGGTCGGCGGCGATCCGGAGGGCGACCAGGGGGACGTCGGTCGCGCCGCCGGCGCCGAACAGGGGGAGTCGGGTCGATGCGCGCAGCACCTGCTGCAGGTACTGGGCGACCGGTTCGGCCGCGGGGTCGGCGGTGACGCGGGTCCGCTCGTCGAGGGTGAACGAGCCGGTGCCGTCGACGCGGGAGCGGGGGCGGGGGATGAGCATGCGGTGCGGTCCTTCCGGGGGAGGTCGGGGACGTGCCGGTGCCACCGCCGTCGTTGGCGGTGCGCTCCATCCTCGTCGCTGCCCGCCGCCGCTGCCCGCTGTCCGCTGTCCGCCCGAGCTCTCGCCCCGCCCGCCGCCGCTGCTGCCGGTCGCGCCCGGTCAGGCCCCCGGCGTCCGGACCGGGTCGGGTTCCCCGAGCAGCCGGGTCGTCCAGTCGGCCAGGGCCGCGACCGCCGAGCGCGAGACCGCCGCACCCGGGACCATGCTGGTGAAGCCGTGGAACGCGCCCGGCCACACGTGCAGCTCGGCGTCGACCCCGGCGGCCCAGAGCGCGCTCGCGAACGCCACGGTCTCGTCGCGGAACACCTCGGCGCTGCCGCAGTCGACGTACGTGCGGGGGAGCCCGGACAGGTCCTCGGCGCGCGCGGGTGCCGCGTACGGGGAGACGTCGTCGGTACCACGGCGCTCGCCGAGGTAGGCGCCCCAGCTGAAGTGCATCGCCTGGCGGTCGGCGACGCCGACGCCGTCGATCTGCCGGGTGGACACGGTGTCGTCGCGGTCGTCGAGCATCGGGGAGACGAGGACCTGCGCGAGCACCTCGGGCCCGCTCCGGTCACGAGCGAGCAGGACCGTCCCCGCCGCCAGGCCCCCGCCCGCGCTCTGCCCGGCCACCACGATGCGCGCCGGGTCGATGCCGAGCTCGTCGGCGTGCTCCGCGACCCAGACGAGTCCGGCGTAGCAGTCCTCGACGGGGGTCGGGTCGGGGTGCTCCGGGGCGAGGCGGTAGTCCACGCTGATGAGCACGACGTCGTGGTCGAGCAGCCAGTCGTCGTACGAGTCGAGGTTGCCGAGGTGGTGCCCCATCACCATCCCGCCGCCGTGGATCGTGTAGACGCCCGTGGTCGGACCGGTCCGACCGGCGCGCTGGATCACCGCGAGGTCGATGGGGTCGCCGCCGTGGCCGGGGACGGTGATGCTCCGCCGCTCGAGGCCGCGGGAACGCAGTCGGTCGTCGAGTTCCTGTTCGCTGACGTCGAGCGCGCGCATCCGGGGCAGGGCCGCGGCGTCGATGGTGAACGGGCCACGGGCCTCGAGCGCGGTGAGGAGGACGGCGAGCTCGGGGTCGAAGGGCGGTCGGGGCGTGGTGGTCTCAGGCACGGGAGGACTCCTGGTGGTGGTCGGCGGAAGTGGACGAGGAAGAGGACGCGGACGTGGACGTGGACGTGGCCGTCGACGGCATCGGCGGGGACGGGGTCGGTGTCGGGGCCGGGGCCGGCGTCGGTTCCGGTGTGCCGACGCCGCGTCGCGCGCGGAGCACCCCGACGGTGACGAGCAGCGCCGCGACCACGGTGATCACGGCCCCGGCGACCTGCAGCGCACCGACGACGGCGGCAGCGTGCACGGCCGTGGTCCGGGCGACGGTGATGCTGCCCGGGACGAACGCCGCGAGCACCGTGCCGGTCGCCCCGATCCCCACCGCGGTGGCGAGCTCGCTCGCGGTGTCGACGAGCGCCGCCCCGATCGACGTGCGGTCGGTCGGCAGCCCGGACAGGACACTCGCGCCGGCGACCGCCCCGACGACACGCATCCCGCCCGCGACGAGCACGAGGGCGACCGCGACGGCCGGGTACCCGGTACGTCCGAGCAGGGTGAACACGGCGAGCCCGACCACGACGGCCGTGGCGCTCGTCCACGCGGCCCGATCGAGCCCGACCCGACGGACGAAGGGCGCCACGAAGCGGCCGCTCACGAGCAGCACGACGACCTGGGGCAGGGTCCCGATCGCCGCGAGGGCCGGCGGCCACCCCCACGCGGCCTGCAGCTGCAGGGTCACCGCGTAGGACAGCCCGGCGGTGGCGAGGCCGGCCGCAGCCTTGTACGCCAGACCGCTCGCGACGAGGGGCCGCGCCACCAGGGCGAGGTCGAGCAGCGGGTGCCGGGCGGACCGTTCGCGCACCACGAACCCGACGACGGCCGCGACGGTGGCGCCGGCTGTGACCCACGCGCCCCACCCCGGGGTGACCACGAAGAGCGTCGGGGTCACCAGGACCCCGACCACCGCTGCCGTCCCGAGCACCGCGCCGACCAGGTCGAGCGGGTGCCGGTGCAGGTCCTCCGGCCGGTCGGCGGTGACCCCGGACCGGATGCCGACGAGCGCGACGAGGGCGATCGGCACGTTCGCCACCAGGAGCACCTGCCACGGCGCCACCGCGAGCACGAAGCCGCCGATGGTCGGGCCGATCGCGAGCCCGACGAGTCCGGCGGTCGACACCACGGTCAGCGCCCGGACGCGCAGGTCGTCGCCGGCGAAGAGCCGGAAGGTCAGCGCCATCGAGCCCGGGGTGGTCATCGCGGCGGCGAGCCCCATGAGGGCACGGACGGCGACGAACTGCTCCACGCTGGTCACGAGGACGGTCGACGCGCTCGCCACCGCGAGCAGGACCAGCCCGACGAGCATGGTGCGGCGGCGGCCGAACCGGTCGGCGACCGCCCCGAACAGGAGCATCAGGCCGCCGAACGCGACCGAGTACGCGCTCGAGACCCACTGCAGCGAGGCGGTGGAGGCGGCGAGGTCACGGCCGATCGTCGGCAGGGCGACGGTGAGGACCGAGTTGTCGAGCATCTCGAACAGGAACACGGCGGACAGCCCGGACAGGGCGATCCACGCGTCACGGAGACGGGCGGGTGGGGTGTGTGCAGACACGGGTGCACTCCTTCGATGAAGAAGTGGCGACTCCCGTGAGACGCGTGCACGCTCCCGGCCGACGAACGGCGCGGGTCTTTTCCCTCTGCCCGGAACAGTAGCGCGCCCGGGCCGCCCACGCCAGCGCGACGGGACGGTGGTGCCTCAGGGACGCCCTGGGCGGTGCATGGCGACGGGGTACCCGCCGGGGGCGAGCCCGAGCGGGGCACCGGCGACGAAGCCGAATCGTTCGTAGAGCCGCCGGCTCCCCGGTGTGGTCGCCTCGAGGTACGCGGCAGCGTGCTCCTCGTCCACGCGGACGAGGCCGGTGCGCAGGAGTTCCGAGCCGATGCCCCGGCCGGCGGCGGCGGGGTCGACCGCGACGTCGGCGAGGTACCAGTGCGGCGTCGCGGGTCGGTGCCGGGCGAACACCTCGGACGTGCGCAGTGCCGTCCGCAGGTGTCGGAGGCCGATCGCTCGCAGGTACCTCGGGAACTGTTGCAGACGATCGGCGAGCCCCGTGCGGTGTCCGGGACGTTCCCACGCGGCGAGCCCGAGGATCCGGTCCGCGGACTCGACCACGTCGACCACCCCGTCCGCGAAGGCGCCGGTCAGGAGGCTCGCGGTGTACGACTGCGTCAGTCGTTCCTCGCGCCGGTGTTCGCCGGGGATGACCGCTGCGACGACGGCGTCGTCCCGGAGCGCGCGCGCCAGCACCGTCCCGCAGGCCGATGCCTCTGCGCGGGTCGCTCGTCTCGTCGTCACGTCGTGGTCCTCCCGGGAACGGCTCGGCCGATCAACCGTAGCCCTCGTCGTACAGCCGCCACCCGTCCGCCGTCTGGTGGAAGCAGAACTGCCACCCCTGCAGGGTCCCAGGGTCGGCGCCGCTCATGTTCGTCTCGGTGACGTCGACGGGGATGCACTCCTCGGCGACCCCGCCGCGCTCGTCGGCCGGGATCCGCTCGACAGTGCCGATGTCGCGGTGTGCCAGCAGGTCCGGGTGCTCGTCGAATCACGAGGTCGGCTGCCGCTGCCCGCACCACGCGTGTTCGGGCGACGACGGTGTGTGTGCGGCCGTGAGCGCTTCGGTCACCATCGTGCCTGGCCGATCGACTGCCGGACGCTCGGCGGGTCAGTCCGGCTGGTCGCCCGGGTCGTCGGACCTCTGACCGGCGCGATCTGCTCCTTCGTGAGCGGGCAGGACACGCCGCGCGTCGTTCGCCCGCAGGGCGAAGGACGTCGGTACGCCGCACCCAGCGTGGCGGATACGGCCCGCTCGGCGGACCGGACGTATCCCCGACGTGACGGACGGGAGGCGGGGGGGGCCCCGGGCCCCCCCCCCCCCCCCCGGGGGGGGGGGGGGGGCCCCCCCCCCCCCCCGCCCGGGGCGCGGGGGGGCCCCCCCCCCCGCCCCCCCCCCCCCCCCCCCGCGCGCGCCGGCCGGGGCCGCCCCCCCGCCGCCTCACTCCGGGCCGGGCCCCCCCCCCCCCCCCGCCCCCCCCCCCCCCCGCCGCCCCCCCCCCCCCCCCCCCGGGCCCCCCCCCCCCCCGCCCGGGGCCCCCCCCCGCCTCCAGGCCGTCACCCTGTGCGCG
This sequence comes from Curtobacterium oceanosedimentum, assembly GCF_040545555.1. NCBI lineage: Bacteria > Bacillati > Actinomycetota > Actinomycetes > Micrococcales > Microbacteriaceae > Curtobacterium > Curtobacterium oceanosedimentum. The sequence continues at coordinate 94,667 of NZ_JBEPMD010000008.1, forward strand.
GGGCGCGCCGTCAGTGCCGGTCGCGCACCTCGGGAGCGACGTCGTCGACGACCGCACGGCGGTCGTCCGGGTCCACGGGGATGCCGTCACCGTCCGCCATCGCGACCGCGTGCGCGGACTTCGCCCGCTCCAGCTGTTCGTCGTCGCCCTTCGCCATGCCGAACAGCTCGATGAAGCGCGACTTGACGACCAGCCAGGCGTCCTTCGGGCCGAGCCGGGCCAGGTCGGACGACGTGGTGTCGTCGCGCACCCGCTGCAGGGAGCTCACGCCACGGTCGGTGATCCGTCCGTCGACGAGCGCCACGGCGAGCCGGGCCACCGCGTCCGCCTGCGCGTGCATGACGGAGTGCGCTCCGTCGACGACCTCGCGCAGCACCGCGTGCGGGAACACCCGCGCCAGGGACCGGACCCAGTCGCGGGGCACCATCGCGTCGTGCTCCCCGCGGACGATGAGGGTGCGGGCCTGCACCTCGGCAGCGCGGTCCTCGATCGGGAACGCGATCATCTGCGGCAGCACCTTCCGGAACCAGTGCCACCCGCAGAGCGCGTACGCGGTGACGGCGTGCCACCGGACCGCGGCGGGCTCGTGCAGCGCGGACCGCAGGAAGCGGAACGCCGAGGTCGGGATGCTCCGCGCACGACTGTCGACGACCGGGCTGATGAGCACGAGGTCGCGGATGTGCGGGTTCCGTGCGGCGACCTCCGTGACCACCTGGGTGCCCATCGAGTGCCCGACGAGCACCGGGTCCTCGAGCCGGAGCTCACGGATGACCTGTTCGACCGCGTCCGCGTACCGCTCGATCGACACGGCACCCCGGAACCGCGGGACCCCGGCGAAGCCCGGCAGGTCGAGGGCGTGCACCGGGCCGTTCTCGTTGAGGTGCGGCGCGAGCCGCTCGTAGTAGGTCGCGGCGATCCCGAGCCCGGCGACGAGGACGAACGCGCGGTCGCCCGGCTGCCCGATCGAGCTCACCCGGACGTAGGTGCCGTCGACGGCGATGCGGTCGACCTCGACCTGCACGTCGGCGTCCTCGGCCCGCGCGAGCGCACCGGCGGGGTCGGGAGCGGGCGGCGGGGTCCGGTCGTCCTGTTCGTCCTGTTCGGTCACGGGGCCTCCTGGGATCGGCGACCTCCCACGCTACCCGCCGTTCAGCCGCCGAACGCGGAAGCGGGAGCGCCGTGCACCCGCGTCGGCACCGCGAAGACCGCGCCGGAGTGCGGGTACTGCTCGAGCTGCTCCTCGGTGCTGTTCTCACGCGCGGTGCCGACGAAGAGCGTCGACAGGTCCCGGCCGCCGAACGCCACGGACGTCACGTTCGGTGCCGGTACCTCGACGGTCTCGAGGTGCCGGCCCTCGGCGTCCCACCGCTCCACACGACCGGCGCCGTAGACCGCCGTCCAGAAGCAGCCCTCGTCGTCGCGGACCAGCCCGTCGTGCGCGGCACCGCTGACGAAGGGCTCGAGCTCGCCGAGCTCGCCGTCCGGGCCGTACGCGCCGCGGTAGATCGTCGAGGTGCTCGTGTCCGTGACGTACATGACGCTGCCGTCGGCCGACCACTCGATGCCGTTCGTCACGCCGAAGCCGCCGCGGAGCACCCGGGTCGACCCGTCGGGCTCGACCGAGTACAGCGCTCCCGCCGGGTCCTGGTCGGAGAGGTCCATGCTGCCGACGAGGAACCGGCCGAACGGGTCGCACTTGCCCTCGTTGAACCGCATCTCGGTGGTCGCGTGGTGCACCCGGACCAGCTCGCGTTCCACCACGCCGCGGTCGTCGGTGAGCACCACCGTGTCGCCGAGTGCCGCGACGAACCCGCCCGCAGCACGGGGCTGGAAGCTCGCCAGGGGCGGCGGCAGCGCGACGCTCGACTCGACCGTGCCGTCCGCGCGGGCGGTGGTGAGCAGCCCGAGGGTGATGTCGGTCCAGCGGAGCCGCTCGGCGGTCGGGTCCCAGACGATGCTCTCCGCGAGCACCGCCTGCTCGTCGCAGAAGACGGTCACGGGCCCGGTCACGGCGTCGGTGGTCATGCCCTCCCGTCTACCGGGGCCGGCGTGCACGACCTACCAGCGACCCGGTGCACGGAGACGCCGGCGTCGCGGCGAGACGACGCCATCGCCGCGAGACGCCCTCGGATCCAGCGGCGTCTCGATGACTTCGGTGCGTCTCGCGCTGACGCCGGCGTCTCGCGGCCGTGCACATCGGTCGAGACGCCGGCGTCTCGGCGTCAGAGGCGCGCGAACCGGGCTCGGAAGAAGCTGTAGACGCCGTAGGCCAGGAACCCGATGCCGACCGCGACGAGCACCACCGACCCGGCGGGCAGATCGCGCAGCGCGTCGAACGCCCCGTCGAGCCCGGTCGCCTGGTCCGGGTCGCTGCGGACGCCCGCGACGACGATCAGCACCCCGACGACCGCGACGGCGATGCCCTTCCCGACGTACCCGACCGTCCCGAGCACGGTCACGGCACGGTCGAGCGGCTGCCGCGGACGCACGAGCTGCTTCCAGAAGGAGCGACGGCATCCCTGCACGACCAGGGCCGCACCGATCGCGATCGCCACCGCACCGACGGCGATCAGCAGGAACACCCCACCCGGCGTCGCGAGGGCCTGCGCCGCCGCGCCCCGGGTCGACCCGCTGGAGCTCCTGCCGGCTCCGAGCGCGAACGACCCGGCCGTGTACGACACGACGCCGTAGACGACCGCCTTGCCGACGTCCTTGGCCCGTGCCGCCCAGGCGCGGGCGCTGTCGGACCGGCCGCCGACGACCGCCTCGAGCAGGAGCCGCAGGGCCAGCGCCGCGGTCCCGACGGCGACGACCCAGAGCAGGGCCACGCCTCCGGGTACGTCCGCGAGCTGCTGCAGCGCTCCGGACTGGTCGGTCTCGCTGCCCCCGGACGCGTTCCCGAACCCGAGGAGCACGACGAGGTACCCGATCAGCAGGTGCACCACACCACTGCCGACGTACCCGGCCCGCGCGGTCAGCTCGAACCACCTGCTGTCGGCGACACGCTTCGCCTGTCGTCCGGTCTCGCGTGCTGCTCGTTCCGCCTGGTCGCTCATCCCTTCGAGCGTGCCCGACGCACGGACCGCTGTCCGCAGCGGGGCGCACAGCGTGTCGGGACGAGCGTCGGACGGGAGGCGCGTGGCGGACCCGGCCACGCGCCTCCCGTCCGCCGTCAGTCACCCTTGACGTTGACGACCTGCCGCAGCGTGTGCCGGATCGTCACCAGGTCGGTGGCGTCCGCCATGACCTGGTCGATCGGCTTGTACGCCGCGGGGATCTCGTCGAGGAACGCGTCCGTGTCGCGGTACTCGATCCCCGCCATCGCCTCGCGCAGCTGCTCGTGCGTGAAGGTCCGCCGGGCAGCGGACCGCGAGAACAGCCGCCCGGCGCCGTGCGGCGAGGACTCGAGCGACGGCTTGTTGCCGAGCCCCTCGACGACGTACGAGGCGGTGCCCATCGATCCGGGGATGAGGCCGGGCTGCCCCTCCTTCGCCTGGATCGCGCCCTTGCGGGACACCCAGACGCTCTTGCCCCAGTGCGTCTCGCGCTGCGTGAAGTTGTGGTGGCAGTTGATCCGCTCCTGCTCGTCCACGGGCCGGCCGAGCACCTCGGCCAGCTGCCGGACGACCCGGTCCATCATCTCCTCGCGGTTGAGCAGGGCGAAGTGCTGCGCCCACCGGAGCTCGGCGATGTACCGGTCGAACTCGGGCGTGCCCTCGACGAGGTAGGCCAGGTCGGGGTCGGGTAGCTCGATCCACCACCGCTGCATCATCCGCTTGGCGACCGTGATGTGCCGCTGGGCGATCTTGTTGCCGACGCCGCGCGACCCGGAGTGCAGGAAGAGCCAGACCCGGTCCTGCTCGTCGAGCGAGACCTCGATGAAGTGGTTGCCCGACCCGAGCGTGCCGAGCTGGTTCCGCCAGCCGCCGTGTGCTCCGGCGGGGTCGAAGCCGGCGGCCTCGGCCATCGTCTCGAGCTCGGCGATCCGCGGCGCGGCGGTGGCGACGATCTTGCGGTTCGAGGCCCCCGCGGACAGCGGGACGGCCCGCTCGATCTGCTCGCGGAGGGGCTGCAGGTCGTCGGGCAGGTCGGCCCTCCCGAACTGCGTGCGCACGGCGATCATGCCGCAGCCGATGTCGACGCCGACGGCGGCCGGCATCACGGCGCCGAGGGTCGGGATGACGGACCCGACGGTGGCGCCGAGCCCGAGGTGCGCGTCGGGCATCAGTGCGAGGTGCGGGAACACGAACGGCATCCGGGCCGTCGTGCGGGCCTGCTGCTCGGTGTTCTCCTCGAGCATCGAGGCCCAGCTGAGCAATCGGTCGGTGATCTTCTCCACGGTGTTCGTCCTTCGTCGTGACGGTCGACGACGGCCGGGTGGCCGTCGCGGTGACGGCCGGTGGCCGTCGTGGTGACGGCCGGTGGCCGTCGTGGTGACGGTCCGGGGCGGACGGGTCCTGCGCCTCCGACCCGGTGCGATGCACCTGTGGAGGAACGACGGGAGGGACGCCCCGGGCCGGGTGGGCACGGAGCGTCGGGAGACGGCGGCGTGCCTACGCGGGTTCGCGGAGGGACTGGTTCGCGTACTGCAGCGCGGGCAGCACGACGAGCGCATCGAGCTGGTGCTCGGTGCGGCTGCTGTGCTGCTGGGCGCGCATCGCGGTCCTTCCACGGGTGCCCGGGGCGGGCGGTCCCGCCCGTCGGGCAGGAGGACCGACAGTAGTGCGACACGCCCGGGCCGCACAAGTCGCCCGGGCGTGTCGCGTCGTCCGCTGTGCCGCTGACGCGCGTCTCGGCGGTCGCTCCTGCGGTCGCTCCTGCGGTCGCTCCGGCGGTCGCTCCTGCGATCGCTCCTGCACGGTGGGGAGGCGCGGCTCACCGATCCACAGCGGGGTACGTCCGGCTGATGGTCGCCTCGTCCCTCCGTGCAGGCTGGTGGCATGACCGAGCGCACCCGCGACACCCCCGACGCGACCGACAACGAGGAACGGACCGACGGCTACGTGCCGCTCCGTTCCTACGGAGCGATCGGTGACGGTCGCACGGTCGCGCTCGTCGCACGCGACGGCCGGATCGACTGGTTGCCGATCCCGTCGATGGACTCGCCGCCGGTGTTCGCGAGCATCCTCGACGCCGAGCACGGGGGACACATCGCGCTGCGTCCCACCGGTGACGCCCATGTCGAGCGCGAGTACCTGCCGGGCACGAACGTCCTCGTCACGACGTGGACGACCGACACCGGATCCTGCACGGTCACCGACGCGATGGTCACCGGTGTCGCCGGTCGTCTGCCGTGGGCCGAGATCGGCCGCTGCGTGCAGGGCGTCTCCGGCACGGTGGAGATGGAGTGGGCCGTCGTCCCCGGCACCCTGCTGAACACCGCGGAGCCGAAGCGCCTCGACACCGGCAACGGTGCCGTGATCGGCATCGACGGGGTCACGATCGCGATCGTCGAGCACGGCTTCGAGCCGGTGCACGACGACGGGCCGCGCTTCTCCGGTCGCTTCACCACGAACGAGGGCTCGAAGTCGATCCTGACGATCGTCGGCACCGAGAACGAGCCGATCTTCCTGCCCGAGCCGGAGCGCACGCTCGACGCGGTCGACCGCACCATCGCCAACTGGGCGACGTGGTCCGAGGAGTTCTCCTACGACGGCCCGTGGTCGGACGCCGTGCAGCGCAGTGCGCTCGCGCTCAAGCTGCTGATCTACTCCCCCACGGGTGCGATCGCGGCGGCACCGACGACGAGCCTGCCCGAGGACCGGACGGGCGGCAAGAACTGGGACTACCGCTTCGCCTGGGTCCGCGACCTGTCGTACACGGTGCACGCCCTCACCCGCTTCGGGCTCCGCGAGGAGACGCACGCAGCGGTGTCGTGGGTGATGCGGACCATCGCCGCGCACGACGAGACGATGCCGATCTTCTACGAGCTCGACGGCTCGAAGACCGACGACGTCGAGGAACGCGACGTCCCCGGTTGGAAGGGCGTCGGCCCGGTGACGATCGGCAACCGCGCGGGCGACCAGCTGCAGCTCGGCGTCTGGGGTGACGTCTTCGAGATCCTCCGCCAGTACGTCGTCGCGGGCAACGTGCTCGACCGCCAGACGGCCTCGGTGCTCGAGCGACTCGCGAACGACGCCTGCCACCGGTGGGAGGAACCCGACTCCGGCATGTGGGAGCTGACGGACACGCAGCACTACGTGACGAGCAAGATCGGCTGCTGGCAGGCCCTCGACGCCGCGGTGGAGCTCCACGACAAGGGCATGATCGACGGTCCGCGGGACAAGTGGATCGAGAACCGCGAGCTCATCGAGCAGTGGGTGGCGGAGCACGGGTGGGACGAGGAACGCGGGCACTACGTGATGTACCCGGGCTCCGACGCGCTGGACACGTCGATCCTGCTGCACGCGATGTCGTCGTTCGACCGAGGGCCGCGCATGGCATCGACCATCCGCGCCATCGAGGAGCAGCTGCAGCACGGCCCCCTGGTCTACCGGTACACGGGCATGGACCAGGAGGAGTCACCGTTCGTCGCCTGCTCGTTCTGGCTCGCAGCGGCGATGGCGTGCACGGGACGCGTGGACGACGCCCGGACGCTGATGGACGAGATGGTGGCGCAGGCGAACGACGTCGGCCTGTTCAGCGAGATGCTGAGCGCGGAGACCGGCGAGTTCATGGGCAACATCCCGCAGGGGCTGTCGCACCTCGCGCTCATCCAGGCAGCGCTGACGATCGAGGAGGTCGCGGCCGAGTCCTGAGCCGGCTGGGGCCCGGGTGAGCGGGTCGGCCTGCCGACGCGAGGGTCGCGCGCCCTGCTCATCCGAGGGTGATCGCCACGAGACCCGCCACGCCGACCAGGTACAGCACGACCACGACGAACGAGTCGACGCCCATCCCGATGATCCGCCGCCTCGGTCGGAACACCAGTCCGACCGCGTAGACGAGCGTCAACAGCGCGGCCAGCGCCGTCAGGTACACGTCGCTCGCGTTCGCCTGCGGCAGCACGGCCTTGCCGGAGAGCACCGTGGCGACGAGGAACAGCACCGGCAGGAAGGCGTTGCCGCCGAAGATGTCCGAGACGGCCAGGTTGTCGTCGCCCTGGCGGACGGCCTGGATGCCGGTGGAGATCTCGGGCAGGCTCGTGGCGAGGGCCAGCACCGTCGCACCGAAGAGCACGCCCGACAACCCGATCTGCTCGGAGGCCGCGTCGCCGGCGCGTTCCAGGACGACACCGGCCACGAGCGTCGCCAGGGCGGACACCGTGAAGACGATCGCCGCCTTCCTCGTGCTCATCCGTGGCGGGTCCTGCTTCCGGGTCCGGTGCCCCGAGGTGTGCGGGGAGGCATCCGGGGCGCGTCCGTCCTCGTGCCAGGGCAGGCCCTTGCCGGCGCGCTGCACGAGCAGGAGCCCGACGACCCAGATGGCCGCGATGAGCACCACGTCCGGCGTGAGCCGCGCGACGACGAGGTCCGGCGGGAGCTGACTCCCCGCGACGACGACGGCGAGGACCGCCACGACGACGATCGCCTCGAGCACCAGGGTCAGCGACGCAGCGCGGTAGGTGAGCGGCCGCACCCCCTTGCCCCGCTTGCCGAAGGCGTCGAGGATCGCGATCACGACCGTCTGCAGGGCGATGCCGCCGAGGATGTTGCCCGCGGCGACCTCGATGTTGCCCGACAGGCCCGCGCTCACCGTGATGGCGATCTCGGGCAGGTTCGTCGCGACCGCGAGCACGATGAGCCCCCCGAGCGCGCTGCCGAGGTGCAGTCGGTCGTCGAGGACGTCGGTGGTCTTGGAGAGCTGGATGCCCGCGACCCAGATCACCGCGGCTCCGGCCACGAAGATCAGGACGAGCGCCCACAGCGGCAGCGATCCCATGCACCGACCGTGGCCCCCGGCACCCGGGGACGCTCCGAGGCGTGCGCCGAACGGCTCGTCCGACACGACGGCCTCACGCGCCGCGGCCCGGCTCCTGGGCACCGCGTCGGCGGTCGGGGGCATCATGGACGTGCGATGAACGACGTCGACGCACGCATGGACCGGCTGCGACGAGCTGCCCGGTACCGGTACCAGCAGCTGGTGGACAGCGAGATCGAACGCGGCTCCCTCGACCCGGACGAGGTCCGCGAGGAACGTCGCCTGCTCCGGCTGCAGGACGTCGAGCGCCACGCCCGCGCCCGCATCGAGGAGGCCGAGCGCCGCGGGGTCTTCGAGGGCAACCCGTACCACGGCAAGCCGCTGCCGGGCAACGACGGACGGCACGACCCGGACTGGTGGATCAAGGCCAAGATCGAGCGCGAGGACATCCGCGGCATCGCTCCTCCGGCCCTGGCACTGCGGACCGAGGACGCCGAGCTCGACGACCACCTCGACGCGCTCACGACCGAGGACGACGTCCGTGCGGTGCTCGTCGACTTCAACGCCCGGGTGAAGGAGGCGCGGCGGCAGCTGCTCGGCGGGCCGCCGGTCGTCACGCCGATGCGCGACGTCGATGCCGAGGTCGGGCGCTGGCGCGAGCGGCGGGACGCCCGTCGTGCCGCGGACGAGCGCGCGGCTGCCGACCGCGCGGCTGCGGAGCAGGCGGCACGGCCGCGTCGGTGGTGGCGTCGGGCCTGACCCGCACGCCACGCACGACGCGCGGAAGGCGCCGTCCCCGTGGTCGGGGGCGGCGCCTTCGCGTCGTGGGGTGCGGTGGTGTGCCGCGGGGGTGTTACCCGATCTGCGCTTACTTGATCTGGGCGGTGATGGTCGCGGTGCCGACCAGGAGGCCGCCCTTGACGGCGTCGGTCTTGAAGGTCTGGTTCAGCAGGCCCGCAGCGTCGTCGGAGACGTGGACGGTGGTGCCGGTCAGGATCGCGTTGTCACCCTCGAGCTGGAGCGGCTTGAGCGTGCCACCGTGCAGCGAGAACAGGTACGCGTTCGACGCGGCGACCTGACCGTTGACCAGGACGTCACCGTAGAGCTTGGACGAGCCCGGGTTCACGACGAAGTTCTCCAGCGTCACCGTGGTGTCACCGGCCTTGAGCGTCAGACCCGAGTCGTCGTGGTTCAGCAGACCCTGCACGTACGGGCGGTAGTTGCCGTCCGGGCTCCAGTACGTCACCGAACCGGCGGTGATCGGGAACGACACCGACCCGTCCTCGAGCTTGGCGTTGCCGGACACGCCCGGGGTCAGCCCCAGCGAGGTCAGCGCGTCGGTGAAGCCCTTGTCGAGCGCGACGGCGGTGTTGCCACCCTTGACCTCGGGCACCGACGCGACCGGGGCCGGGATCTTCGACTCGGACGACGAGGACACCGTCTGCACGTTCGGGGTCGCAGCGTTCGCGGTGCTGATGCCGAACGCGGCACCACCCAGGACGAGCGCGCCGGTGGTGGCGAGGGTGATCGAGGTCTTCATGGACTTGCGCATGATGGGTTCCTTCCGTTGTCGCGCTCGGCGCGATTCCCTGAGTGCGCGCCGAACACACCCCGCACAGGGGTGGAGAACCAGCTACCTGCGGCTGGTGAGCGCTCCGGGTGTTTCCCGGCTGATGCAAGGGATTCGGGACCCTCGCCGGATCGGATTGGACGGAGTTCCTGGGGAGATCCTGTCCCCTGCTCCGTAGCGTGTGGGCATGGCCCCCGCACACATCCCGAGCACCGACCGGATCCGGGCGATCGACGCCTGGTGGCGTGCCGCGAACTACCTGACCGTCGGGCAGATCTACCTCCTCGACAACCCGCTGCTCACCCGACCCATCGACCCGGACGACGTCAAGCCGCGTCTGCTCGGGCACTGGGGCACGTCCCCCGCGCTCAACCTCGTCTACGCGCACTGCAACGCGCTCATCGCCGAGACCGACCGCGACCTGCTCTACGTGTGCGGTCCCGGGCACGGCGGTCCCGCGATGAACGCCAACGCCTGGCTCGAGGGGACCTGGAGCGAGCTGTACCCGGACATCACGCCCGACCCCGAGGGCCTGCAGAAGTTCTTCCGGCAGTTCTCCTTCCCCGGGGGCATCCCGTCGCACGCGGCGCCGGAGACCCCCGGATCGATCCACGAGGGCGGCGAGCTCGGGTACTCCCTCGCGCACGCCTACGGTGCAGCGCTCGACAACCCCGACCTCGTCGTGGCCTGCGTCGTCGGCGACGGTGAGGCGGAGACCGGGCCGCTGTCCGGATCGTGGCAGGCGCACACGTTCCTCGACCCGGTGTCCGACGGTGCCGTGCTGCCGATCCTCAACCTCAACGGCTGGAAGATCGCGAACCCGACGATCCTCGCGCGCGTCCCGGACGAGGACCTCACCGCCTACTTCCGCGGCCTCGGCTACGACCCGATCGTCGTCGACTCCGCTCGGGTCGACCACGACCCGTTCGCCGTGCACGCCCTGTTCGACGGCGCCCTCCGCCGTGCCCTCGCGAGCATCGACGACATCCAGGCCGCGGCGCGTGCACAGGCGCAGCGAGCCGCAACCGGACAGCCGGCAGGCGCAGCCGACCTGCGTCCGCGCTGGCCGATGATCGTGCTCCGTACCCCGAAGGGGTGGACCGGCCCGCAGGAGGTCGACGGCGAGCGCGTCGAGGGCACGTTCCGCGCCCACCAGGTCCCGCTGCCGGCGGTCCGCGAGGACGCCGGCCACCGCGAGCAGCTCGAGGAGTGGATGCGGAGCTACCGTCCGGACGAGCTCTTCGACGCCGACGGCCAGCCGACCGGCATCCTGACGACCATCCGTCCGCAGGGCGACCTCCGCATGAGCGCCACCCCGCACGCGAACGGCGGCCGCATCCGCACCGCGCTCGACCGGCCGCCGCTCGAGCCGTACGCCGTGCCCGTCGGCGAGGACGCCAGCTCGACGGCGACCCTCGGACCGTGGCTCGCGGAGCTGACCTCGCGGAACGGATCGTCCTTCCGTCTGTTCGGCCCGGACGAGACGATCTCGAACAAGCTCGACGCGGTCTTCGACGTCACCTCGAGGGTCTGGCGGGCCCGTCGCGCCGCCGGCGACGAGCACCTCGGTGCCCGCGGCCGCGTGATCGAGGTCCTGTCCGAGCACCTGCTCGAGGGGCTGCTCGAGGGCTACGTCCTCAGCGGTCGCCACGGCCTCCTGAACACCTACGAGGCGTTCGCGCACATCATCGACTCGATGGTCGGCCAGTACGCGAAGTGGCTCGAGTCGTCGACGGACATCGACTGGCGCGCGCCCGTGTCGAACCTGTCGATCCTGCTGTCGTCGCACGTGTGGCGGCAGGACCACAACGGCTTCTCGCACCAGGACCCGGGCTTCCTCGACGTCGTCGCCTCGAAGCAGCAGGACCTCGTCCGCATCAAGCTGCCGGCGGACGCGAACACGCTGCTCGCCGTCGCCGCGCACGCCTTCGAGACGACCGACCGCATCGAGGTCATCGTCGCGGGGAAGCACCCGGAGCCGGTGTTCCTGTCGATCGAGGACGCCGTCGCGCACGCGGCTGCGGGCCTGGGGGTCTGGGACTGGGCCGGCAACGAGCAGGCCGTCGGTCGTGCGGACGTCCTGCTCGCGAGCGCCGGTGACGTCCCGACGGTCGAGGCGATGGCCGCGGCGGACATCATCCGCAAGCACGCTCCCGAGGTCGGGGTGCGCTTCGTCAACGTCGTGGACCTGCTGTCCCTCGGCGACCCGCGGAAGCACGAGCACCCGGTCAGCGACGAGCGCTACGACGAGGTCTTCCTGCCGGGCACACCGACGGTGTTCGCCTTCCACGGCTACCCGTCGCTCGTACACCAGCTGACGTACCGCCGGCACGGTCACGACGACCTGCACGTGCACGGCTTCCTCGAGCACGGCACGACCACGTCGCCGTTCGACATGCTCATGCTCAACGACATGGACCGCTTCTCGCTGGCGCACGACGCCCTGTCGCGGGTCGACGCCGACGCGCACGCGGAGCTGCTGAGCAAGCTCACCGAAGCGCGGGACGCTGCACGGACCTTCGCCTACACGAGGGGCGAGGACCACCCGTCGCTGTCGGGCTGGGAGTTCCGGGGCTGGCCGCAGGACGAGCCGACCGACGGTGGGACCGGGGGCGACCCGGGCGCCGGCGAGACGGAGGGCGCAGCCCCCGGCAACTGACGTCGCGCGTCATCCGGCGCCTCCTGCACGCTCCTCCTGCACAGCCTGGAGGCGCTGCGCACCGTCCACAGGACCGGTCACGCCCGCCGCGTGGCCGGTCCTGTGCTGTGAGGCTCGGGGCATGGACGTCGGATGGGTGAGCGCGGTGGTCGCGCTGGTCGGGGCGGCGGTGGCCGCCGCGAGTGTGGTCGTGACCGTGCTCGAGGGGCGGCGGATGCGGCGGAATACCGAGTTCTCGGTGCACCGGGACCTGTGGTGGCAGCGTTGGACGTGGGTGGTGGAGCGGGCGCTCTCACAAGACCCGGACGACCACGACGCGGCAGCGCTCATGACGCACGCGCTGACGACCCGCTCGTGGGTCACCGAGGACGACGAGTGGGTCGTGTGGGCCGTCCAACGTGCCGAACGTCGGCGTCTCCACCCCGAGCGAACACGTGACCGAGACGGAGGACGATCCCGATGATCACCGACGAACCCGACGATCTGTTCAAACGACGCCTGGACATGATGGAGCGCATCTACCGGTCGCTCTGCGCGCATCCGCACTACGGCCCGCTCATGGTCGAGCAGAACGAGGCCGAGCTGATCGAGGACCTCCGGCAGGAGTGGCGGGAGCGACAGGAGCGCGCCCGTCGCCGTGGGCTGGAGCAAGAGACTGCGAGCGCCGAGGGTTGACGTGCCAGGCTGGGCACGTGCAGGACCTCGTCATCCCCGCCCCGGACCAGCCCACGCTGCCGACCGCGTCGGGCGGCCGGTTCCCCGTCCGTCGCGTGTACTGCGTCGGCCGCAACTACGCGGCGCACGCGCGCGAGATGGGGCACGACCCGGACCGCGAGCCGCCGTTCTTCTTCTCGAAGCCGGCGAGCGCGCTCGTCACCGACGGCGCGGACACCCCGTACCCACCGGGCACGGACCGGCTCGAGCACGAGGTCGAGCTCGTCGTCGCGCTCGGCCGCGGGGGCTCGGACGTCGGCGTGTCCGGCGCACTCGAACTGGTGTGGGGCTACGGCGTCGGGATCGACCTCACCCGCCGCGACCTGCAGGCCGAGGCGAAGCGGCTCGGCCGTCCGTGGGACCTCGCGAAGGGCTTCGACGCCTCGGCCCCGGTCGGCGCGCTCGTCCCGGCCGCGGGGATCGACCCGACCGCGGGCTCGATCGAGCTCCGGGTGGACGGCGCACTCCGACAGGCGGGCGACCTGGCGGACCAGATCTGGTCGGTCGCCGAGACGATCGCCGAGCTGTCGCGCTGGATCGCACTCGCACCGGGCGACCTGCTGTTCACCGGGACGCCGGACGGCGTCGGGCCGCTGCAGCGCGGCCAGGTCGTCACGGGCGCCGTCGCCGGTGTGGGGACGGTGACGACCCGGATCGTCTGACGCCCGGTCACGGGCGCCCGGCACGCGTGCGCCGGGCACTGGGCGCGCCGGGGCGCGGGCGCGCCGGGTAGGGGCGGACCGGCTGCGACCACGCGCCGCTGGGAGGGCCCGCAGCCACGCGGCGTAGACAGTCCCTGACGTCGGGGGACCATCGACGTCAGACCACGGGACACCGCGAGCGTGCTCGACGCCGAGCGCGCCGGGGACGGGTGTGTGTCCCGACCGAGGAGGTGCGCCGTGCAGGAACACGATCTGCTCGCGACGTCCTGGACCTGGGCGGGCGACGAACCGATCGCCGACCGGGTCCGAGCCGTCGGGGATGCCGGGTTCTCCGGCCTGTCACTGTCGCTCGACGACCTCCACGAGGTCCGCGCGACGACGGGGTTCACGGCACTGCGCCGCATCCTCGACCGGGCCGGCATCGTCTGGGTGCAGCTCGGCCCGCTCGACCGCTGGTGGACCCACGTCGACCGCTCGACCGACGACGAGGCCGACCGCGGGGTCGTGCTCGAGGCTGCCGCGACCCTCGGCGCCTGGCAGGTCGTCGTCCGCGCCGACACCGGCGTCCACCCGGTGACACCGGCGGCGATGGCTGCGGACTTCACCGACCTCGCCGCGCAGGCCGAGAAGGTCGGAGCGCGACTCGTCCTCGAACCGGAGCCCTGGTCGAACCTGCCCACCGTCGAGCGGGCGTCCCGCTTCGTCGCCGCGGCCGGTCACCCGAACGCCGGCCTCCTGCTCGACGCTATGCACACGCTCCGCGGCGGATCCACCCTGGCGTCGATCGCGCAGGGGGTCGCCCCCGGCGTGCTCGCCGCGGTGGAGCTCAGCGACGGGCTGCTGCACACCCCGTCCGGCCTCACCCTCGCCGAGGAGTCCCGCACCGCGCGACACCTGCCGGGGTCGGGTGCCTGGGACCTGCCCGGTCTGGTCCGCGTGCTCCGGAGCCTCGGGCACGAGGAACCGTGGGGTGTCGAGGTCCGGACGGCCGCACACCGCGCGATGCCGCTGTCGGATGCGCTCCGGACCGCTGCGGCGGCCACCCGGGCCGTGCTGGATGCCGCGGACGCGGTCGACGAGCCCGCTGCTCCGGCGATGCCGACCACGCCGGCACCGACCTCGGCGGTCGACTTCGACGTCACCGCTCCGTCGGTCGCACCGCCGGTCCCCCGGTCCGACGCGGGCACAGGCGCGCCCGCGTAGCGTCGGCCGCATGACGGATCACGCAGCAGACGACGACCTCCTCCGGCGCTCGCAGGAGTCCATCGACGACGCCAAGGCGGCAGCCGCCGAGGTCGACCTGCCCGAGCAGGAGGACCTGATCGACGAGGACCTGCCCGCTGCCGACACCGCGAAGCCGGCGGACGGCCCGGCTCCGGCGGCCTGACCGGCCCGATCGACCGACGCCGGCGACCGTCCGGGAGCTGGGCTCCCGGACGGTCTCGTCGTGTCCGCGACGGCTCGCAGGGAGAGTTCGAGCTCCGGCGTGACGAATCGCGGAGTCGACTCGTCACACCAGTGGGTCCCGGAACCGTGGGGGTTCCGGATGCCCGGGCCGTGGGAGTCCCGGGCCCTGGACGCGCCGTGCTCGGTCACCCCCTGATCGCCGAGCACGGTGCGCCGGCGGCGGCCCGTGCGTCCCCTGATCCGGCGCACGGGCCGCTTCCGTACGAGCCGCTTCCGCACGGGCCGCTTCCGTACGAGCCGCTTCCGTACGGGCCGCTTCCGCACGAGGGGTGGGGCGCCAGCAGCCCGGTCAGGACTCGCGGACGACGTCGTCGGGCCCCTTGTCCGGCCGCCATCCGCGCCAGGACGGTTGCCGGAGCCGGCCGTCCGCGGTCCACTCGGCGAACACGACCTCGCCCACCCGCCGCGGTGTCACCCAGTGCGCATCGCGAGCGTCCGGCCGCGGCACGTCGACGAACGGCGAGGTCTTCCGTTCGGTCCTGCCGAGGACGGCAGCGATGTCGTCGAGGTCGCGGTCGCTGAAGCCCGTCCCGACCCTGCCGACGTACTCGAGTCCGTCCGGCCCGGGGATCCCCAACAGCAGCGATCCGACGCCACCGGCCCGCCGCCCCTTGCCGGGCCGCCACCCGCCGACCACGACCTCCTGCGTGACGTGGTGCTTGATCTTCACCCATGCCTCGGAACGGCGGCCCTCGGCGTACCGTGACGAGCGCTTCTTCGCCACGACACCCTCGAGCCCGCGGTCGCGTGACTCCGACACGGCGTGGTCCAGGTCGCCGTCCACCGCGGGAGGCACCTCGATCGCGCCGCCCGGTTCGACGACCGTCAGGAGCGCCTCGCGCCGGGCGTCGTAGCCGAGCCGGGTCAGGTCGTGTCCGTCGGCCTCGAGCACGTCGAAGAGCAGCAGGCGCACGGGCGTCCGGCGCCGTGCAGCCTCGACGTCACGTGTCCCGGTCAGCCCCATGCGGTCCTGCAGCAGACCGAACGACGGCCGCCCGCGCTCGTCCAGCGCCACGACCTCGCCGTCGAAGACCCCGTCGACCCCGGCCCGCTCCCCCAGCTCCTGCAGCTCCGGGTACTGCGCGGTCAGGTCGTTGTCGTTCCGGCTCCGCAGCGTGACGCGACCGTCGCGCACGGTGGCCAGGGCGCGGACACCGTCCCACTTCATCTCGAACGCCCAGACCGACGGATCGAGGTGCGGCTCGCCCTGCACGGGGCTCGCGAGCATGGCCCGCCGCTCGCCGGGTGGCGTCGCGGAGGGCGCCGCGCGCCCGATCCGTCGGCGCTCCGCGGCGGTCGTCACCGGTCGGGAGCCGCGACCCGCGACCGCTCCGCCACCGCCGTCCCCGTCGCCGTTCGGGTCGGGCTGGTCCTTCGTGCGGTGGATGAGCCAGTTCTTCTCGTCGCCGCCGCTCCCCCCACCGCGGCCGCGACCACGCCCACGGGTGTGCAGGAGCGCCAGCCGCCGGACACCGTTCGCGCGGCCGTGCAGCGTGACGATGACCTCTTCCCCCTCGCGCCACTTCTCGAGCTCGTAGGTGCCGTCGTCCCAGATCGTGACGGTGCCCCCGCCGTACTCGGCCTGCGGGATCGTCCCCTCGAACGAGCCGTACTCGAGCGGGTGGTCCTCCGTCTGCACGGCGAGGTGGTTCTTCCCGGGGTCGGTCGGCTCGCCCTTCGGGAGCGCCCAGCTCACGAGCACGCCGTCGTGCTCGAGCCGGAAGTCGTAGTGGTCGCGGGTGGCGTGGTGCTCCTGGATCACGAAGGTCGGGGTGCCGTCCCTCCGCACGGTCGGTGCCCCCTCGGGCACCGGCTCCGGCGTCTTCGTCGCGTCGCGCTTCGCGCGGTAGACCGCGAGGCGGTCGCGAGCCGGCTGCTCGGCCTCGTTCGCCCGCTGGGTCCGGTCGCTGTCCCAGTGGCCGTGGTCGATCCTGCCCACCGCCAGCGAGGCGGAGGCAACCGGGTGCAGGAGGTCGCCGTGTGCCTCCAGGCGGTCGAGGACCTCCTCGAGCTCAAGCTGGGCGAACCCGCGTTCCTCGAGCTCCTGCCAGGTCCGCGGCGCCGCGACGGTCGGCCGGTCACGGCCGCGCAGCGAGTACGGCGCGATCGTCGTCTTGTTGCCGTTGTTCTGCGACCAGTCGACGAAGACCTTGCCCCGTCGCTCGGCGCGGCTCATCGAGGACAGCACCAGGTCGGGCAGGTCCTGCTCCAACGCCCTGGCGAGCTCGTGGGCGACGTCGGACACCTGCGCGGTGGTGGCACGCCCGTCGAGTGCCGCGTACAGGTGGATGCCCTTCGAGCCGGAGGTAACCGGGTACGGGTCGAGGCCCATGCCGTGCAGGATCTCGCGCGCGGCGAGCGCCACCTCGACGCACTCCGGCAGCCCGACGCCCTCGCCCGGGTCGAGGTCGAGCACGAGCCGGTCCGGGTGCTGCTGCGCTCCGCGCGGACCGAAGCGCCACTGCGGGACGTGCAGCTCGAGCGCCGCCTGCTGCGCCATCCAGACGAGCGTCGGCAGGTCGTCGACGATCGGGTACTCGGTGTCGTGCTCCTTGTGCGCGATCGTGTGGTGACGGACCCAGTCGGGCGCCGAGTCGGGCAGGTTCTTCTCGAAGAAGACCGTGCCCTCCACGCCGTTCGCCCAGCGCTTCCGGGTCACCGGACGGTCCTTGACGTGCGGGATCATCCACGGCGCCACCCGCTCGTAGTAGGCGATCACCTGACCCTTGGTCGTGCCGGTGACGGGGTAGAGCACCTTGTCGGTGTTGGTGAGCGCGATCCTGCGGTCCCCGACGAGGACGGTGACCTTCCGCGCAGCCGGACTCACAGCGCGACCCCGGTCGCTCCCGCCACGGTCAGGGTGCTGCCGGACGTGTAGGACGACTCCGGCCCGGCGAGGTGGACGTAGGCGCTGCCGAGCTCGACGGGCTGCGCCGGCCGGCCGAAGGGGGTGTCCTGGCCGTAGGCGGCGATCTCGTCGCCGGGGTAGCTGATCGGCTGCAGCGGCGTCCACACCGGACCGGGCACGACGCAGTTCGCCCGGATGCCCTTCGCCGCGAGCTGCCGGGCCAGGCCGTTCGTGTACGTGATGATGGCGGACTTCGTGGCGGCGTAGTCGATCATCCGGTCCTGCGGTTGGTACGCCGACACCGAGCTCGTGGTGACGATCGCGCTGCCGGGAGCCATGTGCGGCACGGCCGCCCGGACCAGCCAGAACATCGAGTAGAGGTTGACCTTCATCGTGCGGTCGAAGTCCTCGGTCGACTGCTCGGTGACGTCCTCGTGGACCTGCTGGTGCCCGGCCACGAGCACCAGCGCGTCGAGCCCGCCGAGCTCACTGACGGCATCGCGCACGAGGGTGTCGCAGAACGCCTCGTCGGTCAGGTCGCCCGGCAGCAGCACGGCCTTGCGCCCGAGGTCACCGACGACGTCGCGTACCTGTTCGAGGTCGTCGCGCTCCTCGGGCAGGGCGTTCAGGGCGACGTCCGCGCCCTCCTTCGCCATCGCGATCGCGGCCGCTCGGCCGATGCCGGAGTCGGCACCGGTCACGAGCACCCGGTACCCGGGCATCCGCCCCGTACCGAGGTACGTCGTCTCGCCGTGGTCGGGCGCCGGGTCCATCGCGCTGGCCAGCCCGGACCCCTGCTGGGTCTGCGGCGGGAACGGCGGCCGGGCGTACTGCGAACGCGGGTCCTGCTTGTCGAGCTGGCTCATGGGCCCATGCTGCTCGCCGCGGCGGCACGGTGGTTCAGGACCGGCGGTTCCGTGGACAGGACGTCCTGGTGCCGGAGCTGTGCAGGAAGGGTCAGGACGTCGGTCGCACCGGTGTGGCCAGGAGGTGCTCGGCGCCGACCCGGTCGCCGCGCCCCTGCACGAGGGTGGCGATGCCGAGTACGGCCCAGACGACCGCGACACCCCAGCCATTGGTGGTGCCAGTCGTGGCGAGGACCGCCCACAGGGCAGCCAGACCGACGAACACCCACCCGCTGGATCGTCGCTGCCGCGCGTCCGCCGTCCACTGCTGGACCCGCGGCCGCCAGACCGCCTCCGGGACCTCCGGGGGAACACGCCCCTCGTCGACCCACCGCCGCGTGTCCGCGACCGCGGCCCGACCGCCGCGGCGCGCCCAGGACCAGACCTGCAGGGCGGGGAGCGCGACCGCCAGCGCGAGGCCGAGCACGACGACCGCGACCCACGGGACCGGTCCCGGCTGCAGCACGAAGAACAGCGCCGGCGCGACGGCCCCGCTGACCGCCAGGGCGGCGAGCTGCCACCAGCCCACAGCGTCGATCCGGTCGTCGTCCGTCGCAGCAGTCGCGTCGCTGGCCCCTGTGCTGTGTTCCCCCGTCATGCGCGGCACGATACGCCCTCCGACATCGCGCGCGGCTGTCGATCCGCCCGGAACTGAGGGCCTGTCGCCGCGCTCCCGGGCATCATGTGCCCATGAGGTCGATCTGGAAGGGCTCCATCGCGTTCGGGCTCGTCAACGTGCCCATCAAGGTGTACGCGGCGACCGAGACCCACGACGTGTCCCTGCACCAGGTCCACGACGAGGACAAGGGCCGCATCCGGTACAAGCGTGTGTGCGAGTTCGGCCACGAGGTCGAGTACGCCGACATCCAGCGCGCCTACGACGACGGTGACAAGACCGTCGTCCTCACCGCCGACGACTTCAAGCAGCTGCCCGAGGAACAGTCGCACGAGATCGAGGTCCTCGAGTTCGTGCCCGTCGAGCAGGTCGACCCGATGATGTTCGAGAAGTCGTACTACCTCGAACCGGACTCCCGGTCCCCCAAGGCGTACGTGCTGCTCCGCGAGACGCTCGCGAAGACCGACCGGCTGGCGATCGTGCAGTTCACCCTCCGGCAGAAGACCCGGCTCGGGGTGCTCCGCGTCAACGAGGACGTCATCCTGCTGCAGGGACTCCTGTGGGGCGACGAGGTCCGGGCCGCGGACTTCACGTCCCTCGACGCCTCGGTGAAGGTCAGCGCGAACGAGCTGAAGATGTCGTCGTCGCTCGTCGAGAGCATGTCCGCCGACTTCGACCCCGACCGCTACACGGACTCCTACCAGGAGGAACTGCAGCAGCTCATCGACGCCAAGCTCGAGGCCGGTGACGACGTCGACACCGCGGAGACGTTCGGCGAGCGCTCCGAGGACGACGACGCCGGCGAGGGCGGCGACGTCATCGACCTGATGGCGGCCCTCCGGGCCTCGGTCGACAAGAAGCGGTCCGGTTCGTCGAGTTCGTCGCGGTCCTCGTCCCGGTCCTCGTCCGGGTCTGGAGGCTCGGGGTCGCGCTCGTCGTCCGGCTCACGCTCGTCGTCCGGTTCCGCTGGCGCCGACGACGACGGGGACGCGACGGCAGAGAAGGCACCCGCGAAGAAGACCCCGGCGAAGAAGACCCCTGCGAAGAAGACGCCCGCGAAGAAGACCCCGGCGAAGAAGACCTCCGCGAAGAAGCAGGCCAGCTGACCTGCTGGCGGCGGGTCAGTCCGACCCGTCGACCTCATCAGCGATCGGAGCCCGGAACTCCTCCGCCATGCGCTCGGTGAACGCGATGAACACCTCGACGCTCTCCCGCGGCAGCGACCGCTTGAGCGCTCGTCGGTACGCCGATCTGAGAGCGCCGACCACCGCGAACCCGTCGACGGTGAGCTCGATCCGCACGCTCCGTCGGTCGTCCGGGTTCCGGACCCGGTCGAGGAACCCCCGCCGGGCCAGCCGGTCGAGGAGCGCCGTGACGGCACCGGTGCCCATCTCCAGGTACCCGCCGAGCTCCTTCGGCGTCCGGTCCTCGTCCGTCGCGCCGAGGAACTGCAGCGCGCGCAGGTCCACTGCGTTGAGGTCGTTCAGCACCGCCAGGTGCTGGATCAGGTGGGAGTGCTCGACCTGCGCCGCGTAGAACGCCGCCACCGCGTCGTCGAGCGAGCGGTCGTCGTCTCCGAGGTTTCCCTTGGGCAGTCCAGGCACGAGGACACTCTAGACGGATTCCGTTTTGCACGATTGTTGACACACTCATAATTCGAGGCGTATTGTCCTGATTAGCTCGAAAATCGAGCGAACAAGAACCGATTGGACCCGCCGTGCGCCTCCCGACCCGCGCCCTCTCCCGCATCGCCACCCTCGCCGTGATCCCGGCCGCACTCGTCGCCGGTGGCGTCGCGGTGTCGACCGCGTCCTACTCGGCCTTCTCCGCGACGTCCTCCGACGACGCCAACAACTGGTCCATGGGTTCGGTCTCACTGAGCAACGACGCCGCGAACGGCGCGCTGTTCTCCGCGTCGAACCTCAAGCCCGGTTCGACCGGGACGAACTGCATCGCGGTCACGTCGAGCGGTTCGCTGCCGAGCGCGGTGAAGCTCTACGCCACCAACGTGCAGCAGACGAAGTCGCTCGGCTCGTACGTGACGCTGCGGGTGACGCAGGGCACCGGCGGCGGGTACGGCACCTGCACCGGCTTCACCGCGGCCGCGGGCGCTGACGGCACCCTCTACGACGGATCGCTCGCGACCTTCGCCACCACCCGCACGAACTACGCCACGGGTGTCGGCACCTGGAAGCCCACCGGCGACAAGGCCGAGACGCGGACGTACCAGATCGCCTACACCGTCTCGCCGGATGCCCCGGCGTCCCTGATGGGTGCCAGCGCGAGCCTCGGCTTCACCTGGGAAGCACAGAACTCCTAGACCCGGCCAGGAGGAGCCGACCGTGCGTTCGACGTCGTGGATCCGGTTCACGGTGGTGCTCGCCGCCCGCGGGGTGGTCGCGACGGTGTTCGGCATGCTCTTCTGGGCAGCCGCTCCGATGCTCATCGGATGGCACAGCACCACCGTGATGACCGGCTCCATGGAGCCCTCCCTGCGCGTCGGCGACGTCGTGGTCAGCAAGCCCGTCGACCCGCGCGACCTGCACCGGGGTCAGGTGCTGCTGTTCGACGACCCGGACCACGCAGGCGTCCTGCGTCTGCACCGGTTCGACGCGCTCGACGGCGACGACACGCTGACCACGAAGGGCGACGCGAACCCGCACGCCGACTCCACCCCGATCACCCGCTCCGCCGTCGAGGGCGTCGGCTACCTCCGGGTGCCCCTCGTCGGCGCACCGATCACCTGGGCGGCCACGGGTGACACCGCCTCCCTGACCGTGCTCGGCGCAGCGGTCCTCGCCGTCACGCTCCTCGCCGTCGCCCCGGCGGTCTCCGGGAACCGACCGCCGACGGCACCGGCGGACCGCCGTGCCCGCCACCGCGCCCCCCGACGTCGCCCGCGCGTCTCCGCCGCCGTGGTCGTCACCGCCGTGTGCGTGGCAGGAGCACTGGCACTGCCCGCTCCGGCAGCAGCAGCCGCGTTCGCCGCGACGACCCCGTCGGCCACGAGCACCCTCGCGACCGCGACGGCGTCGCCGGTCACCGCGCTGACCTGCGCGACGAACAGCGACGGATCGGTGACGATCGGGTGGGGGTTCGCCGGTACCGCACCCGAACGCTTCACGGTCCTCGTCGACGGGCAGGAGGTCGCACAGCGCCCCGCGGACGCCCGGAGCACCACGGTGGGCTCGTGGGACCTCTTCACCTGGCGGACCTCGACGGTCAGCATCCGCACCGACCTCACGAGCACCTGGACCGCCACGTCGACCGAGTCGGTGCGGGTGGTCACCGTGCGCTTCCTCGGGTTCGGGCGCACGAGTTGCGCTCCCTGACGAGCATCCACTGACGCCCGCCACAGCCCCTCGGCGGAGCCGGCGTGGCCCAGCCCCCCCCTACCCGTCCGACGAGGCCCCGGCGCTCCCGACCGCCAGCGCTCGCACGCGTGCGAAGGCCTCGCGGTGGCGCTCGCGCAGCACGGCCCAGCCCTCGGTGGTGTCGATCGCCCCCGGGTCCGCCACGGACACCGCGAAGCCGTGCTGCGCCCGCGGCACGGACTCCCCCGGCAGGCGCAGCTCCTGCGTGAAGGCGCCGGTGTCGGGCGCGAAGACGAGCGTGTGTGCCGCGACGTCCCGATCCCAGTCGGCCGAGGGCCACGACATGAACGAGACGTGCCGAGGCGGGTCGAGCGGGGTCGTCGCCGAGACCCAGCACCCGTGGTGGTCCTCGCCGGGCGACAGGATCGTGTAGGTCCCGCCCTCCCGGTACACCAGGAGGGCTTCGCGGAAGGGCTTCGCCCGGTACATCGCGGTGTAGGACAGTGCCTGCGCGTGGACCGGACGGCCGAGGGTCAGGGTGACGGAGGGTCCTGTGGTCGACACGTGCTCGTCCTTCCCGTGGTGGTCGTCCGGGCCATCGTGGACCGGGTTCCTCCGGTTGCGGTGGGGCCCGACCGAGGACTCACTCAGACCCGGGCTGGTCCCGGGTGTCGCGGGAGGTCCGACGGAGCGCGAGCGGGATCGAGACCCAGAGCGCTGCGGTCCCGACGAACACCACGGCACCGCCGATGACGCCACCGACGTCCCCGATGACCACGTCGAACACGAACAGGACCGTGCCCGAGAACAGCAGGGCGCTCGCCGCGAGGGCCGTGATGAGCAGCACGTTCCCGGCCCGGACCAGGTCGTGCTTCTGACGCTGCCGGAACACCAGCCGGTGGGCGGAGACGGCCGACAGCGCGACGACCGTGATCACGACCGCGAGGACCACCAGCACGAGGTAGACGACCTCTTCGCTGGTGCTGAGCGAGGTGAAGCGCTGCTGGAACGGCAGCGTCAGCAGGAACCCGGCCAGGATCTGCGTCCCGGTCTGCACGATGCGGAGCTCCTGCTGGATGTCCGACCAGTTCCGGTCCCACCGCTCGGTCGGGGTCTCGTGCCGCCCACGCTCGGTGTCCCGCGCTGCACCGCTGACGTCGCTCATGTGCCGAACCTACTGCGCCGTCACGAGCCCGAAACACGACTCCGCGAGACTGTCCGCATGACTCCACAAGAGCCAGGGAGTCTGCAGTCGTCATCCGTGACCGCAGGCCCGCCCGTCACCGTGTCCATCACCCGTCTCGTCGAACCCGACCGCATCCCCGACGCCACCGCCTGGGTGCAGTCCGGTGTCAACCTGGCGAACCGCTACCCGGGCTTCCTCGGCTCCGGGTGGGTCCGCTCGCACGCCACCAGTCGGGAGTGGCACATGCTCTACCGCTTCGCCGACCACGAACAGCTCGCCACGTGGGAGAACTCCGACGACCGGCTCCGGTGGCTCGACGAGGGGCGCGACCTCGTGGTGGAGTCCCGTGTCGAGAAGCGCACCGGTATCGAGGGCTGGTTCGACGCCCCGCAGGACGCCCCCGCGTCGAGCGCCCCGCCGCGGTGGAAGCAGGCCGTGAGCATCTGGCTCGGGTTCTTCCCGGTGAACCTGGCGTTCACCTACCTGGTCGGCTGGCTCGTCCCGGCGTTCGGGCACCTGGCGGTGCTGCCGCGCGTGCTGGTCACGACGCTCGTGCTCACGCCGATCATGACCTTCTGGGTGCTGCCGTTCGTCACACAGCTCATCCGCCCGTGGTTGCTCGCTCCCCCGCGAGCCGAGGGACGGTCAGCCGAGGCCTGAGCCCGGAACCGAGAAGGCCGCGCCGAGCGCCCCGCCGAGCACGAACACGACGACCACCGTCGCGAGGAGCCGCCCGAGCCCGAGCAGGTGTTTGCAGGCTGCCCTCCACAGCGAGTCCTCCGCGGCGGGGACCAGCGCCCGCGTGCGGCCCGTGTCGGCAGGACCGACGGGGCTGAGGACGACCAGCGCCCGGCACCGCCGATCGAGCACGAACAGGCCGTGCGTGGTGCCGACACCGCTCCAGATGCGGAACCGGACGATGAACGCCCTCGGCAGCCGCACGCAGCGCGGCCCGAGGACGGTCAGAGCACGCAGGTCGTCGCCAACGCGGCGGACCGTCGCTGACGGCGCCGCGAGTCCCGCGAACCACTGCCACCCGATCCCGAAGACGAGTGCGCAGAGCAGTGCGGCGCCGCGCGTGACCCACAGGCCGACGCGCACCCAGGTCGGACCGAGCGCGAACGACGTCGGCGCCTCCGGAGGGGCTTCCGCGACGTGCCGAGCCATGTTCAACCGAGCACCGACAGCTGGTCGAGCCGCTCGAGGATCACGCCCTCGCGCAGGGCCCACGGGCAGATCTCGAGCGCGGGCAGGTCGAAGATGTCCAGGCACGCCTCGGCGACGAGCGCCCCGGGCACGACCTGGTGCGCGCGGCTCGGTGAGACGCCCGGCAGCGCCGCGAGCTCGGGGACGGAGCTCGTCAGCAGCGACGGCAGCAGCCGACGCAGTTCCGCGCCGTCGAGTGCGCGCGGGACGAGCGGTCCGGCGACCGAGGGCGCCGCGCCGCAGATCCGCGCGATCGAGCGGAACGTCTTCGAGGTCGCGACGGCGCGGTCGGGCCGACCCGAGCGGAGCAGCAGCCCGGCGTCCCGCGCGATGGCGACGCGGATCTCGTGCCGGATGCGTCGGACGTCGTCCTCGCTCGGCGTCCCCTCGGCGAAGTACCGGCGCGCGAGCCGGGCGGCGCCGATCGGCATCGACCACGCGACGTCGGGCGCCTCGTCGGCTCCGCCGGCGATCTCGAGCGAGCCGCCGCCGATGTCGAACACGGCAAGCCGTCCCGCGGACCACCCGGACCAGCGTCGGACGGCGAGGAACGTCAGGCGCGCCTCGTCCTCGCCGGACAGCACGGCGAGCTCCACGCCGGTGCGCTCCTCGACGTGGGCGAGCACCGCGTCGGAGTTCACGGCGTCGCGCACTGCCGAGGTCGCGAACCCGAGCATGTCCTCGCACCCGCGCTCCTCGGCGATGCGGACGGCGTCGGCCACGAACGTCGTGAGGGCCTCGACACCCGCGGGCGTCACCGCACCCGACTCGTCGAGGTGCTCGGCGAGCCGCAGCGGCTGCTTGAACGACGACGCCGGCAGCGGCGCGGCCCCGCCGTGGGCGTCCACCACGAGCAGGTGGCCGGTGTTGGACCCGATGTCGAGGACTCCGACGCGCATGCCACAACGCTAGCGGCCCGACGGAACCGCGAAACGCAACCCCGACGACACCTCGCATCGGTACAGCGCTGCGAGCAACCGCCGGGGTTGCGTTTCGCGGGAAGGGACGGGCGGACGGGAGGCTCGGCCTACGACCGCAGGAAGGACTCCAGTTCCGACGTGGTCGGGTACGAGGCCTGCGCGCCCGGCTTCGTCGCGGCGTACGCACCGACCCCGACGGCGAAGCGCGCAGCCTCGAGCAGGGAGTCGCCGGCGTCGAGCCGGAGCGCCACCGCACCCATGAACGCGTCGCCGCAGCCCGTGGTGTCGACGGGCTCGACCCGCACGGCGTCGACGTCGACCGGGTCGGCGTCCCCGTCGTGCACCGTGCACCCCGCGCCGCCACGGGTGACGATCGAGCGGGCGACACCGTGGTCCCCGAGCTCGGCCGCCTCGTGCTCGTTCACCAGCAGCACGTCGGTCAGGTCGAGCAGCTCCTGCGGCACGGCCCCGAACGGCGACAGGTTCGTGAGCACCGTGGCCCCCGCGGCACGGCCGGCCCGTGCGGCGGCGAGCACGACGTCGATCGAGACCTCGAGGCAGAGCCCGAGCACACCGGCGCCGTCGAACGCCGAGGCGGGCAGGTCCTCCGGCGTGAGCGTGGCGTTCGCCCCGCCGGAGATCACGATGGTGTTCTCGCCCGCGGCGTCGACCGTGATGACGGCCGTCCCGGTGGCGACGCCCTGCCGGACCGCGACGTGCGTCGTGTCCACGTGGGCCGATGCGACGGACTCGCGCAGCAGCGTGCCGTTCCCGTCATCGCCGACCGCACCGATCATGCGGACGGTGCCCCCGAGCCTCCCGGCCGCCACCGCCTGGTTGGCGGACTTGCCGCCGGGCAGGATCGCGAGGTCCGACCCCTGCAGGGTCTCCCCGGGCTTCGGGAAGCGCTCCGTACGGACCACCAGGTCCGCGTTGAGGCTGCCCACGACGACGATGCCGCTCATGCGGTGGCTCCTGTCTCGGCCGAGGCCGGGCGCGGGATGAGGAAGGACGTGGCGAGGGCCGCGACGGTGATCACGGCACCGAGCAGCATCCCACCGGAGTAGCCGGCGGTGCCGGCCGACCCACCGGTGCCGAGGGCGATCTGCAGCGCCGGCAGCACCGCGAAGCTGATGCCCGCACCGAGGTTGAACGCACCGGCGTTGAGGCCGGGCAGGAATCCGGGGTTGGACTCCGGCGAGAGCACGATGCCGAGCCCGTTCAGCACGATGTTCGCGATGCCCGCGTAGGTGATGCCGATGAGCACCGTGGCGGCGACGAGCACGGGCAGGGAGTGGACGCCGACGAACGCCATGACGAGCGTGGCGACGATGCTGCCGACCAGGCCGACCCGGAGGACGGCCCGGTAGCCGAGCGTCGGCGCGAGGCGTCCGGAGAACGGCCCGACGACCCACCCGACCAGCGCGTAGGGCACGAGGAACGCGAGCGAGGCGACGTCCGGCTCCAGGCCGAAGCCGACCTCGTCGTTCTGGGCCAGGCTCGTGACCAGGCCGTTCACGACGGCGAAGACACCCGTCATGGTGAGCAGGGTCGTGACGAGCAGCGCCCACGTCCCGCGGCGCTTGAGGTACCGGGTCTCGACGAGCGGCTCGCGGACCCGGGACTCGATCGCCCAGAACACCCCGAACGCGACCAGGGCGACGACGATCCCGCCGACGACGAGTGCCCAGTCGGCCGCGGCGAGCTTGCCGGCCTCGTTGAACGCGGTGAGCAGCGCGCCGACGCTGATGACCAGCGGGAGCACGCCCCACCAGTCCATGCGCGTCCCGGCGGAGGGTCGGGACTCGACGCCCCAGCGGGCGACCATGAGCGCCGCGACGGCCGTCACGACGACGATCACCCAGAAGATGCCACGGAACCCGAAGTGCGTCGCGATCCAGCCGCCCGCCAGGGCGTCGACCCCGGCGATGCCGCCGTTCACCGCGGTGAGCAGGCCGAGTGCGGCGCCGTAGCGCTTCGGGTCGGCGATCTCGTTGCGCAGGACGAGCAGGCCGATGGGCACGACCGGGCCGGTCACGCCCTGGATCATCCGGCCGACGAACAGCATCGGCACGTTCACGGCCAGGGCGGCGACGACGCTGCCGACGAGCATGACGAGCAGCATGCCGAGCAGGACCCGCTTGCGGCCCACGATGTCGGACAGCCGGGGCAGGAACAGCGAGAACAGGGCGGCGATCGTGAAGAACAGCGTCTGCGAGAGCCCGATGGTCGCGTCGTCGGTGCGGAGTTCGTCCGCCATCGTCGCGAGGGCGGGGCTGAGCATGCTCGCGTTCAGCTGGAACGCGACGCACGCGGCGAGCAGGGCCGCGGTGAGGGCGGCGGTCGACTTCGTCGTCGAGGTGGTGGTCACGGCGCTCAGCGCTCCTGCGCGACGACGGTCACGTCGGTGTCGGTGTCGGCGACCGCCTCGGCAGCGGCTCGCGGGCTCCACCCGGTGTCGGGCGTCTCGCCGATCCGCTCGAGGGCGTCGACCACCAGGTCCCAGAAGCGCCCGTGGTCGAGCTCCATCGCCGCGGACGTGCGGCAGTCCTCGGGCGCGGGACCACGGAGGTCCGCGACGGTCATGCCGAGCGTGTGGGTGCCCGTCGTCTCGATCGCGATCGGCATCTTCACCGCACGGACGATCGTCGGGTCGATGACGTACGCGACGGCGCAGGGGTCGTGCACGGGCGGGGCGTCGAAGCCCTGGGCGTCCTCGTACGCCCTCCCGAAGAACTCGAGCAGCTCGCCGACGAACGCGGCCGGGCCGGTGCCGACGGCAGCGATGCGTGCGGCGACCTCGGGGGTCGCGAGCGCCTGGTGGGTGAGGTCGAGGCCGACCATCACGACGTCCCAGCCGGCGCGGAAGACGATGTCGGCGGCCTCGGGGTCGATGACGATGTTGAACTCGGCGACCGGGCTCCAGTTGCCGACGTGCACGCCGCCACCCATCAACACGACCTGCTTCACGCGCTCGACGATGCGCGGCTCCTTGCGGACGGCGAGGGCGATGTTCGTCAGGCCGGCGGTCGGCACGATCGTCACGGTGCCGGGCTCGTGCGCCATCACCGTGTCGATGATGAGGTCGACGGCGTGACGCTCGTCCAGGTCGAACGACGGCTCGGGGAGCATCGGCCCGTCGAGGCCGCTCTCCCCGTGGATCTCCGGGGCGACCTCGATCTCGCGCAGCAGCGGGCGATCGGCGCCGGCGGCGAAGGGCACGCCCGTGATGCCGGCGATCCGTGCCACGGCGAGGGCGTTGCGGGTGACCTTCGGCAGGGTCTGGTTGCCGACGACGGTGGTGACGGCGAGGAGCTCGATCGTCGGGTTGCCGTGTGCCAGCAGGAGGGCGACGGCGTCGTCGTGGCCGGGGTCGCAGTCGAGGATGATCTTCTGCGTCGTTGCATCGGGCACCTTGGGCGCTCCACTTCGTCGGGGATCGGTGTCTGCGGGCCGTCGTGGCCCACCGTGTCCGGCAGCGCCGGACGGACGTGTGTGCTCGACGCGGTGGGGTCCGCGCTGTGGAGGAACCAACTCCAGCACGGCGCGTCAAGCGTTTGACATTCGAACACGTCAAACGCTTGACGTCAACTCCGAGCGATCCTCGTCCGTCCGCACGCGCGGCCCGGTCGGTAGGCTCGTCGGGTGCCCTCCCCCGCCCCCCACGGTCGTCGCGTGACCGCGGCGATGGTGGCCGAACGCGCGGGGACGAGCATCGCGACGGTCTCCCTCGTGGT
Organism: Curtobacterium oceanosedimentum; assembly: GCF_040545555.1. NCBI lineage: Bacteria > Bacillati > Actinomycetota > Actinomycetes > Micrococcales > Microbacteriaceae > Curtobacterium > Curtobacterium oceanosedimentum. The sequence continues at coordinate 124,328 of NZ_JBEPMD010000008.1, forward strand.
CAACGGCAAGGACCGCGGTCGGGTCTCCCAGCCGATCGCCGAGCGGGTGCGCGACGCCGTCGACGCCCTCGGGTACGTCGTCGACCACGCGGCGAGCTCCCTCGCCCGCGGCACCGGCGACCTCGTCGTGCTCATCGCGCCCGACCTGTCGAACCCGTTCTTCGCCGAGGTGATCCGGGGCGTGCGGGACACCCTCGGCGACCGGTACCAGCTGGTGCTCTCGGTCACCGAGCGCGGTGCGCAGCCGACGGCGGCCGACCTCCGGCGCTTCGAACGCCTGCGACCGGCGGGGATCCTGGTCGACGCACCGGCAGCCGGCGAACCCATGGACGCGAGCGTGCCCGTGGTGCTGCTCGACGCCCCGGACGCCGCCGAGGGCACGACCGCGGTCGACTACGACCTCGCGCCGGGGATCGACGCGCTCGTCGCGCACCTGCACGACCGCGGGCACCAGCACGTGGCGTACCTCGACGGCACCGCGAGGGTCGCCACGTTCGGCATCCGCCACCGGATGTTCGACGAGGCCTGCGCGGCCGCCGGGATCACCGTGTCGGAGGTCAGCGCCCGCGCGGACCTGACGGTCGACGCCGCCGCGCTGGCGACCGAGCACGTGGTCGAGGCCTGGCACGAGGACGGGGTCACGGCGGTCGTGGCGGCCGCGGACACACTGGCGTACGGCGTGCTCCGGGTCGCGGGCGCGATGGGGCTCCGGGTACCCGAGGACCTGGCGGTCGCCGGCTTCGACGACCTGCCGTCGTCGTCGGTCACGGCGCCGGCCCTGACGAGCGTCGCACTGCCGGGAGCCGAGCTCGGCCGCACCGCAGCCCTGCGCCTCCTCGCGACGGTCGACGGCACCGCGGTCGAGCCCGTCGACCTGCCGGCCCGCCTGGTACTGCGCGCGAGCACCGGCGCCTGACGGGCGCCTCCCGCACCACCCCGCACCACCGCACCGCCCACCGGACGGGAGGCGCGGCACCGGTCCGGCACCGTGCCTCCCGTCCGCCTCGACCCGGCCCCGGCGACGCGCGCCCGGGTCGGCGAGACGCGTCGAAGTCCGACGCCGTCGCTCCCCCGGACGCCGGCGTTCCTCCGAGACGCACCGGAACGGGCGAGACGCCTCCGGATCCGGGGGCGTCTCGCACACGTGAGGGCGTCTCGCGCCGACGCCGACGTCTCGGCGCGCGGGCGACCGTCGTCGCACCGGTGCGTCTCACGCCGACGTCGGCGTCTCGGCGCCGGCGCACCCGCGTCAGGCTGAGGTGTCCCGACCCGACGCCGGCGTCTCAGCAGGCGTCGGAGCCGCGGTCGACCCGCTCGTGCCGGCCCGCTGCGCACGCTCGAGCTCGTCCGCCTCGGCACCGCCGACCGCCTCGCCCCGGGCGATCATCCCGGCCGTGTCCGACAGGCGGATCTGCGGCAGGAACAGTGCGAGCAGGAACGCGATCGCGATGAACGGCAGCAGGTACCAGAACACCGGCGCGAGGGAGTCGGCGTACGCGTTCACGATCCCGTCCCGCACCGCCTCGGGCAGCTTCGCCACGGTCGCCGGGTCGATGCTCCCCGCCGAGGACGCGGCGTCCGTGGCGGATCCACCGGCCGAGGTGAAGACGTCGGTCAGCGCACTCGTCAGCCGGGCCGTGAAGAGCGCACCGAAGACGGCCGTGCCGAGTGACGCGCCGACCTCGCGGAAGTAGTTGTTCGTCGACGTGGCGGTCCCCACCTGCTCCGCGGGCACGGCGTTCTGGGCGACGAGCACGACCACCTGCATGATCAGGCCGAGCCCCGCGCCGAACACGAACAGGTAGGCGCAGATGAGCCAGATCGGGGTGTCCGCGGCGAGCTGCGTCATGGCGAGCATGGCGAGGGCGACGAGCACCGTGCCGACGATCGGGAACGCCCGGTAGCGGCCGGTCTTGGTGATGAGGTTGCCGGACGCGATCGACGTGCCGATGAGGCCGACCATCATCGGCAGCATGAGCAGGCCGGACACCGCGGCCGAGGTACCGGAGGCCATCTGCAGGAACGTCGGGACGAACCCGATCGCGGCGAACATGCCGATGCCGAGCACCAGGCCGATGCCGGTCGCGAGCAGGAACGTGCGGTTGCGGAAGAACGACATCGGCAGCACCGGGTCCTCGACGCGGGACTCGACGAGCACGAGCAGCGCGGCCGACACCACGAGGCCGGCGAACCAGGCCCACGTCTCCGGGGCGTCCCAGCCGTGGTCCTTGCTGCCGCCGAACTCCGAGAAGAACACCAGGCAGGTGGTCGCGGCGGACATGAGCACGACGCCGAGCACGTCGATCCGCTTCTCGGCCTTCTTCGTCGGCAGCGTCAGCGCGAACCAGGCGACGAAGAACGCCGCGATGCCGACCGGGATGTTGATGTAGAACGCCCAGTTCCAGGTGAGGTGGTCGACGAAGAACCCGCCGAGGAGCGGGCCGCCGATCGCCGACAGGCCGAAGATCGCGCCGAGCGGGCCGAGGTACTTGCCGCGCTCCGAGGCGGGGACGATGTCGGCGATGATCGCCTGCGACAGGATCATCAGACCGCCGCCGCCCAGGCCCTGCATCGCCCGGAAGACGACGAGCTGCGTGAAGTCGCCCGCGAACGCGCAGCCGGCGGAGGCGATCGTGAACAGGGCGATGGCGACGAGGAACAGGTTGCGGCGCCCGAGGACGTCGCCGAACTTGCCGTAGATCGGCATCACGATGGTCGACGCGAGCAGGTACCCGGTCGTCAGCCATGCCTGGTGCGCGACGCCGCCGAGCTCCCCGACGATGGTGGGCATCGCCGTCGAGACGATGGTCTGGTCGAGGCTCGACAGGAGCATGCCCGCGATCAGGGCGGAGAAGATGATCCAGATGCGGCGCTGCGTCAGGAGCAGCGGTCCGTCGGATCCGGGTCGGGCACGCTTCGTGCCCTGCGCGGTGGCGCTCATGCGGTGGGGTCCTGTCCGGTGGTGGTGATGGCCGCCCTGAGCTGGCGGAGGTTGTCGGTGAGCAGCACGTCGAACGACGGCCCGCTGGCCTCGTCGAAGGCGTCGTCGAAGTACTCGCCGGCCGTGACCTTGAGCAGGCCGGCGGCGGCCTCGGTGACGAGCTGCGCGCGCCGGTCGTCCGGGTCGGTCCAGTCGAAGCGTTCGCGGACGGCCCGACCGACCGCGGTCAGCTGGACGTCGGCAGCGGCGAGGAACTTCGCGACCATGACGGGTTCGCGCTCGAACACCCGGCGGACGAGGGCCTCGTCGGCGCGGTCGAGCCCGGCGACGTGCATCTGCTCGATCGCCAGGGCGACGACGGACCCGAGCGGGTCGAGGTCGTCCGGCACGAGGGCGCCCGACGCGTAGGCGCGGAGCACCTCCTCCGTCCGCCCCTGCTCGATGCCGAGCACGGCGTCGTCCTTCGACGCGAAGTGGTTGAAGAACGTGCGCCGGGAGACGCCGACCGTGTCGCAGAGCTGCTCGATCGTGAAGCCGTGCAGACCGTGCTCGATCGTCGCCCGGCGCGCCTCGACGACCATGCGTCGGCGCAGCGCTCGGGTGCGTTCGGTGGTGCTCACCGAGCAAGAATTGCACTCTGCTGCTGATAGTGCAACAAGAGGACGGGTTACACGGCCTTCGCGAAGCAGAACGACCAGGGCATGGTCGCGGCGTACGGCTCGTAGACGTCGATCTGCTGCCACCCCGTCTTGCGGTAGAGCGCGACGGCCTCGGGCTGCTTGTCGCCGGTCTGCAGGATCACGCGGGACGCCCCCTGCTCGCGCGCGACCTGCTCTCCCTCGGTGAGCAGCGCCGTCGCCGCACCCTTGCCGCGGGCGGCGGCGAGCACGATCAGGCGCTTCAGCTCGACCTCGTCGCCGAGGTGGCGGACGGCGATGTGTCCGAGGGCGGTGCCGTCCTCGTCGATCGCGAGGAGCGAGGTGATGACCGTGGCCGGGTCGACGGCCAGCGCGCGGTTCCGCTCGGCGGTGACGGCCGGGTCCTCGTCCGCGTGCCCGTCGCCGTACCGCTCGTGCATCTCGTCGTCCATGGTGGCGCGGAGGGCCACTCCGCGGGGGTCGTCCCAGGCAACGCGCTCGATCGTGATCACGATCGTCCATCCTCGCACGCGCGGGCTGGGCCGCCCGAGTCTCGCGCACGGCGACACTCCTCGGGCGATCCGGCGCGAGGAACGTCGCTGGGACCGAGACTCGGCGCGCCGCGCGGGCTCAGGCCAGTGCGGCGATGGGCCCCTCGCCCGCCCGGAACGCGGCGAGCACGGCAGCGGCGTCGTCGTACACGGCGGCGGCGCCGGCACCCCGCAGCTCGTCGCCGCCGATCCCGCCGGTCATCACACCGACGCAGGGCAGCCCGACCTTGCCGGACGACTCGACGTCCCACATCGCGTCACCGACCATCACCGCCCGGTCCGCCGCGACACCGACCTTGTCGAGCGCGACCTGGATGATCGCCGGCGCGGGCTTCGCCTGCTCGACGTCCTCCGAGCTCGTCTCCGCGGTCACCCAGGCGGACGCGTCGAGCAGCTCGCGCAGCACCGACAGCTCGGACTCGGGCGCACTCGTGGCGAGCACGACCGCGTGCCCGGCCTCCGCGACGGCCTCGAGCAGTTCCCGCGCCCCGGGCAGGAGCCGCAGCTGCGGCATGTGTTCCGAGTAGTAGGCGGTGTGGAACTGCTTCGCCTGGTCCCGGACCTCGTCGGACGCTTCGGGCAGCAGTTCCTCGAGCAGCCGCCCGGAGTCCATGCCGATCGCCCGGTGGATCCGCCACGCGTCCACGGACTCGCCGGCGGCCCGGAAGGCGCGCCACCACGCGTCGACGTGCGCGTAGTTCGAGTCGGCGAGGGTGCCGTCGATGTCGAAGAGGACAGCGGTCGAGGGAGCGTCAGGCATCGTTCCAGCGTGCTCCCCCGACCACCGGTGCGACCCAGGGTCGCGGGATCAGACCTCGATCGACGAACCGACGGGCAGGATCGATGCCGGGACGCCACCGAGGCCCTCGGTGCCGAACATCCGGACGTTCATCTCCTGACCGACCTCGCTGAGGAGCAGCTCGTGGATCTGCACCACGCGCTCCGGCGCGACCGTGCGGACGTAGTCGACGCCCTCGCCGGTCTTCGCCCACGGCCCGCTCGTCGGGACGAGCAGGGTCCGGACCGGGACGTCGGGCACGAGGTAGGCGTCGCCCGGGTGGAAGACGGCGTCGTTCACGAGGTAGCCCACGTTCGCGATGGTCGGGATGTCGCGGTGGATGACCGCGTGCTCCTCCCCGAAGACCCGGGCCCGGAAGGGTCCGACCTCGATCGTGTCGCCCGCAGCGACCGTGCGGACGCGGCCGTCGTGGTCGCCGAGCTGCTCGACGACCGACGCCGGGCCGTGGACGACGACGTCGGCGCTGCGCTCGAGACCCGCACGGATCGCGTCGACGGCGAAGTGGTCGGCGTGCTCGTGGGTGACGAGGACGACCGTGGCCCCGGCGACGAGGTCGGCGGACTCGGGCGTGAACGAGCCCGGGTCGATGACGAGCGAGGCGCCGTCCTGCTCGAGGACGACCGTGGCGTGGTTGTACTTCGTCAACTGCATGACACCAGTCAACGCCGGCCGTACCGGACCGCATGCCCTCGCGTCCTGAGGGCACGCTCAGTCCCGGCGGGCTGGACGACGGACGGGAGGCCCGTGGCGGCGTCGCCACGGGCCTCCCGTCCGTCAGGTGGTGACGTCAGCCGTTGCGCACGTCGTCGGCCGCGCTCTTCGCGTGGTCCTGGACGTCGGACGCGGCGCCCTGCGCCTCGTCCTTCACGGTCTGCGCGGCGTCCTGCGCGGTCCCCTTGAGGTCCTGCGCGTGCTCCTTCGCCACGTCGCCCAGCTGCGAGCCGACGTCCTTCGCCTGGGACTTCACGTCCTCGATGAGGGGCGCCGCCTTGTCCTTGAGGTCGCCGGCGAGCTGCTCCTCCTTGTCGGACGTCGGGATGAGCGACGAGGCGAGCCACCCGGCACCGAAGGCGATGAGCCCGACGGCGAGCGGGTTGCCCTTCGCCTTCTCGACGCCCTTGTGCGCGACGTCCTTCGCCTGGTCGGTCGCACCCGACGCCGATCCCGAGACGCTCGAGCGGGCCGAGTCCGCGGCCCCCGCGACGGAGTCGCGAGCGCTGGCGCCGGCGCCCATCACGGACTCGCGCACGTTCTGGAACCGCGTCTTCACCTTGTCGGTCTGACGGTGCGCGATCGATGACGGGTTGACCTTGTCGGCCAGGGCGTCGACGTCGGAACCGAGGGTCCCGCGGGTGCGCTCGATGTCGGCGCGGATCTCTTCTGGGGTGCTCATGGCTTCCTCCCGGTGTTCGGCTTGAGTGCTTCGGGGACTTCCTTGACGGTCTCGACCGTCTGCGGGGCGCCCGTGATGTCCCGCATCTCCTTGCGCCCGCGGACCGCGAGGATCGCGGCGACGATCGCGTAGACCACCGCGATCACGACGGCGGACCAGGCGTTGCCGATGAGGTACCCGAGGCCCCACCACGCTGCGATCGACAGGAACAGCAGGGCGAACAGTGCCGTCAGGCCCGCGCCGCCGAACATCCCGCCGGCCTTGCCCGCCTTCTTCGCGGACTCGGTCAGCTCCGCCTTGGCGAGTGCGACCTCCTGACGGAAGAGGCTCGAGAGGTCACGGGAGACGTCGGAGAGCAGTTCGCCCAGCGGGGTCGTGGCGGCGCGCTCCTCGGGCGTCGGCTCGCCCAGCGGGGTCGCGCCGGGGACCGACTGGCTCATACGCCGCTCCCGGTTCCGGTCCCGGTCGACGGGCCGTCGGCCTCCTTCTCGTGCTTGATCTCGGTCGCGAGTGCCTTGGTCAGGCGGCCGGCGAGGATGCCGGCACCCGCGGCGAGCGCGATGAAGGTCCCGGGCTTGCGCGCGGCGAAGGACTTGACCTCGTCGAGGAGCGAGCCCGGGTCACGGTTCTCGAGGTACCCGGCAGCGGAACCCGCGCGCTGCGACAGGTCACGGACGACCTTCGCGGCGAGGCCCTGCTCGTCGTCCTTGTCGGCCATGCGGCTGAGCTGCTCGCCCAGGGTGCGGAGCCCTCCGGCTGCGCGCTCCTGCTGGCCCGCGGCCTGCTCCTTGAGCGTGTCGCTGGCCTGCGAGTAGAGCTGCTTGGCGTGCTCGGTCGCCTCGGAGGCGACGTTCGACGCCTGCTCCTTGGCGGTGCCGGCGACGTCCGCGGCCTTGTCCTTCGCGTCGCCGGCGACGTCCTGCGCGGCACCCTTCGCGGCGTCGGCCTTGCCGCCGCCGGTGCTGTCGGAGCCACCGACGCTGCCGACGCCCGCGGTCGAGCCCGTGGACGAGGCAGCGGACGAGCCCGCGCTCGGGACGTACCCGGCGGAGGTGCTCGTGGAGTCGACCAGGGGCGCCGAGGCACCGGCGGCCGACGGGGTCGCGGGGAGCTGCTCATCGGCGGGCAGCGCGTCGAGCGGCTCGACGTCGTCGAAGCCCTCGGGGCGGGTGGCCGGCGTGTCACCGGCGTACGACGGCACGGTCACGCCCGGGTACACCTCGTGTCCCTCGGCAGCCGCCGTGCGGTCGTGGATGGGCGTCCCGGAGTCGTTCCCGGGTGGGTTCGTGGTCATGGTCGGCCTTCCGGTTCGGTCGCGGCGGGTACGGCACCCGTCGCGCTGGACCCGACCGTGCGCGAGCACCGCTGCGCTGCGGCACAGGAACGTCGGAAGGCGCGGCCGGACCGTCCACGGAACGCGGTGGAGGCCTGCGAGCACCGAGCCCGACGGTCCCTCCAGCACGGCTCCGGCAGGATCGGCAGGGTGCTCCTGGTCTCCGTCGTCGTCCCCGTGCTCGACGACGCCGAGCACCTCGCGCGCTGCCTCGACGCCCTGGCCGCGCAGACCCATCCCGTGCACGAGGTCATCGTCGTCGACAACGGCAGCACCGACGACAGCTCCGAGGTCGCCTGCGCCGCCGCGGCCGTCGTGCTGCACGAACCGGTGCGCGGGATCGCACGGGCCTCGGCACGCGGCTACGACCACGCATCGGGCGACGTCATCGCCCGGCTCGACGCGGACTCGGTCCCGCCACCCGGCTGGATCGCCGAGGCCGTCCGGCTGCTGGCTCGGCCGGGTGTCGTCGCGGTGACGGGACCCGGTCGCCCCCGCGACGGCGGCGCGGTCCTCCGCCGGGTGTGGAGCGGGCTCTACATGGGCCCGTACTTCGTGCTGATGTGGTCGGCGCTGGGACGTCCGCCGCTGTTCGGCTCCGCGATGGCCGTGCACCGTGCCACGTGGACGGCGGTCCGGGGTCGGGCGCACCGTGACGACCCCGAGGTGCACGACGACGTCGACCTCTCCATGCAGCTCGACCCCGCATGGCACGTGGTGGCCGCCCGGTCGCTCACCGTCGAGGTGTCGGCGAGGCCGCTGTCCGGCGCGGCGTCGATGCTCCGACGGACGCGGCGGGCCTTCCACACGTTCCGGGTGAACGGACGCCGGGCGAACCCGGTGCGGAGGTGGGCGCGACGGGGCCGGGTGGCGCTCCGAGCGCGGGCGTCCGGGTCCTGGCCGCACCGCCGCTGACCGGCTGCGCCGGCCCCGGCCCGACGGCCGGCGGATCGGCAGTCCGGTAGTCCGGTAGTCCGGCAGACCGGCAGGTCGACCTCGGACGTCACGATCGGATCGCGATCCGGTTCCGATCGGAGCACGCCCCGCCGCCCGCCGCCCGGGCACGACTAGCGTCGTGGACACGTCGACCGGCAGCCGGACGACGCACCTGAGGGGGGACATGCCGCACATGCGCACGACGACACTGCTCGCCACGATCGGACTCGGTGTGGGCCTGGCGCTCACCGTGTCCGGGTGCACGAGCGGTGACGGCGACGCCGTGACCCCGACCCCGAGCACGAGCACGACCGCGCGCGCGACCGGCACCCCGACCCCGGCGGGCAGTGCCACACCGGGCCCGACCCCGGGAGCCGGTGCGTCGAGCACCACGACCGCCCCTGCGACCGCTGCGGGCAAGGTCCCGGCGACGTGCGACGACGTGGTGACGCCGGGCAGGTTCGACTTCACCGACGTGATGCCGCTGAACGACCCCGCCGTCGTCGGCGGTACGGAGATCCCCCGCACCGCCCTGACCCCGGCGGGTCGGTCCGACGGACAGCGGCTGTACTGCGTCTGGCGCGACCCGCGGGCGGACGTGTCGAACCTCACCGTCCTGGTGGAGGACGTCGTCCCGGCGCGCGCGACCGAGGCGCTCCGCGGGCTGTCCGGCTTCGACTGCTCGACCGTCGACGACGGCTTCCGGTGCCAGCAGGTCAGGCAGAACCAGCAGTACCCGGTGATCGACGGCGACACCTACTTCACGCGGGGCGGCATCGGCATCCACATCCACCAGTCGAACGTGCCGACGGACGGCCTGCTCGACGACGTCGTCGGGAACGTCTTCCGCTGAGTTCAGCCGGTCGGCCGTGACCGCACGTGCGCCCGCTCCCCCTGCGGCCCGTACAGGCACAGCACCTCGGCGACCGCGTCCGAGGTGTTCCCCACCCAGTGCGGCGTCCGTGTGTCGAACTCGACGACCTCGCCCGGCCCGAGGTCGAAGTCGCGCTCGCCGAGCAGCAACCGCACCCGACCGGAGAGCACGTAGAGCCACTCGTAGCCCTCGTGCGTCTTCAGGGTGCGGTCGCCGTTCGCGGGCATCGGCGGGATGAGCTGCTTGAACGACCGCACGCCGCCGGTGCGCTCGGTCAGCGGGATCACCACGCGCCCGCCGTGCTGCTCCGGCTTGAGGTGGACGCGCGGGTCGCCGGTCTGCGGTGCGCCGACGAGGTCGTCGAGCGGCACCTGGTACGCCCGGGCGAGGGGCAGCAGCAGCTCGAGGGTCGGCCGGCGCTGCCCGGACTCCAGCCGGGACAGGGTCGAGACCGAGATGCCGGTCTCGGCTGCGAGCGCCGCCAGGGTGACGTCGCGTCGTTCGCGCAGCCACCGCAAGCGGGGGCCGACCGCGTCCACCACCTGGGCCGTCGTCGGCGGGGTGGGGCGTGCCTCCAGAGCGTCCATGCCGCGATCTTGCCAGACCGGCAACGGATGTTGCCATCGACGGCTGGGCCGCCGCAGGATGCCTCCATGTCCGATCACTTCGACGTCATCGTCGTCGGCGGCTCTGCCGCCGGCCTGTCCGCTGCACTCATCCTCGGACGCTCGCGGCGCTCCGTCCTGGTCGTCGACAGCGGCGAGCCCCGGAACGCGCCCGCCGAGGGCGCCCACAACTACCTCGGACGCGAGGGCGTCGCGCCCGCCGAGCTGACCCGCATCGGCCGTGACGAGGTGGCCGCCTACGGCGTCGAGGTGACGGCCGGGAGGGTCGTGGCCACGTCCGCCACCGACGGCGACGGCACGGATGCGGTCGGCTTCTCGGTCACGCTCGACTCCGGCAGGGTCGTCACCGCGCGCAGGCTGGTCGTCGCCTCCGGCGCCGTCGACGTGCTGCCCGACGTGCCGGGGCTCGCCGAGCAGTGGGGGCGCGGGGTCGTGCACTGCCCGTTCTGCCACGGGTGGGAGGTCCGCGGCCAGCGCATCGGCGTCCTCGTCACCACGCCCAACGGGGCGCACCACGCGCAGATGTTCCGCGCGTTGAGCGACCGGGTGACGGCGTTCGTCACCGACCCCTCGCTGGTCGACGACACCGCCCGCGCCGGTGTCCGTGCTCGCGGCGTCGAGGTGGTCGAGGGAGTGGTGTCCCGTGTGCTGTCCTCGGACGGCGTCCTGACCGGTGTCGAGCTCGGCTCGGGGCAGGTCGTCGCGCTCGATGCGCTCGCGGCGTCGAGCACGGCGGAGCCGCGCGTCGGGTTCCTCGAGGGGCTCGGGCTGCACGCGGAGGACGTCGTCGTGAACGGCTTCCGGTTCGGCGGTGGGCTCACGGTCGACGCCGTCGGCCAGACGGGTGTCCGCGGGGTGTACGCCGCGGGCAACGTCACGTCACCGATGGCCACCGTCATCGCGTCGGCAGCTGCGGGGACACAGGCCGGAGCGGCCGTGCACGGTGACCTCGTGCAGGCGGACATCGCGGCGGCGCTGGCCGTCGTGGCCGAGCCGGTGGGTCAGTCGACGCGGTAGCCGGCCTGCGCTGCCAGGAGCGGCGCGAGGGCGAACAGCTGGTCGGTGCCGATCGTCGCCCCGCGGAGGCCCTCGAGCCGCTCCACCCGGTCGAGGTCGGCGTCGCGCAGGTCCACGTGCTCGACGCGGGTGTTCGTGCCCTCGACGGAGCGGACCCGCGTGCCGGGGAACGCCACGCGCAGCAGTCGGGCGTCGGCGACGTCGAGCTCGTCGACGACGCAGTCCCGGAACACCACGTCCGTGAGCGTCGAGCCGCGCAGGTTGAGGAACCCGAACTTCATCCCGACGAACTCGACACCGTTCAGCGTCGCGTCGTACAGCTCGGCGGAACCGACCCGGCCGCCCGCGACCCGGACCTCGCGCCAGGCGCTGCTCGACGCTCGGAGCACCGGGGCGTCGAGCGTCTCGACGACCGAGTCGCGGATGCGCAGGCCGCGCAGGTCGGTGCCGTCCGCCCGGAGCGTGTCGACCACGCACTCCTCGAGCTCGAGGTCGGGCAGGCGCTCACCCGCCACGTCGAGCGCGTCGATGCGCTTGCCCTCGATCCGGTCCCCGGTCAGGACGTCACCGGGTGCCGGCGCCCAGTCCTCGAGGTCCCGCGGGTCGATCGGGGCGATGCGGGGGGCGGCGGTACCGGTCGAGGAGCGTGCCATGTGCTCAGTCTGCCGTGGCGGACCGACGCTCGAGCACGCTGTCGAGCCGATGGTCCTTCGCCGGGCCGCGGGCCTCCCACCGGACCGTCCAGCGCTCGGCGTCGCCGGCGAGCACTCCGGCGTAGTGGTCCGGGGCGCAGGGGTGCTCGACCGCGACGCCCCAGACCCAGGGGTGGAAGACGCGGCCGTCGGCGAAGTGCACCGTCCAGCGGCCGTCCGGGCCCCGCCGGACGAACAGCGTGCGGGACACCAGGGTGACGAGATCGCCGAGGTGCATCGTGCCGGACTCGTTCCAACGCACCTCGTCCGGCGTGGTCAGCGTCAGGGTCGTCGTCCCGGTGACGGTGCCGGTCACGCGCGCGAGCCGGTCGTCGATCGTGCGGCGGAGCGTCCAGTCCCCGAGCAGGTCGGTCGGCAGCGGTGGGTCCGTCGGCAGCACGGGCCCAGGCTACGCGCGGAGCGCCTCGGCCCGGGCGTCGCGGTGCTCGTCGTCGGAGATGACGCCGCGGCGGTGCAGGTCGTCGAGCTCGGCGAGCCGCTGCTCTCGTGACACCGTCGGGGCGAGCACCCCGCTCTGCATCGCCCGGTACGCCAGGTCCTCCTGCATCGTCCACGGGTCCTGCCCCCGGGCCCTCATCCGCCTCGCACGCAGGACCGAGACGACGACGATCGCGGTGATGCCGAGGAGCGTGACGATGCCGCCGACGGCCACGAGGGTCCAGACCAGGTCGTACACCGGCGGGATCAGCGGGTTGTGGGTCTCCCCGCCGGGAGCCCCGAAGTCGTCGATCGCCACGCCGCCCCTCCCCCTGCTGGGCACGCTCGCGCCCTGGCCTGGAGCGTAGCGCGCCCGGTGCTTCCCAGAACAGGTGCGATGCCAGGAGTTTCCGGGCGTACCTGGTCGAACCGACGCACCAGGTACGCCCGGTCCCACCAGGCATGCCCGGTCCCACCAGGTACGCCCGGTCCCACCAGGTACGCCCGGTTCCACCACGCACGCTCGATCACGCCAGGGACGCCCGAGCACGTCAGGCCCGCGCGGAGCCCGTCAGCCCCGGAGCGGCTCCGACGCCGCGACGTTCGCCCCGTCCGCGAACCCGCCCACGAGCTCGCGCAGCGCCTCCTCCGCCGTGTGCTGCGGCTCCCACCCGAGTTCGCGTCGGGCCCGGTCCGTCCGCATGATCGGCACACCGGCCGCGATGTCGAGCCACCCGGCGTCCGTCGGTTGGAGCCGGAGCCGCCAGGTGAGCGTGACGGTCCCGCGCAGCAGCCGCATCGGCACCCGCACCGCCCCGAGCATCCCCGCCGCCCGCGCCATCCTCGGCGGCGTGAGCACCGGCGACGCGGCGATGTTGAACGCGCCCGCGGCCCGCCGGTCGATCGCCCGCCAGAACGCGTCGGCGAGGTCGTCGGCGTGCACGGCCTGGAACACGAACGGCAGTGGCAGCGGCAGGACCGCGAACCGGGCCGCCCGCACGATCGACATCGGCACGAGGTGCCCGAGGAACAGCCCCCGGAGCTCGGCCGCGACCCCGCGCTGGAACACCAGGCCGGGCCGGAGCCGGGTCACGACGACGTCGGGGTGTGCGCGCTCGAACGCGTCCATCGCCCGCTCGTTCTCGGCCTTGTGGATCGAGTACGTCGCCGTCGGGATGCCGGTCGCCGGGAACGACTCGTCGACGGGGGTCCGCTTGCCCTCGACGTCGACGCCCCGGTAGGCCCCGACGGACGACGACACGACGACCTGCCCGACACCGGCCCGGGCGACCGCCGCGAGCACGTTCTCCGTGCCGGTGACGTTGGTCCGGTGCTGCGCCGGGATGTCGTGCGTCGGCTGCAGCGCCCACGCCAGGTGCACCACGGCGTCGGCACCCTGGAACACCGCCGTCAGCTCGTCGACCGCGCGCGGACCGCCGACGTCGACCGCGTGCCAGACGGCCACGTCGTACGGTGCGACGCGCGCGTCCGGCACCCGTCGGGCGACGCCGACGACCTGCAGGCCGTCCTCGTCGCCCGCGCGGCCGTCACCGGTGAGCCGTGCCGCCGCGAGCCGCCGCAGCACCGCGGTGCCGACGTTGCCGGTCGCCCCGACCACGACGACCCGCATCAGCGCGACCGTCCCGGACGGTTGCCGACGAGCGGCGACGGCCCGGTCATCAGGCGGCGGCCATCGACGGGTCGAGCACGACCTTGATGCACCCGTCCTCCTTCTTCTGGAAGACCGAGTACATGTGCGGGGCGTCCTCGAGGGACACCCGGTGCGTGGTGAGGTCGAGCGTGCCGAGCGGGTCCGAGGGGTCGGACACGAGCGGCATGAGGTCGTCGACCCAGCGGCGGACGTTGCACTGTCCCTCGCGGATCGTGATCTGCTTGTCGAACAGGGTCATCATCGGCATCGGGTCGGCCATGCCGCCGTAGACGCCGGACAGCGACACCGTGCCGCCGCGGCGGACGAGGTCGATCGCCGCGTGCACGGCTGCGAGCCGATCGACGCCGGCGGTCTCGATGGCCTTCTGCGCGAGCTTGTCGGGCAGCAGGCCGGCGGCACGCTGGGCGAACCCGGCGACGGGGTTGCCGTGCGCCTCCATGCCGACCGCGTCGACGACGCCGTCGGGTCCACGCCCGTCGGTGAGGTCGACGAGCTTCGACACCATGTCGTCGTCGAGGTCGAACACCTCGATGCCGTGCTTCGCCCCGAGGTCGCGGCGGACCTGCTCCGGGTCGACGGCGAGCACCCGGTAGCCGAGGTGCTTGCCGATCCGCGCCGCGAACTGTCCGACCGGGCCGAGGCCGAGCACCGCGAGCGTGCCGCCCTCGGGGACCTCGGCGTACTGCACGGCCTGCCAGGCGGTCGGGATGATGTCGCTCATGAACAGCCACTGGTCGTCCGCGCCGGTGTCGGGCACCTTGATGGGGCCGTAGTCGGCGTGCGGCACGCGGAGGTACTCGGCCTGGCCGCCGGGGACCTGGCCGTACATCTTCGTGTACCCGAAGAGCGAGGCGCCGGTGCCGTACTCCTTCACCTGGGTGGTCTCGCACTGCGACTGGAAGCCGTGCTGGCACATCCAGCAGTGCCCGCAGGAGATGTTGAACGGAACGACGACGCGGTCGCCGACCTTCAGGTTCGTGACGGCGGAGCCGACCTCCTCGACGATGCCCATCGGCTCGTGGCCGAGGACGTCGCCCTTGTCGATGTACGGGCCGAGCACCCGGTACAGGTGCAGGTCGGAGCCGCAGATCGCCGTGGAGGTGATCCGCACGATCGCGTCGGTCGGCTCCTGGATGGTCGGGTCGGGGACGGTCTCGACGGACACCTTCTCGGTGCCCTGCCAGGTCAGTGCGCGCACGTCGCGTTCCTCTCGTGGTCGCTTCGCGGCCGGCCGGGAGGCACGGCTCACGTGACCTCATCGCTACGCGCCCGCCCCGTGGTGCCCTCCCAGCCCCGTCCGCGGCGCGCGCTGACGGCGGCGGTGGGGCGGGCCTCCCGTCCGGACCAGATCCGCGCGAAGGATGCCGATCCGCGTGAAGGATGCCGTTCCTTCCTGCTCCCGACGCGCGGAACGGTCCCCACTGCACGCGTGATGGGTCGGAAGGATGGCCAATCGGCCAGCCGGAGGTCCGTCCGGCCGCCGATGCGCTGGCCCCGGTACCGCCGTCAGGCTCGGAGCGATGGACCACTGCACCACGCGCAGGGCACTCCTCGTCGGCGCGACCGGCTCCCTGGCGGCCGGGCTCCTCGCAGCCTGCACGCCCGGCGCCGACGCACCCCGGGGCTCCGCGACCCCGACCGCGACGACGGCTCCGACACCCAGCCCGACACCGAGCCCGACACCGAGCCCGACACCGACGCGACCCGCGCTGACGAAGGTGCCCGTGCCGCACGGCACCGTGACGGGACTGCCGTCGGGGACGCCGGGGATCGCGTGGACCGTGGACGACGGAGCCTCGTCCGAGGTCGTCGAGGCCTACGCCCGCTTCGCCGCCGAGACCGGCACGCGCCTGACGTTCTTCGTCAACGGGGTCCGGCCGTCGTGGACCGAGCACGCGGACCTGCTGCGCCCGCTCGTCGACTCCGGTCAGGTGCAGCTCGGCAACCACACGTGGGACCACCCGGCACTGACGAAGCTGGGCGACCAGGCGATCCAGGACGAGCTGATGCGGAACCACGAGTTCCTCGAGCGCACGTTCGGGATCGACGCCCGTCCGTACTTCCGACCGCCGTACGGCTACCACGACGCCCGGGTCGACCGGGCCGCCGCCGCGGTCGGGTACACCACGCCGACGCTCTGGTACGGCTCTCTGGCCGACTCGGGGGACATCTCCTCGGACCAGATCGTGGGGTTCGCGGAGCAGTGGTTCCAGCCGGCGCACGTCGTCATCGGGCACGCGAACTTCCCGGGGACGATCGGTGCGCTGCCCAGGCTGCACGCCCTGCTCGAGCAGCGCGGCCTGGCGACCTTCACGCTCGACGACGTCTTCACGCGCTGACGCCCGGCCGGGTTCCGGGTTCCGGGTCCGCCGGTCCCGCAAGACGCAACGTCGGCGGCTGCTCGCAGCGCTGTACCGCTGCGAGCCGTCGCCACGGTTGCGTCTTGCGGGGGGCGGGGCAGGGCAGAGGCGGGGTCAGGCGGGCTCGGCCAGGGCGAGGAGTGCGTCCCGCGCGACCGCGAGTTCGCGGGCGTCGAGGTACGGCGGGACGGACGATGCGGCTGCGAGCCCCTCGGCGGCGTGCCGCACGACGAGCGAGCGGCCCTCGGGCAGTCCGTCCCGGGCGAAGAGGGTCCGCCAGTGCTCGGCGTCCGCTGCCACCACCGGCTCCATCCCCGGCACCGACATCAGGCCCGACCACATCGTGTTCGGCGAGAACACCGCCATCGCCCGTTCGCTCCCACCGCACAGCGTCCGGACGTAGGCGCGGAGGACCTTGCCGGGCCGGTTCTCGGCGAGATCGACGTGCCGCACCACCTCGTCGACGAAGGTCTGCAGGCCGTGCTCGGCGACCGCCACGAGCAGGGCGTCCTTCGACGGGAAGTGGTGCAGCAGTCCGCTCTTCGACACCCCCGCGGCCGCGGCCACCTCGGCGACGCTCACCCGGGTGCCGCGCTCGCCGAGCAGCCGCTCCGCAGCCTCGAGCACGGCCGCCCGGGTGCGCTCGCGGTCACGGGTGCCGTCAGTGCTCACGGGGACCATCCTGCCGGTTCGGGATCACCCGCAGGGCCACGACCGACGCGACCGCGAGCAGGACGGCGGCACAGACCGAGGCGAGCTGCATGCCCCCGGTGAACGCGTGCTGCGCCTGCGCGAACGTCGGCGACGACGGGTCGAGGACCTGGGCGGCGCCGGCGAGCGACTCGCGCACCCGGTCCGGCGCACCGGCGTCGAGGTTCGCCCGGTAGAACGCGGTCTGGAGCGACCCGAGGACCGCGATGCCCATCGCCACGCCGAGCTCGTACCCGGTCTCCGAGATCGCGCTGGCCGCACCGGCTCGCTCGCGCGGCGCCGCGGCGACGACCGCGTCGGTGGCGAGCGTCATCGAGACCCCGACGCCGAGCCCGACCACCGCCAGGGCGATCGCGATCCCGACGTAGGTCGGCAGCCCCTCGGCGAACGCCAGGCCCGCCATGCCGACCGCGGCGACCGCGAGACCGAGCCCGATCGAGCGACCGGGTCCGACGCGACGGGTGAGCAGCCCGATCACGGCGATGACCGCGATGGACGCCACCGTGGCCGGGAGCTCCGCGGCTCCGGCGAGCAGGGGCGAGAACCCGCGCACGAGCTGCAGGTACTGCGAGAAGAAGAACAGCAGCCCTGTCAGGGCGAACACCGAGAGCGAGTTCGCCACGACGGCACCGGAGAACGCCGGGATCCGGAAGAGCTGCAGGTCGATCAACGGCGTCGTGAGCCGACGCTGCCGTCGCACGAACCACCAGCCGGCGCCGATGCCGACGACCGCCGCGACGGGGACGGTCCAGTCGGCGCCGTGCCCGACGAGGTGCTTCACGGCGTACACCACGGGCACGATCGCGGCGACGGAGAGCACCGCCGAGAGCAGGTCGATCGGGGTCCGGCCCCCACCCTTCGACTCGGGCAGCAGGACCGCACCGGCGACGACGATCACGACGATGACGGGGATGTTGATGAGGAAGACCGAGCCCCACCAGAAGTGCTCGAGCAGCGCCCCGCCCACCAGCGGACCGGCGGCGGCTCCACCGGTCGCACCGGCCGACCACACGGCGATCGCCCGCGTGCGCTGCCGGGGGTCCCGGAAGATCCCTCGCACGAGCGAGAGCGTCGACGGCATGAGGGTGGCGCCGGCGATCCCGAGCAGCGCCCGCGCGGCGATGAGCGCCTCCGGGCTCTGAGCGAAGGCGGCACCGGCCGAGGCGATCCCGAACGCGACCGAGCCGATGAGCAGCAGGCGCTTCCTGCCGATCCGGTCGGCGACGTTGCCCATCGTGACGAGCAGGCCCGCGAGCGCGAACGAGTACACGTCGCCGATCCAGAGCACCTGCGTGGCCGTCGGCGCGAGGTCTGCGGTCAGGGCGGGCACGGCGAGGGCGAGGACGGTGCCGTCGATCGCGAGCAGCACGACGGCGAGGGTGAGGACCCCGAGGGCCGCCCACTCCCGCGGGGTCGCACGGTGGGTCGAGGTGACCGTGGTCTGCGTCATGCCCCCGACCCTAACCGACCGAACGGTCGGTCGTGCCGACTGCACAGTCAGTGCGCAGGACCACCCACACGAGTCAGGCGCGGAGGCGGTCCCGTTCGGCCCGTGGCAGGTGCTCGGTCGCGGTCGCGCGCGCTGCCGGGCTCAGGAAGCGTCCGTTCCCTTCGAGGAAGGCCACGAGCGCCGCCTCGGACGCGCGCTTCCCGGTCTCGCGCAGCACCCAGCCGAGAGCGGACTGCACCGTCGCACCGCGTTCGCGGACCAGGCGTCCGGCGATCGCGAGCGGTACCTCGGCATCGCCCTGCTTGGCGAAGGCGAGCGTGGCCACGACGGCGATCCGACGGACCATCGACACGTCGGACTTCGCGAGCGCGAACAGCGGTCCGGTCGAGCCGCCGACGAGCGGGGCACCGACGAGCTCCTCGGCTGCGACGTCGACCAGCACCGTGTCCTCGAACCGCTCGGCCTTCGCCGCGGCGAGGTACTCGTCGGTCAGCTCCGGATCTGGGTGCGCGCGCATCGCCTGCACCAGGAGCACCACGGCGACCAGCCGCGCCCCTGCGTCCTCGCTCCAGAGCAACGCCGAGCGCTCCCCCTCGTCGAGGTCGGCGAACTGCCGCGCGACCCGGCGTGCCCCTGCGACGTCGCCGGGAGTGCGGACGAAGGCTGCCAGCACCGCCTCGGCACCGTGGACCTGCATCGGGCCAGCCTACGGCGGCGGGTGCTCGGACAGGTTTCACACGATCGAAACACGATGTGTACAAAGCAGCGCCGACACCTGTGATTGTATGCAATCACCGCACTCCTGAGCGTGACTCCACAAGAGTCGCCACGCACACCAGCAGCTCCAGGAACACGATGTCCCAGACCTCCGCTCGACGCCGCCGGACGCTCCTCGCCGTACCCGCCGTCGCCCTGGCCGCCTCGCTCGCGCTCACCGCCTGCGTGCCGGTCCAACGCTCGAAGGCCGGTGGCGCGACCGCCGGCACCGTCACCACCGTCGCGATCGGCGACCAGCAGGTCCGCGAGGGCGGTGACCTCGTCATGGCCCTCTCCGCCGAACCAGACCGCCTCGACCCCACCACGTCCTCGTCGCTCTACACCCGGTACGTCATGGAGACGATGTGCCAGAAGCTCTACGACATCGACGCCGAGGGCACGGTCGTCCCGATGCTCGCCACCGAGCTGCCGACGGTGTCCGACGGCGGGAGGACCGTCACGTTCCCGGTGCACACCGGCTACCGGTTCGCCGACGGCACCCCCTTCGACGCGGACGCCGTCGTGACGACGCTCGAGCGCAACCTGACGAAGGACGACTCGAGCCGCAAGAGCGAGATGGGTCCGGTGTCGAGCATCGAGGCGGTCGACGACCACACCGTGCGGCTGCACTACGCGACCCCGTTCGCCCCGATCACCGCGGCACTGGCCGACCGTGCGGGCATGGTCATGTCGCCGACGGCGCTGGAGCAGGAGGGCGACGGGTTCGGCGACCACCCGGTCTGCATCGGCCCGTACAAGTTCGTCGAGCGGGTGCCGCAGACCTCGATCACCGTCGAGCGTGACCCGGAGTACCACGACCCGGCGAGCGCGCACTTCGACCGGATCACCTACCGGATCATCACCGACGCCAGCATCCGCGCGCAGAACCTGAAGTCCGGGGACGTCCAGGTCGCCGACACGATCTCCACGCAGGACGTCGACGAGCTCCGGAAGCGGAAGGACCTCAGCGTCCTGCGCACCGGTTCCCTCGGCTACCAGGGCATCACGATCAACCTCGCGAACCAGGACGGCGTCGGCACGGACCCGAAGCCGCTCGACACGCCGCTCGCCACGCAGCGGAAGGTCCGGCAGGCCCTGTCGATGTCGATCAACCGCGCCGAACTCGTGCAGAGCGTGTTCCGGGGCTGGGCGGACGTCGCGTGCTCCCCGATCCCCGACACGAGCGCGTTCGCCACCGACGCGAGCAAGGCCTGCCCGGAGTACGACCCCGAGCGGGCGAAGGAGCTCCTCGAGGAGGCCGGCGTCGAGCAGCCCTTCCCGATCGAGATGGAGGTGACGAACACCCCCGACACCGTCCGGTTCGCCCAGGCGCTGCAGGCACAGGCCCGCGCCGGGGGCTTCGCGATCACGATCACCCCGGTCGAGTACACGACCCTGCTCGACGACCAGACCCGCGGCGACTTCCAGGCGCTGCAGCTGGGCTGGTCCGGCCGGGTCGACCCGCACGGCAACATCGGCTCGTTCCTCGGCACCGGCGGCGGCAACAACTACCCCGGGTACAGCGACCCCGAGGTCGACGACCTGATCGCCCGGGCGTCGCAGGCCACCGACCAGCAGGAGCGTGCCGACCTGTACGGGCAGCTCGTGACGAAGGTCCAGCAGGACGACCCGATCATCTACCTCTACCGGACCCGCAGCATCACCGGCGTCAGCACCGACGTCGCCGGGGTCTCCACCTACGCCGACGGCGTGGTCCGACTCAGCCAGGCGGCGTTCGTGGAAGGCGGCGACAAGTGACCCGGTACGTCCTGACCCGGCTCTGGCAGGCGGCGCTCACGCTCGTCCTCGCCTCGATCGTGGTGTTCTTCGGGGTCCGGCAGCTGCCGGGCGACCCGGCCCTGGCCCTGGCGGGCGAGGAGGCCAGCCCCGAGCGGCTCGCCGCCGTGCGCGCCGACCTCGGCCTCGACGACTCCCTGGTCGTGCAGTACTGGCGCTTCGTCGTGAACGCGCTGCAGGGCGACCTCGGGCAGTCCACCCGCACCGGCACCCCGGTCACGGAACTGCTCGGCGCGACGCTCCCCGTGACGCTCTGGCTCGCGCTCTACGCGATCGTCGTCGCCGTCGTCGTGGGGGTCGCCCTCGGCACCCTGGCCGAGCGCTACCGCGGGCAGTGGCCCGAGTGGATGGCGAACGCCGCGGCCCTGGTCGGGCTGAGCGTGCCCAACTTCTGGCTCGGCATCCTGGCGATCGTCTGGCTCGCCGCGGGCCTCGGCTGGTTCCCGGCCTCGGGCTACGTCCCGGTGACGCGCGACCCGCTCGGCGCACTGCACCACCTGACGCTCCCGGCGCTCATCCTCGGCACGTCGCTCGCCGCCGTCATCATGCGGCAGACCCGCGCGTCGATGATCGAGACGATGAAGACCGACTTCGTCCGGACCGCCCGCGCGAAGGGGCTCAGCCGTCCGCGGGTGCTGTTCCGCTACGGGCTCCGGAACTCGATGATCGTCGTCGTCACGATCGTCGGCCTGCAGCTCGGCGGCCTCATCTCGGGCGCGGTCGTCACGGAGCGCATCTTCGCCCTGCCCGGCTTCGGCAAGCTCACGCTCGACGCCGTGTTCACCCGCGACTACCCGGTGATCCAGGCCGTCGTGCTCGTGATCACCCTGGGCTACGTGCTCATCAACTTCGCCGTGGACGTCCTGTACTCGGTCATCAACCCGAAGATCCGCGTCGGAGGCGCCGCATGACCACCATCACCGCTCCCTTCGACCTGGGCTCGAGCCGCGGGCGCATCTGGAAGCAGGTCCGGACGAACCGGCTCGGCATGACGGGCGGCATCATGCTCGCCGTCGTCGTGCTCGCCGGGGTCACCGCCCCGCTCGTCGCTCCGCACGACCCGACCGCGACGCACTTCGACCTGCCGTTCCAGGTCCCGTTCACCGTCGGCTTCGGGTTCGGCACCGACGACCTCGGCCGCGACATCCTGTCCCGCACGCTGTACGGCATCCAGGTCTCGCTCGTCGTGGGCGTGCTGTCGGTGCTGCTCGCGGTCGTCGTCGGCACCCCGCTCGGGCTCCTCGCCGGGTACTGGCGCTGGCTCGACGCGATCATCTCCCGCCTGACCGACGTCGCGCTGGCGTTCCCGTTCCTCATCATCGCGGTGGGGCTCGCGGCGATCAGCGGTCCGAGCCTGACGAACGCCGTGATCGCGATCGGCATCTCGCACGTGCCGGCGATGATCCGGATCGTGCGCGGCGAGACCCTGCGGATCACGAGCGCGGACTTCGTCACGAGCGCGAAGACGTTGGACGCCGGCGGCGCACGCATCATCGCGCAGCACGTCCTGCCGAACTGCGTCTCGGCGATCATCGTGCAGGCCACCGTGATCATGCCGGTCGCGGTGATCGGCGAGGCGCTGCTGTCCTTCCTCGGCCTCGGCATCCAGCCGCCCACCCCGAGCCTCGGCATCATGCTCTCGGACGCGCAGCAGTACCTCGGCCAGGCGCCGTGGGCCGCCGTCGTGCCGGGTGTCGCGATCGCCGTGATCTGCCTCGGCTTCAACCTGTTCGGCGACGCCCTGCGCGACGCCCTCGACCCCACCGCCTCGGACCGCTGAGGAGCACCAGCACCATGAGCACCAGCACCATGAGCACCACCACCAACCCCGCCTTCACCACGCCCCCGGCGGAGACCACCCGACCGGACCTGCAGGGCACCTTCGGCATGGCCGCGTCGACGCACTGGATCGCGACCGCGACGGCGCAGGCCGTCCTGGAGCGCGGTGGCAACGCCTTCGACGCCGCCGTCGCCGGCGCCTTCGTCCTGCACGTCGTCGAACCACACCTGAACGGCCCCGGCGGCGACGTGACCGCGGTCTTCGCGACGGCGTCCGACAAGACCCCGACCGTCCTGGTGGGCCAGGGACCGGCACCCGCGGGCGCGACGCCGGAGCACTTCCGGTCCGAGGGCCTCGACCTCGTCCCGGGAGCGGGCGCGCTGGCGGCCGCCGTGCCCGGCGCCGTCGACGCGTGGCTGCTGCTCCTCGCCGAGCACGGGACGTGGGAGCTCGCCGACGTGCTCGCCCCCGCGATCGGGTACGCCCGGGACGGCCACCCGGTCGCGCCGCGGGTGGTCGCCACCATCGCGACCGTGCAGGACCTGTTCCGCGACCACTGGCCGTCCTCCGCCGAGCGGTGGCTGCCGGGAGGCTCGGTGCCGGTCGCCGGGGCGATGGTGCGCAACGAGACCTACGCCTCGGTCCTGGAACGGCTCGTGCAGGCCGGGTCCGGTGTCACGACGGGCGACGACACCGCCGACGCGCGCGTCGCGCGCATCGAGGCCGCCCGCACCGAGTGGGCCGAGGGCTCCGTCGCGCAGGCGATCGACGCGTTCGTCCGCACCCCGCACCGGCACGCGTCGGGCACCGACCACGCCGGCGTGGTCCGGGCGAGCGACCTGGCGGCGTTCCGTGCGTCGACCGAACCCGCGACGACCGCCGAGTTCCGCGGGCACACGATCGCGAAGACCGGGCCGTGGGGCCAGGGCCCGGCGCTCCTGCAGACCCTCCGCCTGCTCGACCCGATGGACGACGAGCGGCTCGACCCGTCGACCGTGCTCGGAGCCCACACGATCGCCGAGGCGCAGAAGCTCGCGCTCGCCGACCGTGAGGCGTACTACGGCGACGGCGACGTCCCGATGGCCGAGCTCCTCTCGGACGCGTACTCCGACGAGCGCCGCGCCCTGATCGGTGACCGGGCGTCGCACGAGCTGCGCCCGGGCACGGTCTCGGTGCCGGCCGGTGCGCTGCCGCCGCTCCGCGTGACCTACACGCCGGGCGGCGAGCCGATCGCGGGCGTCGGTGAGCCGACCGTGCCGGGCGCGCGAGGGGACGCTCCGGCGCCCGACGCCGTGGCCGTCCCCGCCGAGGACGACGCCGTGCACGAGGACCGCGGCGAGCCGATCGTGATGGCGACGGGCGAGACCCGCGGCGACACGTGCCACATCGACGTCGTCGACCGATGGGGCAACATCGTCAGCGCAACGCCGTCCGGCGGCTGGCTGCAGTCCTCGCCGACGATCCCCGAGCTGGGGTTCTGCCTCGGCACCCGCATGCAGATGACGTGGCTCGAGGAGGGCACCGCGTCCACGCTGACCCCCGGTGCCCGGCCCCGCACGACCCTCACCCCGACGCTCGTGCTCCGCGACGGCGAACCCGTCGTCGCGATGGGCAGCCCGGGCGGCGACCAGCAGGACCAGTGGCAGCTGCTGTTCCTGCTCCGTACCATCGTCGGCGGGTGGACCCCGCAGCAGGCGATCGACGCCCCGGCGCTGCACACCACGTCGTTCCCGGGGTCGTTCTGGCCCCGCACCTGGACCCCGGGCGGCCTCGTCGTCGAGGACCGTCTCGGCGACGACGTCATCGCCGGGCTCGAGGAGCTCGGCCACGTCGTCACCCGCGCGGGCGACTGGTCGCTCGGCCGCCTGTCGTGCGTGACGCGCGACCCCGACACCGGCGTCATGGGCGCCGCCGCCAACCCGCGAGGAGCACAGGGCTATGCCGCAGGACGCTGAGGACCGGACCATGCACGACGGCGACACGACCACCGGGGCCGCACCGCGCCTCCAGACCGACCAGACCGACCGGACCGACCGGACCGACACCCTGCTGTCCGTCCGCGACCTGCGGGTCGCCTTCGGCGACCGCGAGGTCCTGCACGGCGTCGACCTCGACGTCCGCCGCGGCGAGCGCGTCGCGATCGTCGGGCAGTCCGGATCGGGCAAGTCCACGCTCATCGCGGCCCTGCTGCGGCTGCTGCCCGGCGCGGGGCACATCACGGGTGGCGCGATCCGCCTCGGTGACGACGACATCGCCCACGCCGACGAGGCGCTCATGCGGCGCGTGCGGGGCGGACGGATCGGGCTCGTGCCGCAGGACCCGTCGACGAACCTCAACCCGTCGATGCGGGTCGGTGCACAGATCGCCGACGCGCTGCGGGCCGGCGGGCTCCGGGGACGGGCGGCGATCCGGGACCGGGTCGTGGCGTTGATGACCGAGGCCGGCATCCCCGAGGCCTCCCGTCGGGCCGACCAGTTCCCGCACGAGTTCTCCGGCGGCATGCGGCAGCGCATCCTCATCGCGGTGGCGCTCGCCCGTCAGCCCGAGCTGCTCATCGCCGACGAGCCGACCAGCGCCCTCGACGTGACGGTGCAGCGGCAGATCCTCGACCACCTGCAGACCCTGGTCGACCAGCACGGCACGACGCTGCTGTTCGTGACGCACGACCTCGGGGTCGCGGCCGACCGGACCGACCGCGTCGTCGTGATGCTCGACGGCGACATCGTCGAGCAGGGTGCGCCCGAGGCGATCCTCCGCGACCCGCAGCACGAGTACACGAAGCGGCTCATCGCGGCGGCCCCCGCGCTGTCCGGGGTGGCGCCGGAGCCCGTGGCCGCGGGCGAGCCGATCCTCGTCGTGTCCGACCTGGTGAAGGAGTACCGGCTCCGCGGTCGTGGTGCCGGAACGCTCAAGGCTGCCGACGGGGTGTCGTTCGCGGTGCGTCGCGGCACGACCACCGCGGTCGTCGGCGAGTCCGGCTCGGGGAAGACGACCGTGGCGCGGATCGTGCTCGGGCTCGAGACGCCGACGTCGGGCACCGCCCTCGTGGACGGGAAGTCCATCGGTGCCGCCCGTGGCGCCGAGCGGCGGGAGATCCGACGCCGGGTGCAGCCGGTGTTCCAGGACCCGTACGGGTCGCTCGACCCGACCTCGACCATCGAGCGGATCATCGACGAACCCCTGCGGGTGTTCGGCATCGGTGACCGGGCGTCGCGCACCGAACGGGTCGCGACGCTCCTCGACCAGGTGGCGCTCCCCCGCGAGGTCGCGCAGCTCCGGCCGAACGAGCTGTCCGGCGGGCAGCGGCAGCGGGTGGCGATCGCCCGGGCGCTGGCGCTCGAACCCGAGCTGATCATCCTCGACGAGGCGGTGTCCGCGCTCGACGTGCTCGTGCAGGAGCAGATCCTCGCGCTGCTCGAGGAACTGCAGGACCGACTCGGGCTGAGCTACCTGTTCATCACCCACGACCTCGGGGTGGTCCGGCGGATCGCCGACGACGTCGTGGTGATGCGGCGGGGCGAGGTCGTCGAACGGGGATCGGTCGCCGCGGTGTTCGACGACCCGCAGGAGCAGTACACGAAGGACCTGCTCGACGCCATCCCGGGCAAGCGTCTCGCCGAGGCGGCTGCGTGACGGACCTGCTCGACGCCATGCGGCACCCTCGGGCGCAAGGCGCTGGCCGAGGCGGCTGCGTGACGGGGTCTCGGGTGGCCGACCGACAGAGTGTGGCACGATCGGCTCCGTGCTGAACGGGACGAGCGTCATCGACGCCATCCGCCACGACATCGTGACCGGCGCCCTGCAACCGGGCACCCGGGTGACCGAGGCGTTCCTCGCGGAGCGGTACGGGGTCTCCCGGGTGCCGGTGCGCGAGGCCCTGCGCGGCCTCGAGGGCGAGGGCTTCGTCGTCTCCCGCCCGAACGTCGGCTCCCGCATCGCCGCGATCCCCTTCGACGAGGCCGACGACCTGTTCGCGGTCCGCGAGGCGCTCGAGACCGCCACCGCCCGCCGCGCTGCGACCCGGGCACGGACGCTGTTCGACGCCGACGCCCCGCCCGAGGACTGGTGGCGTGTGCGCCGCGAGCTCGGCGTCGTCCTCGACGACGGGGACACGGCAGTCGAGCGGGACGAGCTCGAGCTGCTCGTCGACCTCAACGAGCGCTTCCACCTGCTCGTCGCCGAGCTCTCCGGCAGCTCGACGCTCGCGACCCTGCTCCGCCAGCTCTCACGGAAGATCGAGTGGCTGTACGCGCTCGACACCTCGTCGCGCGGCAAGCGGCTGTGGCCCGACCACCGGCGCATCCTCGCCGCGATCGACGCGGGGGACGTCGAGGCGGCGGCCGAACGGATGGCGTGGCACGTGCGGGAGAGCCGCATCGGGTACGCGGCGCGCTCGTCCCCGGAGCAGGCGACCCTGCTGCGCAAGGCGGGCCCCGCCCTCTGACGCCGAGGCCGCCGCCGCACGGCTGGCCGGACGTGCCCGAGTCTCGTGCTCAGCGACGCCCCTCGCGCCGATCAGCCCGAGAGCGGTCGCACAGCTCGAGACTCGCTCAGGCGTCCGTCCTTCCGGCGGCGCCGACCTGCGTACTCACCGAGAGCCGGTTGCGAGAACGAGCGTTCTCCGATTGACTCGGACACGTCGGCCCGCAGCGGGTCGACTCCCCGACGAAAGGAGCGGACATGCCCACGCGCACCGCACGCACCGCCTGGCACGGCGGCCTCAACGACGGTTCCGGCCAGGTCGAGCTGTCGAGCTCGAAGGTCGGCACGTACGACGTCTCCTTCCCGAAGCGCGCCGCCGACGAGGCCGGTGGCACCACCAGCCCCGAGGAGCTCATCGCCGCAGCCCACTCGGCCTGCTACGCGATGCAGTTCTCGGCGATCCTCGGCGAGGCCGGCGGCACGGTCGAGGCCCTCGACGTCAAGGCCGACGTCTCGCTCGGCCCGGACAGCGCGGGTGGCTTCAAGCTCACCGGCATCACCCTCACCGTGAACGGCGAGGTCTCCGGCATCGACGAGGCCGCCTTCCTCAAGGCGGCGGACGAGGCCAAGGCGACCTGCCCGGTCTCCAAGGCGCTCACCGGCGTCGACATCGAGCTCAAGGCGACCTTCGAGCAGTAGCCGCGACCACGTGCCGGACGGGAGGCGCGGTGCCAGCTGGCACCGCGCCTCCCGTCCGTCCGTCGGTACCGTGGGTTGCATGCGTCTGTTCCGCACCCGGACCCACGTCGCCCTGTGGCTCGGCATCGTCGTGGCAGCCGTCGGCGTCGTGCTCGTCCTCGCCGCACCGCCGTCGTCGTCCGGCTGGTTCGTGACCGCGCCGGAGTCCGACTTCTCGTACGTCGCCGGCGTCCGCCCGTGGCAGCTCGTCGTCGGACCGGCAGTCGTGCTCCTGGGCGCGGTCGTGGCCGCGTTCGCGGCCGGACGACTCAGCGCACAGCGCCGACACTGAAGCGTCACCGTCGGCGTCCAGCCGACGTCCGGACTCGGGCGCGAGCGGCTGGCACCATGGTCTGATGGCCGAGCAGTTCCTCCCCGGCGTCCCGCGGCCCGGGCGTCCACCCCGGCCGCGCGTCCGCAACCTCGCACAGCACGACATCCGCGACGCCCGCGCTCGGCTGCGCGGCACGATCTACGAGGACGTCACCCCCGACACCCGCCCGCGCGAGCAGTACTCGCCCGTGCAGATCGTGGACTTCTGCCTCGACCTGGCGGAGGTCATGCTCGCCTCGGGCGCCGACACACGCAGCGTCGAGACCGCCGTCGTCGCGGTGTCGACGAAGTGGAACCTCGCGCCCCTCGACCTCGACTTCTCCGGCAGTTCGGTGACGCTCCAGTACGCCCCGGCCGACCACCCGCCGCTCGTCAAGGTGCGGACCGTGCAGTCGGACGGCTCGGACCTCGACCGGCTCGCCCGTGCGAACCAGATCGTCGACGACCTGGTGCACGGCGAACGCGACATGACGAGTGCCGTGAGCGCCCTGGTGGCGGTGCTGCGGCTGCCGAGTCGCTGGCCGTCCTGGCTCGCCGACGTCGGGCTCTCCGTGCTCGGCACCTCGATCGCGATGCAGGCCGGCGGCGGCTGGCGCGCCGGCGCGGGGGCCTTCGTGCTCATGCTCGGGATCATCCTGTCCGGCCGCTGGCTGACGGGCCGGGGCTTCCCGCAGTTCTTCGTCTCCGGAGCACAGGCCGCGGTCGCCTCGGCGATCGGCACCCTCGCGATCTGGGCCGACGTCCTCACCGCGACCGGTGCGGCCACGATGGTCGCCGCGCTCGTGGTCCTGCTGCTGCCGCACGTGTCCCTCGTCACCTGGGCCCAGGACGCGATCTCAGGCTTCCGGGCGATGGCCGTCGCCCGGGCGTTCTACATCGTGCTCGTGATCGCCGCGATCGTCGTCGGGGTGCCCGCGGGCATCGCCGTGCTGCAGTGGCTCCGGATCGAGGTCGACCCGTCCGGCATCGTCCTGCAGCCGCTGCCGCTCTGGGCCTCGTTGTCGCTGACGGTCGTGTCGGCGGCGGCGAACTGCTTCGTGCAGCAGGCCAGCGCGCGGGTGATCCCGGTCGCGGTGGTGTTCTCGGTCACGGCCGGGGCGTTCCTCTGGGAGCTCCGGCACCTCGGGATGCCGCTCCTCGGAGCGACGTTCATCGCGTCGGTGCTGCTCGGCGTGCTGTCGACCATCGCGGCCGCCCGGATGCGCACGGCCGTGGCGGCGATCGCGGTGCCGGCGTTCTGCGGCGCGCTGCTGCCCGGTGTCGCGGTGTCGAACGCACTGCTCAACTTCATGTCCGGGTCGTCCGGCGCCGCCCTCGACTTCGTGGCGGCGGTCTCGGTGGCGCTCGGCATCGGCGCCGGACTCGTGCTCGGCGGCCTCGTGGCGACCCCGGGCGCACGGCGGGCCCTGCGGCGTGCGCGTCGGGTGACGGTGCACTCGGTCCACAACGACACGACGGCGATCCCCGTGCTACGGGACACCGGGTACGACCCGGGTAACGGTTCGGTGCCGCGGGGCCACCGCCCGCGCTAGGGCGCCCCGGACGCGAGACTCGGGCTGGGCGACCGATCTCGTGCCCTGGAGCACGAGGAACGTCGCGCAGCCCGAGTCTCGGGTACGCCTGGGTGCCGCTCAGCCCTTGTCGGAGACGGCCTTCGTCACCGCGGTGGGAGCGTCGTAGTCGCCGTCCGGGATGTTCTTCAGCGCGTCGAGGACGTCACCGGGGGCGTCCTCCTTCTCGGCGGTCGCCACGATGTCGTCCTTCGAGGCCGGGTAGTCGATGCCGCTGAGGTACTTCTGGACCTGGATCGGGTTCGGTGCTGCCATGTCGGTTCCTTCCGTCGGAGCCTCCACGACTACGCCTGCGCGGCTCCGCGTCGGTCCGGCCGGCGCGCGTTGCGGCCAGGCCTCAGATCTCCCAGCTCCCGCTGTCGCTCCACTGCGAGAAGCGCTGCGCAGCCTGCGGCTCGTACCGTTCCATCCACCCGCGCTCGAGCCGCGCGACGGCACGGTCGAACGCCGGCACGAGGTCGAGGTCCGGACGCAGCATCGCCTGCAGCTGGAGCCCCTCGTACAGCGCGATGAGCTGCTCGGCGCCGCGTCGCGGGTCCATCGTGTGCGGCGCACGGCCGACGGCGATGTCGTGCTCGAGCCCGCGTCGGATCTGCGAGAAGAACAGCTGGTAGCGCGAGCGGAGGTACGTCGACATCGGGTGCGCGGGGTTGCCGGCGACGGAGAGCAGCGCGACGAGCAGCCGCATGAGCGCGGGGTCCTCGGCGTTCGAGGCGACGATCGCCCGCAGCAGCTCGACCGTCGGGCCGTCGCCGACCTCGTGGGCGACCTCCTCGAGACGGGCGCCGTTCCACCGGTCGACCGCGGCGAGCACGAGGCCGTCCCAGGAGGGGAAGTGCTGACGGAGCTCCGCGGTCGTGATGCCCATGCGCTCGGCGACCATGCCGACGTGGGCCTCGTGGAAGGGCACGTCGCGGAGCACGTCGACCGTGGCGCCCACGATGGTGATCCGCAGGTGCAGGGAGGCGGCCGCGGCGGCTGCCGCCTGCGTGTCCGCGCTGGTGTGTTCGAGCATCGTGCCCTCCGTCGTGCGGCGGACGTCCTGTCCGCACCCCTGATCCAACCGCAGTGTCGGGGGACACGGCATCCCCGGTACGGGTGTCGGCATGTCGGGGGACAAGTGTCCGACCCCAGCGCAGACGGAGCGTTCCGTGCGACCATGCCGGGATGGACCCGCAGGACCCCGTCGCGCAGGGACTCGCCACGATGGCCTCGGCCGGTTTCGAGTTCGGCGGCGACGACGCACAGGTGGCGCACGACGTGCGGACGATGTGGGAGCAGCTCGGCTCCCCCGCCGGTGCCTTCGACGCCGCGGCACGGGCGATCGCGCGTCTGCCGCAGCGTCCCGAGGTCCCCGTCGCCGACCAGGCCCGTCGCCGCGCGTTCGAGCGGGCGATCGGGATCAACCCGGTCGAGGTCGAGCTGACCGCGGCGATGTCGGCACGCGAGCTGCTGGAGCGGATGGCGCGGTCCGTCGCCTGCTGACCGTCGACGGTCGACCCGGCCACGTGACGGACGGGAGGCACGGTGCCAGCCGGCACCGTGCCTCCCGTCCGCTGCTGGTCGCGACTACGGCGTCGGCATGCCGCCGTCGACGTGCAGCGTCTCGCCGACCACGTAGGACGACTCGCCGCTCGCCAGGAAGACGAACGCCGGCGCGAGCTCGGCGGGCTGGCCCCAGCGGCCCAGGTAGGTCTGCTCGCCCGCGGACGGCAGCGCCTCCGGCGGCTGGCCACCGGCCGGCTGCAGCGGCGTCCAGATCGGGCCGGGCGCCACCGCGTTGACGCGGATGCCCTTCGGCGCGAGCTGTGCCGCGAGGCCCTTCGCCATGTTGTTCACGGTCGCCTTCGTGGCGGCGTAGTGCACGAGGTGCGGCGACGGCGCGTACGCCTGGATCGACGTGGTGTTGATGATCGTCGAGCCGGGCTGCAGGTGCGGCACGGCGGCCTTCGTGATGCGGAACGTCGCGTACGCGTTCGTCTTGAAGGTCTCGTCGAACTCCTCGTCCGAGATCTTCGTGATGTCGTCGACGTTCTGCTGCTTGCCGGCGTTGTTGACGAGGATGTCGAGCCCGCCGAGACCGTCGACGGCCCGCTGCACGAGCTCCTCGCAGAACGCGAGGTCCTTGATGTCACCAGGGATCGCGACGGCCTTGCGACCGGCTGCCTCGATGAGCCCGACGATGCGGTCGGCGTCCTCCTGCTCCTCGGGCAGGTACACGATCGCGACATCGGCACCCTCGCGGGCGTACGCGATCGCGACGGCGGCGCCGATGCCCGAGTCGCCACCGGTGACGAGCGCCTTGCGGCCCTGCAGACGCCCCGAGCCGCGGTAGGTGTCCTCGCCGTGGTCGGCGGGGACGTTCTCCGCCATCTCCTCGTCGGTGCCGGCACCCTGCAGGTACTGCTCGTCCGGCTTCTTGTCCGCGTACATCTTCGTGGGGTCCTGCATCGAGTACTGGTCGAGCCCCGTCTGTCCGGGCCCTGCCTGGTCGTTCTGCTGCTCCGTCATGGCCTGGACGGTACGCACCCGGACACGCTCGGCCGTCCAGCCGGCTGTCCCCCGCGCCGCTCTTCGTGACACATCCCCAAGATCACGAACACGTGACGAGAGGGCTGCGATTCGGTAACACCTGTCGTCCTGCACGGCTGGGGGTCGTACGGTCGACTGGTGACTCCCCGTACCCTGCTCGCGCTCGGCGCAGCCGCGCTCGCCTTCGCAGCCGGCACGGTCGGGTTCGACGTCACGGCTCCCGGGGGTGCGGCACCGGCTGCGGCTGCCGAGGACCGCAGCGACGTCGCGAGCCCGGCGCAACCGCTGGTCCGGGTGACCGACCGCGACCTGCGCCGCGTCGACACCGTCGAGCTGGACGCCGAGTCACTCGTGCTCCGTCGCGGCGACGCCACCGTCGCCGAAGTGTCCATGCGCGACGCGCGGTCGACCGTCACGCTGCTCAACCGACTGCTCGGCACCCCGTCGCGCACGCAGACCGCGGCCGGCGACGGCGGCGCGTGCTTCCCGTCGGGCACCACCTACACCTGGGGCGGCGCGGTCCGCGTCGCCGCGCTCGACACACCGTCCTCCGTCGGCAACGCGGTCGAGATCCGGGTCCTCCGGGACTCCGTGCGGAGCCGGACCGGTGAGCGGGTCGAGCTGACGGGGCCCGACGGCGTCCAGGTCGGCGACGACGTGGCGGACGCGATCCAGGCCGCGCCGCGCTCCGACAAGGTCTCGTTCGGATCCGGCGACTCCCAGGCGTGGCAGCTGCTGCTCGAGTCCGGCTGGGCACCGGACGACGACGCCCCGTCCGCAGGCGACCCGCGTACGGGGCTCGACGGCACCACCGCCGGTTCCGCGCCCACGGGCGACCAGTCCACCGACGGCAGCGGCGACGGCGCGGACGACGACGCAGAGGGCACGAACGGTGTCTCGGCGCTGACCGACGACACCGAGGTCACCGTCATCGGCTCCCCGATGCCGGTGCACGCACGCCGCTCCTGCTGACGCCACCCGCTCGCGGCCGCCGTCAGCGCACCGCCCGGCGGCTCAGGCCACGCGCAGCGTCGCCACGACCGGGAAGTGGTCGCTCGCGGCCCACGTCTCGGGTCCGTCGTGGTCCATCACCACACGCTCGGCCGTGACGTCGCCGCGGGTCAGCACCCAGTCGATCCGCTCGCCCGAGTCCACCGGCGTCTGCCAGCCGTTGAAGGACGCCGTGCGGTCGGCGGGGTCACCGGCATCGGTCCAGGCGTCCCGGTACCCGCCGTCGGTGAACACCCGGGAGGCCGGACCCGCTCCCCACGGCTCGTTGCAGTCGCCCGCGAAGACGACCGGACCGTCGACCGGAGCGAGCCGCTCGACGACGAGGGCTGCGCTGCGCCGACGCACCTCGTCCCCGTGCTCGTTCTCCTCGTGGTCGAAGTGTGCGGTGAGGAGCGTGAACGCGGGCCCGTCGGTGTCGAGGAACCGCGTGTGGTTGGCGACCCGCGGGTACAGGCTCCCCCAGGTGTTCGACACCGGCTCGTCCGGGGTGTCGGAGAACCAGAAGGTCCCGACGTCGACGGGGCGCAGCCGGTCGCGGCGGAAGAAGATCGCGGCGTGCTCCCCCGCCGTACCGCCCTCGCGACCCTGCCCGACGGCGTCGTGGTCGGGCAGCCCGTGCCGCAGGGCGTCCATCTGGTGGTCGAACGCCTCCTGCACGCAGAGCACGTCGGGGTCGTGCCGGCGGATGACGTCCAGCACCAACGGCAGCCGTGCGGGCCAGTCGTGCCGCGGGTCCGGGTTCTTCACGTTGTAGGTCATCAGGGTGATCGGACGTGCGGCGTGGGTCACCGGTCGAACCTACCGGCACGCTCCCGCCGGGGACCCCAGGGTGGTGTCGGCTGCGTCAGTTGATGCAGACGCCTTCCTCGCCGTAGTTCTTCACGTCGGTCGAGCTCGGCGCGGGCTCCGGCTCCGCCGGCTGCGACGCCTCGGCCTCGGGTGCCTCCTCCGCCGGGGCGGACGTCCCGTCGGCAGGGGCGGCCGGGGCGCTGACGGTGATGCCGTCGGTCCCGAGGACGAGCGTGACGCCCGACACCGTGGTGGACCGGACGACGACCGCACCCGGCACCAGCGCGGCGACGGCCTTGGCCTGCGCCTCCTGTCCGGCGGGGTACTGCACCTGCGTCTTCTGCGTCGTGTCCGAGGAACCCGGGGTCCCGACCTGGAAGCCGCGCGCGGTGAGGTTCGCGGTCGCGGTCGCGGCGGCGCCGGACGTCCCGCTGCCGTTCAGCACGGTGGCGGTCGTCGCGGCGGGCTCGGCGGCCGTGGCCTTCGTGTACTCCTCCGGCTCGCCCACGAGTCCCTGCACGAAGGCGGGCAGTCCGACGGTGTCGATCTCGACGATGGACAGCGGGCGGCCACCCACCGTGATGGTCGGGGTGCCGAGCGTCGGGATCGTCGCCGACTGGATGTTCCCGGGCCGCAGGTTCCGCATCTGCGTCGCGAGCGAGACCAGGTCGGTGTCCGTCTGGATCGAGCCACCGACGGCACTGAGGATGTTGTTCATCTTGATCGGGTTCAGCAGCGTGCCCGCCGAGAGGACCTTGCGGGCCTCCTGCGACAGGAAGTACTGCTGCCGCACGTTGCGGTCGAGGTCGCCGTTCGGCAGCCCGTGCCGCTGCCGGACGAACGACAGCGCCTGCTTGGCGTCGAGTTCCGAGGTCCCCGCCGGCAGGTCGACGCCGGAGTAGGGGTCGTTCACCGCGTTGTTCAGGCAGACCTCGACCGGCCCGAGCTCCTTGACCACCTGGTAGAAGCCGAGCAGCGACACCCGGACGTAGTGGTCGATCGTCAGGCCGCTGAGGTCCTGGATCGTCTGGATGAGCAGCTTCGCGCCGCCGGTGTCGCCGCCGCCGTTGAGCGTGCCGTAGTAGAACGCACTGTTGAGCTTGCCCTTGCCGACACCGGGGATCGGCACGTACGAGTCACGCGGGAACGAGATCATCGTCGCCCGGGACCCGTCGGCGCTGATGTGCAGGACGATCATCGTGTCGGTGTTCGTCGCGCCGCCGTCGTCCTCGGTGCTCAGCTCGGCCATCTGCTCGGGCGTCGCGTTGTCCGGGCGGTGGTCGTCGCCGACGAGCAGGATGTTCTGCGCCTGGCCGTCCACGTCGTCGCTGTCGTCGTCGCTCGAGCGCGGGCTGATCGCATCGATCTTCGTCACGCCGCTGTTCAGGCTCGTGAAGGCGAAGGCGGCGTAGCCTCCGGTCAGCACGAGGCCCATGGCCAGCACACCGGCCACCGCCGGCAGAACCACCCCGCCCCCGCGCTTCTGGCGCCCGTGGCGCGGCGGCACGTGGCCGCGGCGGGCACGGCGCGTCGTCTGCTCGGGTTCGATGCTCACCCGGAAACCATAACGGCACAGCGTGGATCGGACAGGGAGATCCCTGAGGGTCCGCGGCCGACGCTGTACGCGCCCGACGTGCTCAGTCGCGCGTGGGCAGGAGGTGGATCGCCTCCATCGCGAGCTCCGCGGCGACGGGTTCACCCGCGACGACCGCGGCGCGGAGCTTCACGAGCTCAGGACGCACGACGTCGGTGGGGACGAGCTCGGCGAGCTCCGGGACCCGGAGCCGGAACGCGAGGCCGTCGGTGGTCGAGCGGCACAGCTGCGCGAGCGAGGCGTTGCCGCAGGCGTCGGCCCACATCGAGTAGACGTCCGCGCCCTCACGCGCGAGGTCGGCCTGCTGGTCGGCGTCGAGGCGCGCCAGCACGTCGTCGAGCACCCCGAGGACGCGCTCGC
Organism: Curtobacterium oceanosedimentum; assembly: GCF_040545555.1. NCBI lineage: Bacteria > Bacillati > Actinomycetota > Actinomycetes > Micrococcales > Microbacteriaceae > Curtobacterium > Curtobacterium oceanosedimentum. The sequence continues at coordinate 160,442 of NZ_JBEPMD010000008.1, forward strand.
GTTCGGCGTCCGAGAACCGCGGGACGGCCAGCCGGACGACCCCGCCGTAGATGACACCGAGGGTGCGGTATGCGTCGAGCAGCTCGTCCTTCGTCGGGGCGGCGACGCGCGTGTAGCGGTTCGGCGCCATCTCGATCAGTCCGGCCCGTGCGAGTTCTGCCAGTGCCTCGCGGATCGGCGTCCGCGAGACCCCGAGCCACGCGATCAGGTCGTCGTCGTTCAGTCGTTCACCCGGCTCGAGCGTGCCGTCCATGATCGCGTCGCGGATCTTGTCCTGCACGGTGTCGCGGAGCAGCTTGCGCTCTGCGGCCGGCTGCGTGGAGGGGACTGGCATGCCACCAGCGTGTCACATGTGACGGGCTGCGCGCGAGAGGCGCGACGGCCACCACGCACGGCGGCCCAGGTCGATCACGAGCGCCGGGACGAGCAGGGACCGGACCACGACGGTGTCGAGCAGCACCCCGAACGCCACCACGAAGGCGATCTGCGCCAGGAACAGGATCGGGATCACCCCGAGCGCCGCGAAGGTCGCCGCCAGCACGATGCCGGCTGACGTGATGACGCCGCCGGTGGCGGCCAGTCCGCGGAGCACTCCTTCCCGCGGACCGTGTCGCAGCGACTCCTCGCGCACCCGGGTCATGAGGAAGATGTTGTAGTCCACCCCGAGCGCCACGAGGAACACGAACGCGTACAGGGGCACGGACGGGTCGGCCCCGGGGAACCGGAACACGTGGTCGAAGACCAGGGCGCCGACACCGAGGGCGGCCGCGAAGGACACGACGACGCTGCCGACGAGCACGAGCGGGGCCACCACGCTGCGGAGCAGCAGCACGAGGATCAGGAGGATGACGGCCAGCACCACGGGGATGATGACCGACCGGTCCCGGATGCCGGTGTCGTTCGTGTCGACGGCGGTCGCCGTGACGCCGCCGACGACGGCGCCCGGGTCGACCCGCTCGACGGCGACGCGGAGGTCGCGCACGGTCCGCTCGGCGGCGGCGGAGTCGGCGGGGTCGGCGAGGGTCGCCTCGAGCAGGACGTCGCCGCGCGACACCGTCGGCTCCGCCGTGCCCGTGGCGCTCCCGGCGGCGGCGTCCGCACCGGCGGCTCCCGTGCCGGCGGCTCCCCCGCTGACGGGGACCGTGCCCGACGGTGAGTCGGTCGAGGCGGCGACCACCCCGTCGACCCCACGGACCGAGCGGACGGCGTCGACGAGGGCGTCCAGGTCGCGCTCCGCACCGACGACCTGCGCCGGGCTCCCCGATCCGCCGGGGAAGTGGTCGGCGAGGACCCGCTGGCCGTCCCGGGCCTGGGACGCACCGATCACGAGGTCGCTCTGCGGGACGCCGTCGGCCCGGAGCCCGATCAGACCGCTGCCCATCGCCAGGAGCGCGACCGTGCAGACGATCCAGACCGTGCGGGACCGGCGCGCGACGAGGCGCCCGACCCGTGCCCAGAGCCCGGTCGCCTCCGGACCGGTGGTCGGACGACCGCCGGAACCGAAGGTCGGTCGCAGGGGCCAGAACGCCGCCCGGCGGAACGCCAGCAGCAGGGCGGGCAGCAGGGTGAGGGCGGCGAGCAGGCTGAAGGCGATCCCGATCGCCGCGACCGGGCCGAGCGCCTTGTTCGAGTTCAGGTCCGACAGGAGCAGGCAGAGCACCCCGACGATGACGGTGCCGCCCGAGGCGACGATCGGCTCGAACGCTCCGCGGAGTGCGGCCCGCGTCGCCTCCCAGCCGGTGCGGTGCTCGCGTAGCGCCTCGCGGTAGCGCGCCGTGTAGAGGAGCGCGTAGTCCGTCGCCGCACCGATCACCAGGATCGACAGGATGCCCTGCACCTGCCCGTTGACGGTCACCACGCCCGCCTTCGCCAGCGCGTACACGACGAGGATCGAGGCACACAGGGCGAAGGTGGCCGTGCCGAGCACCAGGAACGGCAGCAGCGGCGAGCGGTAGACCACGACCAGGATGACGAACACCGCGGCGAGCGCCACCCCGAGCAGCAGGCCGTCGATGCCCGCGAACGCCTCGGTCAGGTCGGCCGTGAAGCCCGCCGGGCCGGTGACGTACCCGGCCACGCCGGAGGGCAGCGCGTCGTCCACCGCGCCCCGGATCGCCGTGACCGCGTCGCCGGTGTCCGCGTCCTCGGTCAGCGTCGCGACGATCTCGGCCGCGTCGCCGTCCTCGCTCGGGATCACCGGGCTCGTGCCCTGCACGTCGTCGCGCTGGTCGAGGGTCTCGGCGATCCGGGTGGCCGTCGCGAGGTCGTCGCGGGTCAGGCCGCCGTCGCGCTCGAGCACGACGATCGCGGGCGCTCCCGATGCCTGTCGGAACTCCGCGGCGCGCTCCTGCACCTTCGTCGCGTCGGCCGATGCCGGCAGGAACGACGTCTGGTCGTTCGTGGCGACCTCGGAGATCTTCCCGAAGACGGGGCCGCCCGCCCCGGCCACGACGAGCCAGACGAGGATGACGAGGGCGGGCAGGACGACGCGCAGGAACCGGGGCACGACGGCGAGCGTACACCGATCATCAGCATGCTGACGATCTCGTCCCGAGCGATGCGCGCGAGGTCCGGCCGTAGACTCCCACCATGCACGAACCCGCGGAGCAGTGGCCCCTCGGACGCCTGCTCTCCGCCGCCGCACGTGCCGTCGAGCGCGAGTGGGACGAGCGACTGCGGGCGGTCGGGCTGACCCACGCCGCCCTCGTCGCGATCGACATCCTGCTGCGGACCGGCCCGACCGGAGCCGACACGATCGCCAGGACCGCGCGCGTGCAGCCCCAGACCATGTCGCGGACCCTCGAGCGAGCGGAGCGGGACGGCCTGGTCGAGCGGACGTCCCACCCCGAGGACCGACGGCGCCGCGTGGTGTCCGTCACCGACGAGGGCCGCCGAGCATGGGAGACCGCGCAGCACATCGAGCGCGAGGTCCTGCCCGAGGACGTCGAGCTGCGGCGACGCCTGACCGCCGTCCTCCACCGCTCGTGGCACTGAAATACCAGATGTAGTAGACTCCTCCGGTCGGCACAGGGCCGACCTGACCCGCAGGAGTCCCGATGTCCGAGCGTCGTGCTGCCCGAGCCGCGGCGGAGGCAGCAGCAGCCGAAGCCAGAGCGGCCACGAAGCACACCCGGTCGACCACTCGGCGGAAGCACCCGGTGCTCGTCGCGCTGCTCGCCACCGTCGGCGCCCTCGTCGGCGTCGCCACCGTGCTCGCGGTCGTCGCAGCAGCCTTCGTCGGGAGCCTTGCGCGGAGCTTCGACACCCACGCCGAAGCGATCGCCGACCCGTTCCCCGCCGGCGCCCGCCCCGCACCCTCCGGCGACGCCGTGAACGTCCTGCTCATCGGCTCCGACTCCCGCGCCGGCCTCGACGCCGACGGTGACCGTGCTGCCGGCGGGCGATCGGACACGCTGATGCTGGCCCACGTGCCCGCGGACCGTGAGCACGTGTACCTCATGTCGATCATGCGCGACTCGTGGGTCGACGTCCCCGGTCACGGCCCGGCGAAGATCAACGCCGCGTACTCCTGGGGCGGCGTCCCGCTCACGGTGCAGACGGTGGAGCAGCTGCTCGACGTGCGGATCGACCACGTGGCCGAGGTCGACCTCGCCGGATTCGCGGACATGACGGATGCGCTCGGCGGGGTGACGGTGCAGTCCCCGCAGGACTTCACGGCGAGGGGCCACCGGTTCGTCCGCGGCGCGAACCGCCTCGACGGCGAGCAGGCCCTGGCGTTCGTGCGGGAGCGGTACGCCTTCGCCGACGCCGACCACACCCGCGTCCGGAACCAGCAGGCGTTCCTGCGCGGGGTCCTCGACCAGGTCGTCTCCCGCGGCACCCTGACGAACCCGGGCCGGCTGCAGGAGTTCGTCACCGCGACGAGCGCTCACCTGGCGGTCGACCCCGGCCTCGACGCCGCGGTGATCGCCCGCCTCGGGTGGTCGTTGCGCGGGATCGGGCCGGACGACCTCGTCACGTTCACGATGCCGACCGCGGGCGGCGGGACCACCCCCGACGGCCAGTCCTTCGTCAGTCTCGACGAGCACGACCGCGCCGCGATCTCCACCGCGCTGCGGTCGGACGACCTGCAGCGGTGGCTCGACGACCGGCCGCGCTGAAGCGTTCCGCCGGACGGTTCCGGACAGCACGAGACCCCCGTGGCGCGTGTGCCACGGGGGTCTCGTGTCGGATCGGAGGTCGATCAGGCGGGGAGCTGGAGCTCCTGGCCGGCGTAGATCAGGTTCGCATCGTCGATGGTCGACGTGTTCGCGGCCCAGAGCTTCATGTAGCCGCCGTCGATGTTCAGCTTCGTCGCGATCGTGTCGAGCGTGTCGCCCGACTGGATCGTGTACGTCTTCCCGCTGGTCGGCACGGCGGCGGGCTTGCTCGACACGGCCGCCTTCGGAGCGGCCGGCGCGACTGCCTTCGGAGCGGCCTGCGTGGTCGCCTTCGGCGCCGCCTGCTGCGGCGCGGCCTGCTGCTGCGGTGCGGCGGGGGCCGCGGCCTGCGGAGCCGCACCCGTGGTACCGCTCAGACCGAGCTTCGCGGAGCAGGCCGGCCAGGCGCCCCACCCCTGCGAGGCGAGGACGCGCTCGGCCACGGCGATCTGGGCCTCGCGGCTCGCGGACGCCGGGTTGCCGGAGCCACCGTTCGCCTGCCAGGTGCCGAGGTTGAACTGCAGGCCGCCGTAGTAGCCGTTGCCGGTGTTGATGGCCCAGTTGCCGCCGGACTCGCACTGCGCGAGGGCGTCCCAGGTCGAGCCGGACGCAGCGTTCGCGGGTGCTGCCGCGAGGCCGACACCGGTCGCGGCGATGCCGGCGAAGGCCAGGCCACCGACGATGGTGCGGGTACGGGAAAGCTTCTTCATGGTTGATCGCTCCACCGGGACCACGGACCTGGAGCCCGCCTGAGCGGACCCGGTCGCCACTGCCCGTCCCGACCGATCGCGGTCATGTCGTGGGGTGCGCCGCCGGGGGCAGTGGTCTCGTGCCGGTGGCGCTGGTCGGCAACAATAGGAAATTCGCGACTGTTATCAAACCGAGACAATGAGTTCTACCCGTGAGTGCTATGTCCCCCACCGGACTTCCTGAGTGCCTCGATCACCATGGGCATGCAGATCCGTCTGTACCCGGGTACGCGACCTTGGCAGTTTCCTGGCAATGCTGCGAACGGGAGGCCCGTGGCGGCCTGGCAGCGAGCCTCCCGACCGCCGCCTGGTCGCGTCCTGGTCATCGCCTGGACAGCAGCGTCACGGCCTCCAGGTGACCGGTCTGCGGGAACATGTCGAGCACGCGCGCCCGCCGCAGGCGGAGCGACGGCATGCGCGCGAGGTCCTTCGCGAGGGTGACCGGGTTGCAGCTCGAGTAGACGACGTGCTCGACGTCGGACTCCTCGAGCCACGTCGCGAGCGTCTCGCCGATCCCCCGGCGCGGCGGGTTCACGACGACCAGCTCGGGCAGCGCGTCGGACCGTGCGCGGAGGGCGTGCTCGGTCGCGTCGTCGGCGGCGAAGCGGACGTCGGTCAGTCCGGCCTCGCGGGCGGACTGCTTCGCGGAACGGATGGCCTCACGACTCGTCTCGATGCCCGTGACGGCACGGCCCGGGCGCGCTGCGTGCAGGGCGAAGCCACCGACACCGCAGTAGAGGTCCCACATCGAGGCCGGCCCGACCTCGTCGATCCACGCCGACGTCTGGTCGTACAGCTGACGCGCGACGCTCGTGTTCGTCTGGAAGAAGCTCTGCGGTCGCAGGTGCATCGTGATCGAGCCGAAGCGCATCGGCAGCGTCTCCTGGTCCGTCAGCACCACCTCGCGGTCCCCCTCGGTGACGGCCTTGTGCTCCGGGAGCAGGTTCGCGGTGACCACGACCGCCTCGGGCAGCACCCGCCGCAGGTCGTCGAGGCGCTCACGCAGTCGTGGCAGCTGCCCCTCGGAGCGCAGCACGAAGCGCACCATGAGCTCGCCGTCCGGGGACTCGGTCACGAGCACGAACTTGAGCTCGCCCCGACGGGCCGCGACGTCGTACGGGATCAGCCCGGCGTCGGCGACGAAGTCCGCCAGGACCGGGAGCGCCCGCTGGATGCCCGGCGTGCAGATGCCGCAGTGCCGCAGGTCCACGCCGCGCTGCCGGTGGTCCAGGATCCCCACCGTGGGGCGCTGCACCGTCCCGCCGACGACCATCTTCGCCTTGTTACGGTAGCCGGACTCCGGGCTGGTGATCGCCGGCAGCCACTCGACCGACCCCGTGCCCCCGGCAGCGTCGACGGCGTCGCGCAGGAGTTCGCGCGTGCGGATCTCCTTGTCGAGCACCTGGTCGCCGTAGGGCTGGCCCATGAGCGTGCACGACCGGCACACCCCCCGGTCGAAGTAGTCGCACTGCATGGCCGGGTCAGGATACGGCAGCCGCGTCCCTCGTCGTGGTCGCGATGCGGTAGAGCGAGGTCGTCGCGGTGACGAACAGGGTGGTGCCGTCGTCGCCGCCGAAGCACAGGTTGGCCACGACCTCGGGGACCGGGACGTCGCCGATGCGGTCGCCGTCGGGCGCGAACACCGTCACACCCCGGTGCGTCGACGACCACACGTTGCCGTGGGCGTCGACGCGGATGCCGTCCGGCACGCCCTCGCCCTCGCCGAGCCGGGCGAACACGCGACCGTTCTTCACCCGCGCCCCGTCGACGTCGTAGGCGCGGACGACCGGCTCCTCCGACGAGGAGCTCGCCACGTACAGCACGCGCTCGTCGGGCGAGAAGGCGAGGCCGTTCGGCTCGTCGACGTCGAGCACCACGGGGCGCAGGTCTCCGCCGTCCGACCCGCACCGGAACACCCAGTGGTCGCCGTACTCCCGCTCCCCCGGGTGCCCCTCGCGCGGCTGCGTGATGCCGTACGCCGGGTCGGTGAACCAGATCGCACCGTCCCGGGCGACCACGACGTCGTTCGGCGAGTTCAGCCGCGCGTCCGCCCAACCGTCGACGACCGCGCTGACCACGCCGTCCCGGTCGCGCTCGACCCGTCGCCGACCGTGCGAGCACTGCACGACGGAACCGTCACGGTCGAGGGTCCGGCCGTTCGTGTGCTCGACGCCCGACGCGTACACGGTCGTCTCGCCGGACTGCTGGTGCCACTGGAGGATCCGGTCACCCGGGATGTCCGACCACCGCACCGTGCGGGTCGACGGGATCCAGCACGGCCCCTCGGCCCAGGTGCTGCCCGTGGCGATCCGCTCGAGCGCGTCGGGGTCGGGGACGAGTTCGGTCAGGCTCGGCACGTGTCCTCCTCCGGACGGTGCCCTCCACGCTACGACGTCAGGCGGGCGCAGCGGCCTCGGCGCGGCGACGCACGGCCTTCTCGACCGCGGAGATCCCGAGGCCGAGCATGATCGACGCCACGACCGCGAGGGTCGTCACGAGGAAGGGCTGGTCGCGACTCCAGCTCCCGGTGGCCGCGGCGATGCCGACGCAGTACGCCGCCCAGACCACGTCGGCGACGAGACAGGTGACGAGGAAGCGCCGGAGGTCGAGGCCGCTGTCGGCACCGACCAGGTTCGTGGTGAGCCGGCCCATCGGGATGAACCGACCGAGGACGGCGATCCGCCCCGGGGCCTTGCGGTACCGGGCGTCGATCGACTCCCGCGCCTTCCGGACCTTCGGGCGGCTGAACCACGAGCGCGAGCCGAGGTCGACCGTCCGTGCGAGGTGCCACAGCGCGACGTCGCCGAGCACCATGCCGACCGTCGCCGCGACGACGAGGACGAGGACCGGCAGGAGTCCGCCGTCGCCCCCGACCAGCAGGGTGCCGACGGCCACGACGAGTGCCTGGCTCGGGAGGAAGACCGCGACGCTGCCCGCGGCGAGCACGAGCCCGACGACGAGGAAGGCCCAGGGCGTGCCGACGAGCTGGAGCACCATCTCCTGTGCTGCGTTCACCGGTCACCTCCGTCGGCGCGGGCACGCCGGACTCGATCATCCCAGGTCGGGGCCCGGTCGGTGCTCGGTGCGGCGCACGATGCTGCGGCTCGCGCCCGACCACGCCACCAGGTCATCTGTGCTCCGGCGGCTCGCTGGGGCGGAGGTGCCGCCGACGACGGCGGCACCGATCCCCTCGAGCACCCGGCCGGAGGCGCTGGTCACCGCTGCGCGACGGGCGACAGGACCAGCTCGTCGATCCGCACGTGCGCGGGCTGTCCGAGCACGAAGGCGACGGTCCGGCCGACGTCCTCCGGCTGCAGCATCCGGGCGCGCGCCGCCGCGTCGGGGACCTCGGGTCGCTGGTCGAGGAAGTCCGTGGCGACGTCACCCGGGCACAGGTGGGTGGCGCGCACGCCGTGCTCGGCCTCCTGCTGGTTCAGCGTCCGGACGATCGACCCCAGGGCGGTCTTGCTCGCCGAGTACGCGACGCCGGCCCCGGGCTGGAAGGACCAGCCCGCGTAGGACGACACCACCACGACCACGCCGCCCGACTCCCGGAGCGTCGGGAGCGCCGCGTCGACGACCGTCACCACCGCCGTCGTGTTCGTGGCGAGGACGGCACGGACGTCGGCGAGCGACTGGTCGTCCCAGCGCCGCGCCGGCGTGTTCAGCCCCGCCGCCAGCACCAGGCCGTCGACCCGGCCGTGCCGGTCGAGCACGGCATCGCGCGCGGCGGACACGGCGTCGGCGTCGGTCACGTCGAGCGGCAGCACCTCCGCCGTGCCGCCGACCGCCCTGACCTCGTCCGCGACCTGCTCGAGCCGGTCCGGGCGTCGACCGCTGAGCACCACCGTCCACCCGTCGCGGGCCGCGGCGACCGCGCTCGCAGCCCCCATCCCGCTGCCGCCACCCGAGACCCAGAGCACCTTCGCCGTCATGCTCGAATAGTATGACGATTCAAGGCACCGGCGCCCCTCGTGCCGGAGCAGACCGACGACGGGAGCGACGATGCACCTCGACCTGACCGACCGCGTGGTGGTCGTCACCGGAGCCGGTCGGGGGATCGGCCGGACCCTGGCCGCGCGCTTCGCCGCCGAGGGGTGCCGCGTCGTCGCGTTCGACCTCGCCTTCGACGACGACGGTGGGGACGGCGTCGACCGGGTCGTGTGCAACGTCGCCGACCCGGGCTCCGTCCGCGACGCCGTGGACGAGGTCGTGCGCCGACACGGCACCGTCGACGTGCTCGTCAACAACGCCGGCATCAACGTCACCGGGACCGTCGCCGAGCTCGGGTGGGACGAGTGGCGGCGCTGCATGGACGTCAACCTCGGCGGCACCTTCCTGGTCAGCCAGGCGGTCGCGCCGGTGATGCAGGCGGCCGGACGCGGGCGGATCGTCAACGCGGCGTCGTTCGCGGCGATCGTGCCGAGCGTCGGGAGCGCGGCCTACGCGGCGTCGAAGGCCGCGGTCGTCTCGTTCACGCGGGTGCTCGCGTCGGAGCTCGGCCCGTGGGGCATCACCGTGAACGCCTACGCCCCCGGGATGGTGCCGACCGCGATGAACGGGTTCGCCGGGATGCCGCAGGCCGACCAGGACCGACTCCTCGACACGCTGTCGCTCCGGCGGTGGGAGACGCCGGACGACGTCGCCGACCTGCTGGTCTTCCTGGCGAGCGACGCGTCCGCGTACATCACGGGCACACTCCTCGACGTGTCCGGCGGCAAGCTCGCGACACAGGTCCCGGCGCGCGCGCACGGTCGCTGAGGTCGAGCCCGCGCGCACTGCTCCGGCGCGGAGCAGAGTGGAGGGAGCCCTCGCGCCAGCTGTCCGGTCGTTCAGGAAGTTGCCATCCGCCTCTCCGTAGGCTGTGAGGGCCCAGTGAGCCGGACTGCAGCCCGACCCCGAGGAGGTGCCCGATGGTCTCCGTCCTCGTCGCGTTCGCGATCGTCGCCCTGATCGTCCCCGCCCTGACCCCGTTGATGGGGCGACGCGTGTTCTACGTCGCCGCCCTCGCTCCGGCCGCCGCCGCGGTGCTGACCGTCGCGCAGACCGATGCCGCCCTCCACGGCGGGGTCACGAGTCGGTGGCAGTGGATCCCGGAGCTGGACCTGGCACTGTCCCTGCGGATGGACGCCCTGTCGTGGGTCCTCGCCCTGGTCGTGTCCGTCGTCGGGGCGCTCGTACTCGTCTACTGCGCGTCGTACTTCGAGCGGGACGAGCCCGGACTGGGCCGGTTCGCGTCCGTCCTGACCGCGTTCGCCGGGTCGATGTACGGCCTGGTCGTCGCTGACGACGTGATCGTGCTCTTCGTGCTGTGGGAGGCCACGACGGTCTTCTCGTACCTGCTCATCGGGCAGGACGCCGACAAGCGCGCGAGCCGGGCCGCCGCCATGCAGGCCCTCGTCGTGACGACCGCCGGCGGCCTGGCGATGCTCGCCGGACTGGTCGCCCTGTCGGTCACCGCGGGCACCACGAGCCTGTCGGGGATCATCGCGCAGGCGCCGGAGCTCGTCGACCGTCCCGGGCCGCTCGTGCCCGTCGCGGTCGTCCTCGTGCTCCTCGGCGCGCTGACGAAGTCGGCGATCGTCCCCTTCCACTTCTGGCTCCCGGCAGCGATGGCGGCGCCGACCCCGGTCAGCGCCTACCTGCACGCCGCCGCGATGGTCAAGGCCGGCATCTACCTGGTCGCGCGGCTGGCCCCGGCGTTCGCGCTGCTGACCGGCTGGCGCGAGACGATCACGGTGCTCGGCGTGCTCGGCATGCTGATCGGCGGATACCGCGCGCTGCGGCAGACCGACGTCAAGCTGCTGCTCGCCTACGGCACGGTCGCCCAGCTCGGCTTCCTCGTGCTCGCCGCGGGCTGGGGCGCACCGGCCGTCGCCCTGGGCGGGGTCGCGCTGCTCGTCGCCCACGCCACCTTCAAGTCCACGCTGTTCCTGGTCGTCGGTGCGGTCGACCACGTGACGGGCACCCGCGACCTGCGGAAGCTCAGCGGACTCGGGCGGAAGCTGCCCTGGCTGGTCGTCGTGGCCGTCCTCGCGCTCGCGTCGATGGCGGGCATCCCGCCGACGATCGGGTTCGTCGCGAAGGAGGCCGTCCTGACCGGCTTCCTCGAGGAGCTGCACGGGCCGCAGGCCGCCTGGGCGTGGATCGCGCTCGTCGGGGTGACCCTCGGCTCGGTGCTCACCGTCGCGTACTCGCTCCGGTTCCTATGGGGCACCTTCGCCCGGAAGCCCGGCGTGCCGGACACCGAGGCACACGGCCTGCACGGGCTGGGTGTCGTGCCGTCCGTCCTCGCCGTCGCCGGCCTCGCGCTGGGCGTGCTCACCCCCGTCGTCGCGCACGGCATCGAGCCCGCCGCCACCGCGGCCGCACTGCCCGAGGGCGAGGTCCCGCACCTGGCGCTCTGGCACGGGCTCGAGCCCGCACTCGGCCTCTCCGCGATCACCCTCGTCGGCGGTGTCCTCCTGTTCCTCGCACGACGCCGCGTCGAGGCCCTGCAGCACCGGCTCTCCGGGTCGCCGAGCGCGGCCGACACCTACCGGAAGACCATGCGCGGGCTCGACCGCCTGGCGACCGGGCTCACCGCCGGCGTCCAGCGCGGGTCGCTCCCCTACTACCTGACCGTGATCCTGTCGGTGTTCGTCGCCGGTGCGCTGGCGAACCTGGTGCTCGGCGGCCCGTGGGCGTTCCGCGTGCGCTTCGCCGACTCGTGGGGCCAGGTGCCGGTGGTCGCCGTGATGGCCGTCGCCGCGATCGCCGTGCTGACCGCGAAGACCCGGTTCGCCGCCGCGGTGCTCGTCGGCGTCACCGGGTACGGGATGTCCGTGCTCTTCGTCCTGCACGGCGCGGTCGACCTCGCGCTCACCCAGCTCGTGGTCGAGACCGTCACGCTCATCGCGTTCGTGCTGGTGCTCCGCCGGCTCCCCCCGCGGATCGCCACGGCCAACCCGTCGCGCTTCCGGATCGTGCGGGCCCTGTTCGCCGGTCTCGCGGGAGCCACGCTCGCCGTCGTCGTGGTCGTCGCGGCCTCGGCACGGAACAGCACCCCGATCTGGCCCGACATCCCGGCGCTCACGAAGTCGTTCGGCCACGGCCTGAACGTCGTGAACGTCGCCTTGGTCGACCTGCGCGGCTGGGACACGCTCGGCGAGCTGACCGTCGTCGTCGCCGCGGCCACGGGTGTCGCGAGCCTGATCTTCCTCGACTCGCGCGAGGACACCCTGCCGCGACTGCGCGACCTGCCCGCGAGCGTGACGAGCGACAAGCACCGCCCGGACGGTGAGCCCCGCGCCTGGCTGCCGACGAGTGCGGCGATCCCGACCGGACGCTCGGCACTGCTCGACGTGGTCGTCCGGCTGCTCTTCCACGGCCTCGTCGTGCTCTCGCTCTACCTGCTCTTCGCCGGGCACAACGCGGCGGGCGGCGGGTTCGCCGGCGGCCTCGTCGCAGGCATCGCCCTGGCCGGTCGGTACCTGGCCGGCGGTCCCGCGGAGCTCGGCGCCGCCGCACCGGTCCGTGCCGGACGCCTGCTCGGACTCGGAGTCGCGACCGCGGCCACCACCGCGATCGTCCCGCTGTTCTTCGGGAAGGAGGCCCTGTACTCCGCGTTCTTCGAGGCGACCGTGCCCGTGCTCGGCCACGTGGAGTTCGTCACCGCGACGTTCTTCGACATCGGCGTCTACCTGGTCGTGGTCGGGCTCGTCCTCGACGTGCTCCGGAGCCTGGGGGCCGAGGTCGACCGACAGCGCCTCGAGGACTCGCGGGCACGCATCACCGACACCACGGAGGGCGACGTCGACGACAACGCCGCCGCCGCGACCCCGGAGGGGAGTGCCGTATGACCATCACCCTGGTCCTCGTCATCGCGATGGCGGTGCTGTTCTCGTGCGGCGTGTACCTGCTGCTCGAACGGTCGCTGACCCGGATGCTGCTCGGGTTCCTGCTGCTCGGCAACTCGCTCAACCTGCTGCTGCTCATCATGTCCGGCGCCGCGGGCAAGCCCCCGATCGGTGGCTCGTCCGAGGGCATCACCGACCCGCTCCCCCAGGCGTTCGCCCTGACCGCGATCGTCATCACCTTCGCGGTGAGCGCGTTCCTGCTCGCACTCATCCACCGCTCGTGGAAGCTCTCACGCGCCGACGAGGTCGAGGTCGACGAGGCCGACGTCGCGATCGGCAGGGACCGCGACGACGATCCCGCCGACGACGACCCCGAGATCGACACCGACCCCGAAGCGGCCCAGAACGAGGAGGCCACGCGATGACCTGGCTCGTCCCCCTGCTCGTCCTCGTCCCGCTGCTCGGCGCCGCCATCGCACTCGGCCTGCTCCGGCACCAGAAGCTCCAGCGCGCCATCACGGTCGCGGTGCTCGCCGTCGCCGTGGTCGTCGCCGCCACGCTCATGGTGCTCGTCGACCAGCACGGCACCATCGTCGTGCAGGTCGGCGGGTGGCAGGCGCCGTACGGCATCTCCCTCGTCGTCGACCGGCTGAGCGCCCTGCTCCTCACGGTGAGCGCGAGCGTGCTCCTGCTCGTGCTGCTCTTCTCGATCGGCCAGGGCCTCGCGGCCGACGACGAGGACGCCCCCGTCACGATCTACTACCCGACCTACCTGGTGCTCGCGGCGGGCGTGCTCGACGCGTTCCTGGCCGGCGACCTCTTCAACCTCTACGTCGCGTTCGAGATGCTCCTCGTGGCGAGCTACGTGCTCATCACCCTGGGCGGCAGCGAACAGCGCGTCCGCGCCGGCACCACGTACATCATCACGAGCCTCATCGCCTCGGCGCTGTTCCTCGCGTCCATCGGTCTGGTCTACGGCGCGACCGGCACCGTGAACATTGCGCAGATCTCGGAGCGCGTCGCCGGGCTCCCCGAGCACGTGCAGCTCCTGCTCCACACGATGCTGCTCATCGCCTTCGGCATCAAGGCCGCGGTGTTCCCGCTCGCCTTCTGGCTGCCCGACTCCTACCCGACCGCACCGGCGCCGGTCACCGCGGTCTTCGCCGGACTGCTGACGAAGGTCGGCATCTACGCGATCATCCGGCTCGAGACGATCATCTTCCCGGGCCCGCAGCTCAACGACGTCCTGCTCGTCGTGGCGGTGCTCACGATGATCGTCGGCGTGCTCGGGGCCGTGTCGCAGACCGACGTGAAACGGCTGCTGTCCTTCACGCTCATCAGTCACATCGGGTTCATGGTGATGGGGATCGGACTGGGTTCCGTCGTCGGCACCGCCGCCGCCGTCTTCTACACGGTGCACCACATCGTCGTGCAGACCACGCTGTTCCTGGTGTCGGGCGTGATGGAACGCGTCGGCGGGACGACCTCGACCCGGTCGCTCGGCGGACTGCTCAAGGCCGCTCCGCTCCTCGCGGCCCTCTACCTGGTGCCGGCGTTCAACCTCGGCGGGATACCGCCGTTCTCCGGCTTCATCGGCAAGCTCGGCCTGTTCCGCGCCGCGGCCGAGGACGGCTCCCCGATGGCCTGGGTGACGATCGCTGCCGGGGTGGTCACGAGCCTCCTGACCCTGTACGCGCTGATGCGCGTCTGGGACGCCGCGTTCTGGCGGCCGAAGCCCGCCGCCGAGGCGGCTGCCCCGCACGCCAGCACGGCGGAGCCGCACGCGCACCTGCGATCGCCGGAACCGGCGCCGCTGACCGTCTCCGAGGAGACCGGCGAGGCGTACCACCCGGGAGGCTCGACCACCGTCACCGACGCGGCGCACGCGAGCAGCGCCTCCCGTCCGGCCACCGGCCAGACCCCGGCCGTCGAGCCGTCGGTCCACACGCCGCTGCCGCGGATGCTCGTCGCCGTCACGACCGTGGCGGTCCTCGGGTCGGTCGCGCTGACCGTCGTCGCCGGGCCGCTCTACGGGTACGCGACCCGCGCGGCCGAGTCGCTGGAGTCGCCGGCGCGCTACGTGCAGGCGGTCCTGGGCAGCACGGACGGAGGTCCCCGATGAGCGACACCCGCCGCATCACCAACGCCCGACGGATCGCCGTCGCCTGGCGGTACGACGTGCCGCTCGTGGCCGGACTGACCGTGCTCTGGGCGCTGCTGTGGGGGTCGTGGACCGTCCTGACGCTGCTGTGCGGCGTGGTCGTCGCGCTCCTCGTGACCCAGCTGCTCCCGCTGCCGCCGGTCCCCCTGTCGAAGCGGTTCTCGCTGCCGCGCGCGCTCTGGTTCCTGGTGGTGTGGGCCGGGCACGTCGTCGTCGCCTCGTTCAAGGTGGCCTGGGCCGCGATCCGACCGCGCGGCGTCCGGCAGAGCTCGATCGTCCTCGTGCAGCTGCACACCACGTCGGAGATGACCTTCACGCTCGCCACCCTGGCGATCTCCCTCGTGCCCGGATCGTACGTCGCCGACGTCGACCTCCCCCGCCGACGCCTGCTCATCCACGTGCTCGACACCGAGCGCCGCGAGCAGGTCGACCAGGAGCGACGGACCGTCGCACGCATCGAGGAACTCGTCATCCGCGCCATCGGGTCGAAGCAGGACGTCTCCGAACTCGCCGAGCCGCTGCGGGAGGTGACCCGGTGAGCGCCGCGGTCGTCGTCATGGCCGTCGGGATCGCCCTCGTGCTCGTGCTGCTCGGCGCCACGCTCGCACTGGCCGTCGGTCGGATCGTCCGCGGTCCGACGATCCTCGACCGGATGATCGGTTCCGACATGGTGCTGACCACCGCGCTCGTCGTGATCGCCGCGGCCATGATGATCCGCCGCGACCTCACCGCCGTACCCGTGCTGGTCGTCATCGCGGCGACGAGCGTCTTCGCGACCATCGCCGTCGCACGGATCGTCACACCGTCGTCGGACCCGTCCGACGAGGGGATCGACGTGACCACGCCGGAGCACGCCGTCGAGGAGGAGTCGAAGTGATCGAGATCCTGGAGTCCTTCGTCGACGGTGCCGGCGTCCGTGCGTGGATCGCCCTCGGGTTGATGCTGGTCGCTGCGGCGCTGTCGCTCGGCGCCGCCGTCGGGATCGTGCGCTTCCGGGACCCGCTCGTCCGGCTGCACGCGATGGCGAAGCCGCAGGTGCTCGGCCTGGCGCTCGCCCTGGCAGCCGTCGTCGTGGCGGTGTGGACCTGGACGGCGTTCTGGGTGGTGCTGCCGGTGCTCGTGTTCCAGCTCTTCCTGGTGCCGGTGTCGACGCACATGATCGCCCGTGCCGGGCTGCGGTCGAACGACTACCGGCACGAGGACCTGCTGGTCGACGACACCGAGGACTGACTCACCCGGCAGCGCGGACGGCAGCCTCGTCGTCGTCCGAGAGTCCTGCGCCGTGCGGGTGGACCGGTTGCAGCTGCTCCCACGCGAGCACGTCCGCCAGCGTCTCGGCGAGTGGGCGCCACCTCAGGCCAGCCGAACGTGCGCGGTCTGCCGGTCGGTCGTTCATGCCCTGGTGGTCGTCGTCGGGGATCCACAGCGGTAGGGACCGCGCCCCCGCCCACGGTGCGACCCCGCGCGCGAGGAGCACCTCGTCCGACAGCGGCTCGACCGGGACGTCCACGGCCGCTGCGGCCCGTGCTGCCTCGAGGTGCTGCCCCAGCGTGACGACCTCGCCGGTGACGTCGTGGACGCCCGCTCGGCCGCCCTCGGCCGCTCCGACGAGCCAGACCGCGAGGTCGCGGACGTCGATCACCGAGGTGGGCCGATCGGTGCGCGCCGGGACGACCACCGCACGGCCGCTTGCCGCGGCGCGGGCGAACCGCCACGGCCAGTAGCCGGAACGTCCGGTGTGGTCGCCCGGTCCGCCGACGAGTCCGGCCCGGGCGATCGAGGCGCGCTCGGAGCCGAAGGCGTCGAGGACCGCACGTTCGCACGCCACCTTTGCAGCGCCGTACTCGGCGGGGTCGTCGGACGGCTCGACCACGGCGGCGTGCTCGTCGGCACCGCGCTCGGCCTGGGACGCGTAGACGCTCACGGTCGACACGAAGACGTACCGATCGGCGACGGGCTCGAGGTCACGGGCTGCGCGACGGACGTGCTCCGGGGTGCGGGAGACGTCGACGACCGCGTCCCATCGCTCGCTGGCGACCCCGGTCAGGGCGTCGTCGCGGTCCCGGTCGGCCCGCACGAGTCGGGCGCCGGTCGGGACGTCCGAGCCGCGTGCGACGCACGTCACGTCGTGGCCGGCGTCGAGGGCGTACTGCACGACGGTCCGACCGAGCCAGGCGGTGCCGCCGAGGACGAGGATGCGCATGCAGTCCAGCCTGCACCGGTCGGCGACCGGGCGTCCCGCGGCGCTGGGGTCAGGCGGTCGCGGCGACCGGGGTGCCCGCGCGCCGAGCGAGCAGCAGGTCCGCCACGGCGGCGACGACGACCAGCGCGGCGGCGTACGCGGGGAACGCCATCGCAGCACCGGTCCCGAACCGCTCCGCGACCTCGCCGACCACGGCCGACGCGACCGACTGCCCGACGATGACCGCCGAACCGAGGATCGTCATCGTCGTCGCCGAGCGTCCGACGGGCGACCGGTCCGACCCCAGGCTGTACTGCGCCACGAGCGTCGGACCGATGCCGATGCCCATGATCCCGAGCACGAGGACGACCGACCCGACGGAGTCCGCCCGGCTGAAGGCGATCGCGCCGCCGAGCAGCACGACACCGAACACGAGCCAACGCCAGGCGACGCCGAACCGCTGCGGGAACGCCGCCGAACCGAGGGCGAGCGCCGCGGACCCGATCCCCATCACGCCGTAGAGCAGGCCCGCCCGGGACGCATCGCCCTGCTGCTCCATGAACGCGGTCAGCGCGGTCAGCGTCGACCCGAAGAAGAGTCCGATGCCGAGGATCCCGACGACGACCACGAGGAGCCTCGGGCGGAGCAGCTGCCGGGCCGGGGCACGCGTCTCCTGCGTCGGCCCGCCGACGACGAGGGCGCCGGTCGGGTGCAGGGCGAAGGCGGTGACGAACACGAACGTCAGCGCCGAGGCCCCCGCGACGGCCACCCACGGGGCGATCGTGCTCGCGAGCAGACCGACCAGGAACGGTCCGACGATGAAGACGGTCTCGTCCGCGGCGGACTCGTACGCCATCGTGCCGCTGAACACCTTGTCCCGTCGGGCCCCGGACATGCGCTGCCGGATGATCGCGACGAGCCGCGTGCGGGACATCGGCGCGACCTGGGGCGCGGTCGCACCGATCAGGAACGACATCGCCAGGACCGCGAGGTCGGGCGCGGTGCTCGCGACGACGAGCGGCAGGACCCCGAGGAGCACGGCGTTCGCCAGTCCGACCGGCACGAGGACGGCGCGCTGACCGAAGCGGTCGGCTGCGGCACCGACGAGCGGCCCGAAGATCGCCGAGCCGATGCCGACGAACGCGGAGTTGATGCCGCCGAGGGCGACGGAGTCACGGGACGCGACGACGAGGGTGAGGACACCGACGACCATCATCGCGAACGGCAGACGGGCGACGAACGCGATCGGGAAGTACCACCGGCCGGCGAGGGAGACGAGGGACGCGTCGGAGCGTCGGGGTTGGAGCATGAGGGGGTGTGCCTTCTGGGGCCCGGCCTGTCGGGCAGCGGGCCCATCGGGTGCCGCCGCTGTCCGTCGGTGGGGCCGACGGCCGGTAGATACACACTGCTTGCTGTTGTGTCCGTCCAGGGTACCAAGCCCGTCCGGACGGCACACGGGGTCGGGTCGGGACGCACCACGGGTCGGCCGGGAGGCGCGTGGCGGGCCCGCCACGCGCCTCCCGGCCGTCGTCAGCCGCGTCGCAGGCCGTCGTCGATGCGTGCCAGCAGGTCGGCGGCGGCGCCGAGGCCGCCCTCGTCGCCACCGAGGGCGGTGCGGAGCCGGCCCGCCCAGTGCGCGTGCAACCGCGCGATGCTGTCGTGGGCGAGGGCGGTGGGGTGCAGCTGCACGGTCCGGGCGTCGTCCGGGTCCGTGCGGCGCTCGACCATGCCCTTCGCGACGAGGGAGCGGAGCGCGACGCTGCAGTTGCTGCGCTGCAGCGCCGTGGCGTCGGCCACGGCACTCGGGGACGCACCGGGGTTCCGGTGCACCCACCGCATCACGAGCGCCTCGGTGCCGGTCAGCGGGACGATGTCGAGCGCGTGCGGACCGTGCGGGTCGACCTCGCGGCCGATGCGCAGGACGACGTCGGCGAACTCGGCGAGGGCGTCGTCGGAGACCGCTGGTGCCATGCCGTCACTGTACCGTCCTGGGTCAATGAGTTATGGTTTCATAACCATGACGACGGACACGGGATCCATCCGCGCCACCACGGCGACGCCCTCCACCCGCCCCACGGGCATCACGACACCCCTGCTGCTCGTGCTCGGCCTGCTCAGCGCGGTCGCCCCCTTCGCGACCGACCTCTACCTGCCGGCGTTCCCCCGGATGACCACGGAGCTGTCCGCATCGGCCACGACCGTGCAGCTCACCCTGACCGCGTTCCTGGTCGGCGTGACCGCGGGGCAGCTCGTGTTCGGACCACTGTCGGACCGCTTCGGCCGGGTGCCCCCGCTCCTTGCCGGGGCAGCGCTCTGCGTCCTCGCCAGCGCCGCAGCGGTGCTCGCGCCGAACGTGGCGGTGCTGATCGTCGCCCGGCTGCTGCAGGGCCTCGGCGGTGCAGCCGGCATGGTGATCGGCCGCGCCGTGATCTCCGACCTGGCGACCGGCAGGCCCGCCGCCCGCGCCTTCTCGCTCATGATGATCGTCGGCGGGGTCGCACCCGTCGTGGCACCGCTCCTCGGCGGGCTGCTCACCGGACCGATCGGGTGGCGCGGACTGCTGACGATCGTGCTCGGCCTCTCGGTGCTGATGCTCGTCGCCGTGCTCGCCGTCGTCCGGGAGACGCACCTGCGCTCACGTCGTGACGCCCTCCGGGCCGAGCGCGTGGCGTCCGGCGCTCCGCTGCGAGCCCTGCGGTCGCGCACCTTCGTCGGCTACACGGCGGTCTTCGGCTTCGCGTTCGCGGTCATGATGGCGTACATCTCGGCGTCGCCGTTCCTGTACCAGGGCATGCTCGGGCTCGACACCGTCGGCTACGGTCTGGCCTTCGGCCTGAACGCACTGGCGCTGATGGGCGTCAGCATCCTGTCGGCGAAGCTCACCGCGACCCGCTCGGTCGAGGGCGTGCTGACGTTGGGCATCGTCCTGGTGACGGCCTCCGCCGTGGCGTTCGCGCTGCTCGTCGTGACCGGGGCACCCGTCCTCTGGCTCGCGGTGCCGCTCTTCACCGCGGTCGGGTCGCTCGGCCTCGTGCTCGGCAACGCCACCGCGCTGGCGCTCGGTGCGGTGCCCGGGGTCGCCGGCAGCGCGTCGGCGGTGCTCGGTGCCCTGCAGTTCGGGCTCGCGGCGCTCGTGTCGCCGCTCGTCAGCATCGGGGGCGAGGGCACGGCGGCACCGCTCGCGGTCGTGATGCTCGCGGCCGCGGTGGTCGCCGTCGTCGCACTCGTGGCGGCGCGGCGAAGCCGGACGTAGCGGCGCACGGTCAGCGGCGGACGCGGAGCGGTACCGCGGCTCCCTCGCGCGGGCGGAGGAACGGGATGCGCGGCATCGCCCAGTCCACCCACACCACCCGGGCGGCCGGTGCCACGGCGAGCGCCCAGAGGATCGAGGCCGCGGCGTCGGTCGGGTAGTGCACGGCGTCGATCGACACCGACAGGAAGACGACCACGATCGCCACGACGCCGACGACCCGCGCGACCTGGTGCCACCGGGTCTCGCGGACGACCCACACGAGCGCGATGACGAACGCGGTGATGTAGACCGTGTGCCCACTCGGGTACCCGGGGTCGGGCTGGACGGGGAACGGGTGCGGCAGCAGCGCCACGTCGGGCCGGGCGCGGTGGACGATCTCCTTCACCACGGCCGACGGCAGCCACGTGATTGCGATCGTCATCCCGAAGCCCAGGGCCGGTCGGAGGTCCCTGGCCCGCCACCAGATGATGCCCGCGACGACGAACGTGATCGCGATCGCCGGCACCGGACTGATGACGTGGTAGACCGCCGTCGTGAACGCTCCGACCGCGCCGGTGTGCAGCGTGTTGAACGCCTTCGCGAGACCTATGTCGACCGAACCGAGGAAGAACCCGATCACCGTCAGCACGACCACGGCTCCGATGCCGATCGTGACGGTCGCCAGCGGGTGGGGGTTCGGCTCGAGGATGCCGACGACGTCGGCCCTCCTGCGGCGGCGCTCGGGCTCGGTGCTCATCAGCCCATCGTCCCAGGAGGACCCGCTCGTGCCCGGCACGGACGGCCCCCGCAGATCAGAGAGCACTCAGTCTGCCTGGCCCTGGTCCGCATGCGGCATCCACAGGGCCGACGGGCGACGCGCCCCACGTGCCAGGCTCGTCGGATGCTGGTGGCCTACGTCGACGAGTCGTACGACCGAGAGCGGTACTACGTCGCTGCGGCGATCGCCACGCTCGACCAGTGGGACGCCGTCGCGGAGCGGCTGACGGGGGTCCGCAGGCGAACCGCTGTCGAACACGGAACCGATCCGGCGATCGAGTTCCACGGCCACGAACTCATGGGCGGTGCCGGCTCGTGGCGATCGTTGCGAGGCAGGCATCGTGAGGCTGCGGGCATCTCCCTGGCGGTTCTCCGGGCTGCACTCGACTGCGGAGTCCGGTACGTCCTGTGCGGAGTGGACACTGCACAGCTCAAGGCCCGGTCCCACGATCCACGGACGCCGCACGCAGTCGCCTTCGGGCACGTCCTCGAGCAGATCGATCGGTACACGGGCGCGTGCGGCGACGGGGAGCAGGCGATCGTCGTCGCCGACGAGATCGCGACGCAGGCAGAACACCAGCGCGCGTTCGCCGGGTACCAGGAGTTCGGCACACCGGGTTCGCAGTCGTCCAGGCTCCGGAACATCTCGTCCCCGATCAACTTCGCGTGCTCCCGGTTCGCCGACGGGCTGCAGGTCGTGGACCTCGCCGTCTACGTGCACTACCGCCGGGAGCGCGTCCGCAATCCGCACCCGGCCGCTCGCAGGACGCTTGCACAGCAGTGGGCCGCGATCGCACCGGCAGTCGTCCACCGGGAGACGTGGCCGACCGACGGAGGTGCCGACGACTCCGACGAGGAAGAACGAAGGCCCCGATGACGGGGCCTTCGGCTGGCGACGTTCCGAGAACCGGCCCGTCGTGCTTCCACGGTAGCTCAGGACGGCCGTCGTCGCGACCCCTCGCCTTGCAGCTCGACGCGCTCGAGCAGCCCGGCTCAGTCCTCGACGTCGAACACGACGACGCGACTGCTCCCCGCGCCGATGTGGTCGGCGACCGGGCGGTGCTCCGGGTGCGGCAGGTAGCCGGCGAGTGCCTCGCGGTCGCGGAAGCGCACCGTGAGCATCCAGTCGAACCCGCCCTCGAGGCCCTCGGTGCTGATGCTCGGTCCCGAGTGCACCGACTCCACTCCGTCGATGCGGGGGAGGTGCTCGCGGCACAGGTCGTCCGCTCGCGCGGCGTGCTCGACGGCCCCGTCCCGCGCTGCGTCCCACTGCACCAGCACCACGTGCGTCACACCGGCCATGTCCTGCTCCCGTCGTCGTCGCCCACACTGCCCCCCGGGCACTGGGACACCACCCTGCCTGTGTGCGCACGCGGGCACGCGACCTACCGTCGGCCGGGTACGAGACGACAGGGCACGACGAGAGGAACACCATGGCAAGCGGAGTGGCAGCGGTCTGGGTACCGGTCAGTGACATGCAGCGCGCGGTCGCGTTCTACCGCGACGCGCTCGGCCTGACGGTCGCGAGCGAGGACGACGACTGGAGCGAGATCGACGCGAACGGGCTGCGCATCGGCCTGAACGCCCGGGAGTCGGCGAGCCCGTCGAGCGGGGGCGGCGCGGTCGTGTCGTTCCAGCCGGACGGGAGCATCGAGGACGAGGTCGCCGACCTCCGGTCGAAGGGCGTCGAGTTCGCGGGTGACGTCAGCGAGCACC
The DNA here is from genome assembly GCF_040545555.1 of Curtobacterium oceanosedimentum. Lineage (NCBI taxonomy): Bacteria > Bacillati > Actinomycetota > Actinomycetes > Micrococcales > Microbacteriaceae > Curtobacterium > Curtobacterium oceanosedimentum. The sequence goes on from NZ_JBEPMD010000008.1 coordinate 183,257, forward strand.
CGTGGGGCAAGATCGTCCCCTTCAAGGACAGCGAGGGCAACGACCTGCAGCTGTACGCACCGCCGCAGGGCTGACGTGCGCGGGTCGCAGACGCGACCCGATGACGGACGGGAGGCGGGGGGGCGGCCGGGCCCCCCCCCCCCCCCCCCCCCCCCGGGCGGCGATAAAAACGGGGGGCCCCCCGCCCGCCGGGTCAGCGCGCGCGACATGATGCTAGGCACACCGCGGGGGCGGGGGGAC
>NZ_JBEPMD010000009.1:0-123981 GCF_040545555.1 Curtobacterium oceanosedimentum
TTATGACCCGGGACCCCACACCATCGGCCCCGGGACCTTGTAACCCCCCCCGGGGGGGGCCCCCGGCCCCGGGGGGGGGGGGGGCGGGCGGGGGGGGGGGGGCCCCCCCGCCCCCGCCCCCCCCGTCCGACGTCCGCTCGCGTCCTACTTGACCAGCGGGAACAGGATCGTCTCGCGGATGCCCAGGCCGGTGATCGCCATGAGCAGGCGGTCGACGCCCATGCCCATGCCGCCCGACGGCGGCATCGCGTGCTCGAGGGCACGCAGGAAGTCCTCGTCGACGCGCATCGCCTCGGGATCGCCGCCGGCGGCGAGCTTCGCCTGCTCGACGAAGCGCTCGCGCTGCACGACGGGGTCGACGAGCTCGGAGTACGCCGTCGCGAGCTCGAAGCCGCGGACGTACAGGTCCCACTTCTCGACGACGCCCGGGCGGCTGCGGTGCTCGCGGGTCAGCGGTGAGGTGTCGACCGGGAAGTTCATCACGAAGGTCGGCGCGTGCAGGTCGTCCCCGTGGAAGTGCTCCCACAGCTCCTCGACGTACTTGCCGTGCGTGGCGTGCGCGACCTCGACGCCCTCGGCCTCGGCGAGCGCCACCAGCTCGGACAGCGGGGTCTCCGGGGTGATCTCGCGCCCGGCGGCCTCGGACAGCGAGCCGTACATGTCCATGCGCGCCCAGTCGCCACCGAGGTCGTACTCGGAGCCGTCGGCGAGCGTGACGACGAGGGACCCGCCGGTCACGGCCTTCGCCGCGTTCTGCACGAGCTCCTGCGTCAGGTCGGCCATCTGCTCGTAGTTGCCGTACGCCTGGTACGCCTCGACCATCGCGAACTCGGGCGAGTGCGACGAGTCGGCACCCTCGTTCCGGAAGTTCCGGTTGATCTCGAAGACGCGGTCGATGCCACCCACCACGGCCCGCTTGAGGAAGAGCTCCGGCGCGATGCGCAGGTACAGCTCGGTGTCGAAGGCGTTCGAGTGCGTGACGAAGGGTCGAGCCGAGGCGCCGCCGTGCTGGGTCTGCAGCATCGGGGTCTCGACCTCGAGGTAGTCGTGTCCGGTGAACGTCCGTCGCAGCGAGGACATCACGGCAGCACGGGCGCGGACGGTCTCGCGGGCCTGGTCGCGGACGATCAGGTCGAGGTACCGCTGGCGGACCCGGGTCTCCTCGTTGAGCTCGTTGTGCAGGTTCGGCAGCGGCAGGATCGCCTTCGCCGCGATCGCCCACTCGTCGACCATGATGCTCAGCTCGCCACGACGCGAGGAGATCACCCGACCGTGCACGAAGACGTGGTCACCGAGGTCGACGAACTCCTTCCACCGGGCGAGGGACTCGTCCCCGACCTCGGCCAGGGAGACCATCGCCTGCACGCGGGCGCCGTCGCCGGACTGCAGCGTCGCGAAGCACAGCTTGCCGGTGTTGCGGGAGAACACGATGCGTCCGGCGAGCCCGACGACGTCCTGCGTCTCCTCGCCGGTCTCGAGGTGCGCGTACTGCTCGCGCACGGCCGGGATGGTCGTGGTGATCGGCAGCTCGGCCGGGTAGGCCTCGATGCCGGCGTCCAGGAGCTTCGCCCGCTTGTCGAGCCGCACCTGTCGCTGTTCGCTGGTCTCGGCGGCAGCGAGCTCCTCGGCGGAGGGGCCGTCGCCCGAGGGCTCGGTGGCGGATGCGGTCTCGTCGGTCATGCTGTGCGGCTCCGATGGGGTCGTGGGGATGCATCGATGGTACCGGCCGCACCGCTCCGGCCCGGAACCGCAGGGACGGCTACAGGGTCGCCTGGCCGTCGGCTGCGGCGAGCGCGTTGTCGACGGCGGAGCGCACGAGGGCGCCCAGCACGCGACCGGGGTGCTCGACGCCGATGCCGGAGAGCGTCCCGGCGGACTGGTCCACGATCGCGGTCGAGAACGACACGGCTGCACGCACGGCGTCGGCGTACGCGGGCCGGTCCTGCTCGGTCACGACGAACGGCTCCGCGCCCATCTCGACGACGAGCGCCTGGGCGATCGGCAGCACGGGCGCCGGGGCGGTCACCGCGCAGTAGGCGTCGCGGAGTCGCGCGAGGTCGACGCTCGTGCCCGTGAACGCCATCGCGGGGTGGATCGCGAGCGGGATCGCGCCGGCGGCCAGGGCGGGCCGCAGGACCTCGACGCCGTGGTCGGGGCTGGTGTGCACGACGAGCTGCCCGGGCTGCCAGATCCCGGCGTCCGCCAGGCCCTGCACGAGCCCGGCGAGCTGGTCGTCCGGCACGGCGAGCAGCACGAGCTCGCTCCGCTCGACCAGGTCGGGGGTCGCGAGGACGGGAGCACCGGGGAGCATCGCCTCGGCGCGGTCGCGGCCCGCGTCGGACACCGCCGTCACGCCGACGACGGCGTGCTCGGCGTTCGCCAGGGCCGCACCGAGCACGGGCCCGACCCTCCCCGCGCCGACGATGCCGACGCCGAGTCGTCCGGCCCTCACCGCACCGCTCCGGGCGGCGGCACGTCGGACCACCGGCCGGGAGGCGCTGCCCGCGTCCCCCCGTCGGCCCGCCACGTTCCCGTGGGAGCGGCGTCGGCGCCGGTCGCCACCACCTGTCCGTCCGGGGCGTGCGTGGCGGGGGCGCGGCGGGCCTCCCGGGCGCGCCAGCGGTGCGTGGTGTCGGCCGCGGCTGCCTCGACGGCGCGGTGCGCGCTCTCCGACCAGAGACGCTGGGCGTCGAGCGCGTCCAGCGCGCCGATCCGAGCGGACACCGGGCCGGCCACGGTGTGCACGTGTGCGGTGGCGAGCCGGAGCAGCCGCTCGAGCGGCCCCTGCTCCACCTTCACGCTCTGCACGCGCGGCAGCGGCACGATCACGAGCGAGCGCCAGACGGCCCCGAGCCGGAGCAGCACCGCGCCCTGCACGAAGCGGTAGCCGTTGCGGCGGAACGAGAGCGGACGGAGCCAGGCGCCGCGCCGCGGGGAGTGCACGAAGCCGCCGCGGTCCCCGGTGGTCGTGAGGCTGTCGTCGACCACGTTGACGGCCTCGGACGAGCCCTCGCGGAGTTCCTCGCGTGATGCCGCCGGCCCGGCCACCGCGGTGCCGACGAGCCCCGGCAGGATGATGTCGAGCACCTGGCGGACGTCCTCGGCGCGGCCGACCGGCAGCACGATCGACGAGACCTGCTGGTTGGTCGACGCCCCGTTGCCGGCGTTCGTCGCCCGGTTGATGCGGACGTCCCACCAGCCGAAGGGACGCCAGAGCAGCGGCTGCGCGACGCTCACGGCGTGGATGCGGCCCGGCGGGAGGGTCTCGTTCGAGGTCGAGACGAGCCCGAAGCCGATGCGGATGCCGTCACGGGTCTCCGCGATCGTGTACTGCAGCGATCGCGAGAACTTCCGGACGGTGTAGCCGCCGGCGCCGATGACCACGGGGAACAGACCGATCAGGATGCCGTACTCACCGGTGATCGCGATGCTGACGATCATCGCCACGATCACCACGACGAAGAAGACCGTCGTCCCCGAGAGCAGCATCGACGCGATGAGGCGGCCGGGGTGCACCTTCACGACCCGCGTCGCGTGCACGGCGGCCTGGTCGAGCTCGGGCGAGAACAGTTCGTCCACGCGGTCCTGCAGCACGCCGTTCGACGCCCGCACGTCGGTCCGTTCGTCGTCCTGGGCGCCCGAGGCGAGCACGAGGATGCGCTGCCGGAGGTCGTCGGCTGCCCGTGCCCCGAGGTACGCGAGCTGCACGTTGGCGTCGTTACCGGCCTGCGCGATCTCGAGCTTCGCCGTCCCGAGGATGCGCGGGACCACCGGCCGCGAGATGTTGATGCCCTGGATGCGGTCGAGCCGAGCCTTGCGGTGGCTGCGGAACAGCACGCCGGAGCGGACCTCGACCACGTCGCCGGTCACGCGGAACTCGTGCATCCGCCACGAGACGTAGAACAGTCCGATCAACACGACCAGGACCACCACCACCCCGAGCAGCACCCAGCCGACCGCCCCGTGCTCGTACACGTAGCGGACGGGGTCGCCGTCCTCCTGCGGAGCCGGGCCCGGGACGAAGAACTCGAGCAGCTGGTCACGCAGGTTGCTCAGCGTGTAGCCGAGCACGACGATGAGGAAGATGCCGCCCTTGAGCAGCGGTGTCAGCGGGTGCAGGCGGTGCCACTCGCCGTCGGTCAGCGGGGCCGCTGCGGCAGCGTTGCCCTGCCGGGGCGGCGCGGGCGGAGGCGGTCCGGGTCGGAACGTCACGGCGCCCCCTAGAGTCCGGCGCGGCGGGACTCGGCGAGCTCCACGAGCCGGTCGCGCAGTTCGTCGGCGTCGGTGGCGGGGATGCCCGGGATGCGGACGTTCGTCGCGGCGGCCGCGGTGACGAACTTCAGCTCGCTGAGCCCGAGGACCCGGTCGAGCGGGCCGCGGTTCACGTCGACCAGTTGCATGCGGCCGTACGGCACCGCGGTGAAGCGCTGCCACATCAGCCCGCGGCGCAGCACGAGGTCGTCGTCACGCAGGGCGTACCCGATGGCGCGGACCCGACGGGGCGTCAGGACGGCGGTGACCAGCGCGACGAGGGCGACCACGATGGCGACGCAGCTCCACACCGTGCCGGCTGCACCCCCGAAACCGCCGAAGAGCACCGCGAAGAGCACGCACCCGGCCGTCACGACCACCCCGACCACGATCGTGCTGACGAGTTCCGTCCAGACGAGCTTCGGCGACACCCGCGTCCACCTGGTCCCGGTCAGGCCGAGGCCCGGCTCGTCGAGTCGTTCGAGCGGCATCGCGGCCTCCTGCGGTCGTCGGTCAGTTCGCCGTCGTCCCACCCCGCGGCAGGTCGTCGTCGTCCTCCGGTGGCGGCGCCATGCACATGCGCTCGGCCACCAGGGCACACACCACGAGCACGAGACCGCCCCCGACCGCGACGGCGTTCGGCAGGACCGAGCCTAGCGGCGGCAGGGCGGAGCGGGTCAGGAGGTACAGCAGCAGCCCGGCCGCGAACGCCCCGAAGAGCGCACCTGCCAGGCTCGAGGCCTTGGCGAGGACGACCACGCGGGTGGCGTAGAGGGGGTCGACGGGGTGCTGCCGGCCGGCACCGTCGCGCGCGTGGCGGCGGACGGGTCGGGCCATCGCGACGACCGCGACGCCGATCAGCGCGAGGGTGATGCCGAGGGGGGTCGACAGCAGCAGCGTCGGTTCCTGCCGCGAGGCCAGGACGGCGTCGAGGGCGAACCCGGCGACGGCGGCGACGACCGCGACGCTGATCAGGGTGGAGGCGCGGGTCGGCTTCACGCGGCGGACTCCGCTCCGGCGGCGGGTGCGGTTGCGGCGTCGGGTGCGGCTGCGGCGTCGGGTGCGGCTGCGGCGTCGGGTGCGGCGGCGGGTGCGGCTGCGGCGTCGGGTTCGGTCCGGGTCGCTGGCGCCGGGTCGAACAGCCGCGGCTCGTCGACGCGCTCGGTGTCGTCGCCGACTGCGTCGAGCAGGTCCGCGACGCGCCCGACCCCGGGCAGGACGGCGTCCGGGTCGGCATCGAGCCAGGGGGCGAGCACGAACGCCCGCTCCCCCGCTCGTGGGTGCGGGACGGTGAGCGTGTCCGTGTCGATCCGCAGGTCGTCGACCGCGATCACGTCCAGGTCGAGCGTGCGGTCGCCCCAGCGGACCTCGCGGGTGCGCCCGTGGTCGTCCTCGATCCGGTGCAGGGCGTCGAGGAGCTCCTGCGGTGCCAGGTCGGTGTCGACGACGACCACACCGTTGCGGTACCGGGGCTTGGTGTCGTCGAGCCCGTCGAGCGTCAGGGCGACGGACTCCACCTCGTGGCTCGAGGTCACCGGGCGGATGCCCGGAGCCGCGGCGATCGCCTGCGCAGCGGCCCGCAGGGTGCTCCCGCGGTCGCCGAGGTTCGCGCCGAGGGCGACGACCGCCCGGCTCACTCTTCTTCCTCGGCGGACACCGAGCCGCCGCGGGTGCGGCGGATGGTGATCGAGACGTCGGTGAACGGCACCGTGATCGGCGCCTGGGGCTTGTGCACCGTGACCTCGACCGCGAGCGCCGCACGGTGGGTGAGCACCGCGGCGGCGATGCGCTCGGCGAGGGTCTCGATGAGGTCGACCGGCCCGCCCTCGATCTCGGCGACGACCTGCTCGGCGACGACCCCGTAGTGCACGGTGTCCGCCAGGTCGTCGGACCCGGACGACACCCGGGCGTCGACCTCGACCGCGACGTCGACGACGAAGTCCTGGCCGTCGGCGCGCTCGTGGTCGAACACGCCGTGGTTCCCCCGGGCACGGACCCCGGTCAGTCGGATGGTGTCCCTCACGATCGTGCTGCCCTCCAGGCATCCCAGACGTCGAGCACCGCACGGGTCGGTGCGGGGTCGTGCACGCGCACCCCCCACGCGCCGCGTTCGGCGGCGAGCAGGCTGATGGCGGCGGTGGCGAGGTCGCGGTCACGCGGGGGTGCACCGGCAGCGCTGCCGACCCCGTCGAGGAACCGCTTGCGGGAGGCGGCGACGAGCACCGGCAGCCCGATCGAGGCGAAGCGTTCGTAGCCGGCCAGGATCTCCCAGTTCTGCGCGCCCTGCTTGGCGAAGCCGAGGCCGGGGTCGATGACCACCTGCTCCTCGCGCACGCCCAGGACGATCAGCTCGGCGACCCGGAGCTCGACCTCGCGGCGGACCTCGTCCACGGCGTGGGCGTACACGGCGTTCCGGTGCATCCGGTCGCTGTGCCCGCGCCAGTGCATCACGACGAAGCCGGCCCCGGTGTCGCGGACGACTCGGGCCATGTCGTCGTCGGCGAGACCGCCCGACACGTCGTTCACGATCGCGGCCCCGGCCTCGACCGCACGCTCGGCCGTCGATGCGTTCATGGTGTCGACGCTCACCGCGATGCCCTCGGACACGAGCTGCCTGACGACCGGCAGGACGCGCTGCTGCTCGACCTCGACGGGCACCCGGTCGGCACCGGGTCGGGTGGACTCCCCGCCGACGTCGACCAGGTCGGCACCCGCCGCGACGAGGTCCCGGGCGTGGGTGACCGCCGCGTCGACCGCCAGGTGCAGACCACCGTCGCTGAACGAGTCCGGCGTGACGTTGAGGATGCCCATCACGCGGGTGCGGTCGTCGGATCCGCCAGCGGCACCGCTCGGGGTGCGGTCACGCCGACGACCGGTCACGATCTCCGGCACCGGAGCCGGTGCACGGAGGTCGATCGCGACGGTCGGCGGTTCCGCCGCGGCTGCGCGCGCCGCCTGGTCGGCGGCGCGCGCGTGGTCCGCCTCGGCGAGGCGACGCGAGCGTCTCGTCGGCAGGTCGGTCATGCCGGCCTACGCGGGGGCGATACCGGGGTTGCCGAACGGGCGGCGACGGGGCTTCGACGACGCCTCGGTGTCGCCCTGCTCCGCTGCGGTCGACGCGGCCTTGCCCGGGAACTCGATCGCGGGCAGGTTCGAAACCGGCCGACGGTCGCTCGAGAGCCACTGCGGGCGCTCCGGGAGCTTGCGGACGTCCTTGAAGATCTCGACGAGCTCCGGCGCGTCCAGCGTCTCCTTCTCGAGGAGCTCGCCGGCCAGGCGGTCGAGGATGTCGCGGTTGTCGTTGAGCACCTGGTAGGCCTCGTCGTGCGCGGCCTCGAGCAGGGCACGGGTCTCGGCGTCGACCGTCTCGGCGATGTTCTCCGAGTAGTCGCGACCGCTGCTGCCGCCCATCTCGCGACCGACGAACGGCTCGCTGGAACCCGAACCGAGCTTGACGGAACCCACCGCACGGCTCATGCCGTACTCGGTCACCATCTTGCGTGCGGTCGACGTGGCCTTCTCGATGTCGTTCGACGCTCCCGTGGTCGGGTCGTGGAACACGATCTCCTCGGCGACACGGCCACCCATGGCGTAGGTGAGCTGGTCGAGGAGCTCGTTGCGGGTCACGGAGTACTTGTCCTCGAGCGGGAGCACCATCGTGTAGCCGAGGGCACGACCGCGCGGCAGGATCGTGATCTTCGTGACCGGGTCGGTGTGGCGCATCGCGGCGGCAGCGAGGGCGTGGCCACCCTCGTGGTACGCCGTGATCAGCTTCTCCTGGTCGGACATGATGCGCGTGCGGCGCTGCGGACCGGCCATGACACGGTCGACGGCCTCGTCCAGCGCACGGTTGTCGATGAGCTGCGCGTTCGAGCGGGCGGTGAGCAGGGCGGCCTCGTTGAGGACGTTCGCCAGGTCGGCACCGGTGAACCCCGGCGTCTTGCGGGCGAGGAGCTCGAGGTCGACACTGGCGGCGAGCGGCTTGCCCTTCGCGTGCACCTCGAGGATCTGCTTGCGGCCGGCCAGGCTCGGGGCGTCGACACCGATCTGGCGGTCGAAGCGGCCCGGGCGCAGCAGCGCGGGGTCGAGCACGTCCGGACGGTTCGTCGCGGCGATCAGGATGACGTTCGTCTTGCCGTCGAAGCCGTCCATCTCGACGAGCAGCTGGTTCAGCGTCTGCTCGCGCTCGTCGTTGCCGCCACCGATGCCGGCGCCGCGGTGACGACCGACGGCGTCGATCTCGTCGATGAAGACGATGGCCGGCGAGTTCGCCTTCGCCTGCTCGAACAGGTCACGGACACGACTGGCCCCGACACCGACGAACATCTCGACGAAGTCCGAACCGGAGATCGAGTAGAACGGCACGCCGGCCTCGCCGGCGACGGCGCGTGCGAGCAGGGTCTTGCCGGTGCCGGGAGGGCCGTACAGCAGCACGCCCTTCGGGATCTTCGCGCCGACGGCCTGGAACTTCGCGGGCTCCTGCAGGAACTCCTTGATCTCGTGGAGCTCCTCGATCGCCTCGTCCGAACCGGCGACGTCGGCGAAGGAGACCTGCGGGTTCTCCTTGTTGTTCATCTTCGCCTTGGACTTGCCGAACTGCATGACCTTCGAGCCGCCGCCCTGGGCGCTCGAGAGCAGGAACCAGAACAGGGCACCGATGATCAGGAACGGCAGGATGATGCCGAGGAGCGACAGGAACCAGTTGCCCTGCTGCACGGTGTCGTTGTACCCGTCGGGCAGGTTGGCGTCGTTGACGGCCTTGATGACCTCTTCGCCACGCGGCGTGGAGTAGTAGAACTGCTCCTTCGCGTTGCCGTCCTTCAGCGTGAGGTCGACGCGCTGCTCGGTCGAGTTGACGACCACGGACGAGACCTTGCCGTCGGCGAGCTGCTCGAGACCCTTCTGGGTGTCGATCTGCTGCGTGCCGGACTGCGCGATGACGCTCCAGCCGATGAAGATGCCGACCAGCGCGATGAGCACGTAGAGGTACGGGCCGCGGAAGATGCGCTTGAAGTTCATGTGATCCGGGCGCGAGGGCCCGACACCTTTCTCTGCCGGAGTTGCGTGGAGGTCAGCATACGGCGGTGACTCTGTGGCGAGAATGGGTGTCCTCTGCGGGCGAACTCCACCCGTGCCCGGAGGGAGCCGTGCGGGCCGTCCGGCTCCCGGGACGGCCCGGTGGGCCTTCAGGAGTAGACGTGCGGCGCGAGCACGCCGATGCCCCGCAGGTTGCGGTAGCGCTCGTCGAAGTCCAGGCCGTAGCCGACGACGAAGGCGTCGGGGATCTCGAAGCCGGCGTACTTCACGTCGACCTCGACCTTGGCGGCCTCGGGCTTGCGGAGCAGCGCGACGATCTCGACGCTCGCGGCGCCGCGGGACTCGAGGTTCTGCTTGAGCCAGGACAGCGTCAGGCCGGAGTCGATGATGTCCTCGACGATGATGACGTCGCGGCCGTGCAGGTCGGTGTCGAGGTCCTTGAGGATCCGCACGACGCCGGACGACTTCGTGCCGGAGCCGTACGACGAGACCGCCATCCAGTCCATGCGGGCCTGCATCTTCAGGTGCCGCGAGAAGTCCGCCATGACCATGACGGCGCCCTTCAGCACGCCGACGAGCAGCGGGTCCTTGCCCGCGTAGTCACGGTCGACCACCGCGGCGAGATCGGCGAGCTTCTCGTCGATCTGCTCGGGGGTGAAGAGCACTTCGGACAGGTCTGCCTGGACGTCGGAGAGTTCCACCGGTCCAGGGTAACCGTCAGGACGGGGCGCTGAACGCCAGCCGGTCGCCGTCCCGGGCGGCACGGACACCCGGCAGGTCGATCGGTCCCTGCCCCCGCCAGTCGGTGACCAGTCGGCAGACCTCGAGGGTCTGCGTCCGCGACAGCGTCACCCCGAACTCCCCCTCGACGGCCAGCCGCACGAGTCGCTGCCGGAGTGCCGGCGGGTTCGCCTGCAGCTCGGGCACGGACAGCGAGATGCCCGCCTCGGAGTGCTCGGCGAGGTCCTCCGCCATCTCCTCGGCGAAGTGGTCGAGCGCCGCGGCGTCCTCGCGGAGCTGCTCGGCGGTGCGGGCGAGCGCCTCGGGCACCCCGGCGCCGAGCTCGCGCTCCAGCACGGGCATGAGTGCGGTCCGCACCCGCACGCGGGCGTACGCGGGGTCGTCGTTCTGCGGGTCGTCCCACGGCACGAGCCCGGCGGCGACGGTCGCCTGCCGCGTGGTGTGCCGACGGACGCCGAGGAGCGGACGGCCGTAGGCCGGTCCGGCGGTCCGCCGCACCAGCGGTGGCATGCCGGACAGCGCGTCCGGCCCGCTGCCGCGCAGCAGGCCGAGCAGCACCGTCTCCGCCTGGTCGTCGAGCGTGTGCCCGAACAGCACCAGGGGCGACCCCGTGGCGGCGGCGACCTGCGCGATCGCGGTGTGCCGTGCCTCCCGGGCGGCGCCCTCCGGACCACCGTCGGAGCCGACCGCGACCCGGCGGACCGTCACCGGGTCGAGACCCAGCGACGCAGCCGTCCGGGAGGCGCGGCTCGCCACCGCCTCGCTGCCCGCCTGCAGCGCGTGGTCGACGACGACCGCGCCGGCCCGGAGATCCTGCTTCGGCGCCTCGAACGCGGTGGCCGCGGCGAGCGCGAGCGAGTCCGCTCCGCCGCTCAGCGCGACGGTGACCAGGTCGCCGGGGTGCAGCAGTCCCTCGTCACGCGCCCGGGACAGCAGCGTGCGGACCGCCAGCCGGGTCGCGGCGACGGCCGGGTCCAACCGGGGACGCGGAGTGTTCACCCGGTAACGTTAGCCGCGCTTTCTTCCCGCACATGAGACCAGGAGCGCACCATGACCGCGTACGACGTCGTCGTCGAGATCCCCAAGGGCAGCCGCAACAAGTACGAGGTCGACCACGAGACCGGTCGCGTGTACCTCGACCGCGTGCTGTTCACCTCGTTCGTGTACCCGACCGACTACGGGTTCTTCGAGAAGACCCTGGCCGACGACGGCGACCCCGTGGACGCGCTGCTGCTGCTCGAGTTCCCGACGTTCCCGGGTGTCGGCGTGAAGGTCCGCCCGGTCGGCGTCTTCAAGATGAGCGACGAGGCCGGCAACGACGAGAAGGTCCTCGTCGTCCCCGCCAAGGACCCGCGCTGGGCACACATCCAGGACATCTCGGACGTGCCGGAGCAGACCAAGGCCGAGATCGCGCACTTCTTCGAGCGCTACAAGGACCTCGAGCCGAACAAGTGGGTCAAGGCCGAGGGCTGGGGCGACGCCGCCGAGGCCGAGCGCATCGTGCAGGCCGGCCAGGCCGCGTACGTACCCGCCGGTCACTGACGCCCGCACACACGACGACGGCGCCCGCGCTCCCCTCGGGGAGTGCGGGCGCCGTCGTCCGTGCGGGGTCGGGGTCCCGGTCGCGGGTTGCGGGTCGCTCGTTGCGGGTCGCTCGTTGCGGGTCGCTCGGGCTAGACCGAGCCGCTCGGGCGGCCGACGTACGGCAGGAGCTGGTTCGGCAGCCAGATGCCGCGCTCGACGACGCCGACACCGGGCCGGGCGGCCTCGACCATCGTGCCGTAGCTCGTGACGATGCTGTCGTGGTAGGCGCCGGAGACGCTGCCGTTCGACGAGTAGAAGAGGATGTCGCCGGGCTGCCGCTGCGACAGCGGGACGAGCCGCCCGACCGACTTGAAGTAGTTGTACTGCCAGACGACGTTGTGGCCGCCGGTCGCGATGCCCTGCGAGTTGTACGCCATCATCACGAGGCCGGAGCAGTCCCAGGTGTTCGGGCCCGCGCCGCCCAGCAGGTACGCCTTGCCGAGCTGGTTCCGCGCGTACGCGATGGCGCCGGCGGCCTTCGACGGGCTCGAGACCGGCTTGGGGGCAGGCGCCGGGGCGGGTGCGGGAGCCGGGGCCGGAGCAGGCGCGGGGGCCGGCGCGGGCGCAGGAGCAGGAGCAGGGCGTGACGGGGTCGTGTTCGGCTGCGTGGTGCTCGGGCGCGACGGGCTCGTGTTCGGCTGCGTCGTGCTGGGCTGGTTCGTGCTGGGCTGGCTCGTGTTCGGCTGGCTCGTGCTCGGGCGGGACGGCACGGACGGCGACGCGGGGTCGGTGCTGCCGGCGGACGCGGTGTCCCGGGAAGCGGCGGCGGTCCGGGCGGCGAGCTGCTGCTCGGCGCGTGCCGCCTGCTGCTCGTTCCAGTACGCCGTTTCGGTCGCCTTGCTCGTGCCCTTGAGGAACGCCAGCTGGTCGAGCACCTCGGACTGCTTGTCCTGCTGCTGCTGCACGCTGGCCCGGGCCGAGGCCGAGGCGTCGTTGGCCTCGTCGAGCGCCCGCTCGGACTTCGACGTCGCCGCGGCGAGGGCCTTCGTCGCCGCCGACTGCTGTGCGGCGATCGACTCGACGGTGTTCTGGTCGGTCTGCGCCTGGGCGAGCACCCGGGCCGACCGCTCGGAGAGGTGCGAGACCGTCCCCACGCGGTAGAGCAGGTCTTTCGCGTCCGAGGCATCGACGAGCATCGAGGTTGACAGGTCGCCGCCACCGGTGCGGGAGAGCTCCACGACGAGCCCCGCGACCTGGGCCGCCGACTCGTCCGCCCGCTGCTCGGCACGCTTCGCCTGTGCCGTCAGGTCGTCGAGGGACGCCTGTGCCTCCTGCTGCTGCGACACCGCCATCGCGTAGTCCTGCGCCGCCTGGAGCTCCGAGACCTCGGCGCTGTCCGCGGCGTCCTGCAGCGTCTGCAGTCGAGCGCTCAGCTCGTCCACGGTCGACTGGGCCTGAGCCGTGTCGGCCTTCGCCTGGCGCACGTCGTCCCAGCTCGGGGCGGACGGGGCTGCCTGCGCGGGACCGGCGACGACGACCGACAGGCCGATGCCGAGGACGGCGACGACCGCGGTGCAGCCGGACAGGGTGCGGGAGGAGGGCTTCATGTCTGGCTCAGGGCCTCTCGACGGCGCTGTTGCTCATACCGAGATCCCCCGCGCTGCCATGAAGGGGACCGGGTCGACGGCGGAACCGTTCACCCGGGTCTCGAAGTGGAGGTGGCACCCCGTCGACCAGCCGGTGGAGCCGATCTTCGCGATCTGCTGCCCGGCCTCGACGTGCTGCCCGACGGAGACGAGGATGCCGCCGTCGACGATGTGCCCGTAGGCGGTGGAGATGCCGCCGCCGTTGTCCAGCACGACCTCGTTGCCGTAACCGCCGCCGTTCGCGGCGAACGTCACCGTACCCGAGTGGGCGGCGTAGATCGGGGCGTAGCAGGCGGGCGCGAGGTCGACACCGGCGTGCAGTGCCCGGTTGTGCGTGTACGGGTCGACGCGGTAGCCGTAGGGGCTCGTCTGGTACCCGCCGGCGGGACGGACCCAGCCGGAGGAGTTCGGCGCACCGCCGCCCGTGCCGCCCTGGCTCGTCGCCCCGGCCTGCGCTGCTGCCTGCGCCGCCGCAGCTGCACGGGCGGCTTCCTGCGCCTTCGCCTCTGCGACGCCCCTGTCGTACGCCGCCTCGACGTCCTGCGCGTTGGTGGTCAGCAGGGTGAGCTGGGCCTCGAGCCGGGACTTGTTGTCCGCCTGCGCGTCGACGGCGGTCTGCGCGCGATCAGCGGCGTCCTGGGCGGCCTGCATCTTCGCCTGGGCCGCGTCGGCGAGGGCGCCGAGGGCCTCCTTGGCCTGCTCGGAGCGGTCGGCGAGGCCCTGCGCGACCCCGCGGTCCTGTGAGGCCTGCGAGTAGATGCCGTCGGCCTGCTCGGTGAGCTTCGACATCGCGCCGAGCTCGTAGAGCAGGTCGCCGGAGTCGGACGGGTGCGTGAGGATGTCGGTCGTCACGTCGTTCGCGCTGGCGCGACCGAGCTGCGCGGCGAGCTGCCCGGCCTGCTCCTCCGAGCGCTTCGCCGTGCGGTCTGCTTCGTCCGCCTGCTGCTGCAGCGTCTGCTGCTCGAGGGTCGCCGCGTCGTACTTCGTCTGCGCCGTCTGGTACGCCGCGCCGGCCGCCTCGGACTCCTGCTGCGCGGCCGATGCCTTCGCGGTCAGGTCCTGGAGGAGCGCCTTGATCTCGGTGACCTTTGCCTGCTGGGCGTCCTTCGATGCCTTCGCCTGCTCGACGTCCGACCAGCTGGGGTAGCTCGTGGCCGAGGCCGCGGCGACCGGGCCGACTACGGCGAGGGCCCCGGCGGAGAGCACGACGGCGACCGCGGCGGCGAGGACGCGGCGGCGGGAGCGGGGGATGCGGTGGGGTGCAGGCGACATGGTCTCGATCTCGTAACGGTGCGGCGAGGCTCGGACACGCCACACTGTCAACAGACGCAACAGTAACAACACGGGTCACGGCAGGGACACCCCCGAGCGAGGGTCCAGGCCGCCCATGATGGTCGCACCGGACCCCCGCCCGAGCAGCATCGGCAGGGCGCGACACGCCGGGGATGCACGCTCGGGGGCGTTCGATTTGTGCATCACGCGGACCGTCCGTATGCTTGACTCCCGGTAGCGCACGGCGCAGCTTGCGGCCCTATCGTTTAGTGGCCTAGGACACCGCCCTTTCACGGCGGCAGCACGGGTTCGAATCCCGTTGGGGTCACTCCACGTGAGTGAGCAAGCAGCAGTACGACACCGAACACAACACAATATGGCCCTGTAGCGCAGTTGGTTAGCGTGCCGCCCTGTCACGGCGGAGGTCGCGGGTTCAAGTCCCGTCAGGGTCGCCACGGCTGGATAGCTCAGTTGGTAGAGCGTTCGACTGAAAATCGAAAGGTCCACGGATCGATGCCGTGTCCAGCCACAGCAAGAAGCCCCCGGTGAAGCCGGGGGTTTTCTTGTTTCCGGGGTCGGATTCGATGCCGCTCCGGTGACGCTGTGCCGGTTCTGTGCCGGTTGCTCGTCGCCAGGCAACTCCCCCAGGGCTCCCGATCGAGCTACCGTCGGAGCATGGAAGCCGCACGAAGAGCACCCGATGCTGGAGCTCCGACGTTCGACTTCGATGCCGTCGACTTCGTCACCGCAGACCATCACTTCGGACATGCGCGGATCATCGGCCATGCGAAGCGCCCGTTCGGTGACGTCGAGGCAATGAATGCCTACCTCGTTGAGCGGTGGAACTCGATCGTCCCGCCGCAGGCCATCGTGCTGCACCTCGGCGATCTCCTCATGGCCTCGATGAACGACGTCGGTGATGCTCTTGCCCTCACCCGTCAGCTGCACGGCCGTCGGCTGCTCGTCCCGGGCAACCACGACTGGGTCTCGCGAGCGACGCAGACAAGGACTCGCATCCAATCAATGACGCCTCTGTACGAAGCCGCCGGCTGGACGGTGCTCCCCGAGGTGCTGAATGGGTCACGACACGGGCAACTGCTCCGTGCTTCGCACTATCCGTACGACGCTGTCCCGATCGACAAGCTCAAGAAGGTCCGCCCGGTGGACGACGGTGTTCCACTGCTTCACGGGCACACACACTCGACGGCGGTCTTCACGAATGACGACGGGATGATGCATGTGGGCGTCGACGCTTGGACGTTCGCACCGGTCCCGATGAGCGCGGTCGACACCTGGCTCCGAGAACGCGTCTGAGCGCGGCCGTGCGGATCACCTAGCTGCTCGAGACTGGATGACGGGGGTTCCACTTACGCTCACACCATGTCTTGGACTGAGAGCTATGGACTCATCTGCCAGGCGTGCTCGTTCGACAGCTCGGTCGTCTCGTTCACGCCGATTGAGAACGGTGGGGTCGTCTGTTCTTGTGGAGCAGCTTGGAGGGCGGATGGATCGCGACGCAGCGACTACACGCCCCCGGCATCCTTCGGGGACTACCCCGACCTGACATTGGCGGAGTGGGTGTCTCGCGGAGACGCCGGGACGCTCCCTACCGCCGCACGACGGGCCGATTGACACAGAGCCGCAGTACCCCTGGTCCCCCGCGCAGGAGGCCGCGAACCACTGTTCCCCTGTACCGACCGTCGCAATCGCCGAATCTGATGCAGCCTGGCGATCAGAGCGGTTAGCTACTGGTCCGGTGGACCGCGATCAAGGTCTCGAGAGCCAGGACAAGCACTTCACGGTCAGACTTGCTACCCGTGATTTGCCTCGCCTCATCGAGCAGCTCTCGCTCGATCGACACTCGGGCCATGGGCTAAGCCCCCTGCCAATGGGCCGACTCCGGATCGAGCCCGTCACGGAAGCGGTCGATCAACGCTGCGTCATCAAAATCTGCAACTGGCCGGTGCGCTCCCAACAGGAGAGTCTTAACATCGCGGTCCCTCTTCGCGTCATACCGGACCTCCCACATCGCTTCACGGAGGGCCACCCCGCCGACCTGCGGAGACATCCGCCCGCTGCGTACAAACGCAAAAGCGGGCTCTACAGCACGGAAGAAGAACCAAACCGTATGTAGCTTGGCCGCGAACCCAGGCGTGCGGACCAAGTTCTCTCGCTCTACTCGCCGCAGGAAGCCGTCCACCTCGACCACGTCATCCGGGAAGTCCCGCAGCGACTCCGCGAGGGTCATCTCACCGTTCACGGGCCCGTCCCTCCGAGAAACAGCTGGTCAAGTGCACCGGTTGCTCGCACTGCGGAGTCGGAACGTGCACGACTGTAGCGCTCCGTGACCTGCATCGAAGAGTGTCCCAGGATCGCCTGCACGTCGTTGGCCGCGCTCCCGGCATCGAACAGGAGCGTTGCGAGAGTGTGTCGGAGGTCGTGTATGCGCAGATCTGGTCGGTCCAGGGTGCGTCGAAGGTTCGCCCAGTCGACAGCCCGACGGACGTTCGACACCTGCAGGCGTCCCCCCTTGGGACCGGTGAACACGAGATCGTTGCGGCGTTTACCCTCGATCTGTTCGGTTATCGAGGGCAGGAGCGTCCCTGGCAGCGGAACCGTTCGCTCCTTGTGACTCTTGGGACTCTGTTCGATCAACTCGCCATTGCGTCCAGGGGAGAAGCTCCGCCGGACGTGGATCACTCGTCCCGCGAGATCGACATCGGACACCCGCAGAGCGCTAGCCTCCCCCGCCCGCATACCGGTGAACACGAGTGCCGAGAGATATGCACGGTATGGACCGTCCTCCACAGCGGCGAGAAGCGTCCGGACCTCATCAGACGACAGCGCTCTGGACCGAAAGCTCCGTGCCCCGTCTTCACGAGGTCGGCGAACGAGCCGTGCTGGGTTCCCATCGATCACACCGAACCTGAGGGCACCGTCGAGAAGCCTGCTGAGCATCGCAAGAGCGTCGTTGCGCGTCGAAGCCGATCCGCTCCACTGTCCGATTGCCTCATCGATATCGCCGGCAGAAATCGTCTCCAACTTGCGGTGCCCGAACCACGGCTGCACGCGGCGCCTCCAAGCAACGTCGTAACCACGAGCCGTAGCGGGACGGATACTCGATTCGATCGTCGGCCAGTAGCGCGAGTGCCAAGCGTCGAGGGTCATACCGCCGTCTGGCTTGATTCGAGTTCGAGCCTCACTCCGCACACGCTTCGCTTCGGCAAGCGACTCAACGAGGAAGCTCCGCTCTCGATCCTCGCCGTTCAGACCTGTAGCCCATACACGGACCTGGTACTTCCCGCGGTCAGCCCGGTACCTGATTCCTTCGGGGAGCGGCTTGCGAGTCCGCGGGTCCAGCCGCTCAGTGCGCTCGGTCACTGGTACCACCCGATTCGAGGAAGCCGACGATGGTCGAGGTCTTCCAGAGCATGTGTTTCCCCATGCGCGCGTCCGGGTACGGAACCCTGGACTGGCGGCGGAGGGCATCGAAGGTCGAGAGTGGGACACGGCAACGCGCAGCCGCCTCACGTCGCGTGAGGTAGACGTCCTCCTCGACGAGTGTCGTCTCTTCGTGAGCTTCCTGATCAGCGAACATCGCCGTCTCCTTTGTCTGGCCTCTTGGTGTTTCGCGAGTCTCTCCATTCCCTCGCCGCACGGGCAGCCTCGATCGCGAGAGCCTTGTCGCCCTGCGAGGTCCACCCCATCCCGGCGTAGGACCAATTCCCAACGACGAGCACGCTCTCGACTTCTCCCGCGTCAGGCTCACGCGCAGCCGCCGCGATGCGTTCAAGTCGCCACTGATGTCGTGCGTCCCGGAGAGAGCCGAGCGTTACCGAGTAGCGCCTGGACTTCGTCGAGAAGTGGCCACGAAAGCCGAGCATCCGCGACCAGCGTTCAAGAAGCACGTAGGGCGACTGCGGTTCTGCAGCGACGCCGATCTGCTCGGCGATATCGCGGAGCATGACGAGGTGTGGACGGGGCGAGGCCCCCGCATCCAGATCCTCCGTCGCCTTGGTCGCGTACTTGGCGATGTAGGCCGCGACGGCACGATCCGATAGCCGTCCATCGAGACCTTCGCTTCGGACGATCGGCTTCACGTCGATCTGCCGCCCCCAACGGAGCACGTGCGGTAGGCGTCCGGAGGGAAGGCTGGGCGGTTGATAGCGCACCGCACGGGCGGCCTGGCGGATCGCTTGCGTCAGGTGAGCGGTCGTCATGCGATCATCTGGCGCTGGGAAAGCATCATCGCTGTCGACACCGTCGAGTCGGACGATCGCGTGGAAGTGGACGGCGCCCCGCTTCTGGAACTCCGCCACTTTCGCGAACTGTGGTCGAACGAGGGTGGAAGCCTCTCGCTGACTCATGCCGAGGACTCTGGCGAGCTCCCTTCGAAGCTGGATGGTGAATCGCCTCCACAGCTCGGACGCGAAGTACTGCCACACCACGTGGCCCTCGTAGTCGTAGCAGTCTGGGCAGATCGCATCGCCGAGCTCGGGACCGCCTCCTCCGTGTCCGGTCCCGCATTCCGATCGACGACCGTGTCTGCAGGGTTTGACCCGGGCGCAGGCCGCGCCGTGTACGGCTCCGAACGAAGGAGCGGTCAGTGTGAGGAAGACCATTGGGTGGGCCGCGACTGAGTTCGGGACGCCCTTCATGCCACCGGCTGCGCCAGCCATGATCATGTGCCAGGTGTCGCCCTTGTACTCGTGGCTGCACGAGGCGCAGCGTTGTGCGCGGCGGTTGCCGCAGCGAGTGAAGAGGACGTGGTCCGGCTGGTCGGCAGAGGAGAACCCGGCGCGCTCCTCCCCGGTCTCAGATCCGAAGGTCGTGGATGCTCCGACCAGCCGAACCGGGTTCGTGCAGAAGCCCACCCGGGCGGCACCCCGCATCCAACGGTCGAACTCCGGACTACGGAGACGGCGCGCGACTGACTCAGCGAGGCCCATCAGACACCACCAGTTCGGGGACCGCGCATCCGATCGGGTACACGTACCCAGTCACGTCGTCTGTGCGCAACACTGGACGGCAAACGTCGACCGCGGCGTGCTCCTTGCGTCGTTGATTGATCCAGTCGGTGAGCTGCGCGTCGGTGCACGACTGGTTCGCGATGTGCCCGTACCGCTGGACGAGTGAACGGTCTGCAGGACCTGGCGCAACGTAGATTGCGTGCTCTGCACCGTTCGTCGTGTCCCACGGGATGCGCAAGTTGCACATCGACGGTTTTGCCTCGTCCGCGGCTGGAGCGTGTTCCGCTGCAGTGAGGTGGCCGAGGATCGCACCGCCGGCGACGAGCACCCCAGCGACGACGATGACCAGTGCAGATCGTGCGATGTTCTTCATGACTCCTCCTTCGATTGAGCAGCGCTCCGCGTCCGACGTCGCGGACGGGCGGGCTCTCGAGCACTTTGTGTCTCAGGTACGACCACCGGCTTGAAGCGCGGCGCTGCGAAGGCTCGTGCCGTGTGCGTGATCAGGGCATCGTCCGCGTATCCAGCCCGCACCCGCTGCGGCGTCGCGAGCTCGTCGGACAGGACGTAGGCGGTGCCGGGCGCGCCGATCGGGATCTCGTGGCAGAGCGCACCGGCAGCGACAGAGCCGTCGCCGAGCACCATCGACGTTTCGGTCCGGTCACGGAGACGAAGCCCGATCGTCTGGGTGAAGAGCCCCCGCGCGGGCAGCGTCTCCTTGCGTGGATCCTGCAGGCACGCGATCACCACGAAGCCGACAGCACGCCCTTGTGACGCCAGCGATGCGATGCTGGCGTTCGCCCGGCGCTGCAGATCCCGGTCTGATTCGTACGCCGTCAGAGCAGCGAGTTCGTCGATCAGGACGATCACGAGGGGAGCCTCGGTGGAAGCTTGGTGCTGCCGAGTCGTCCCGGCGAGGTCGCGAGCCCGTGCCTGCATCTGAGCGACGGCCTCCTCGAGCATGGTCACCGCGTGCACCGAGTCGTTCGCGAAGCGAGTCAGGAGAGGCTTACCCATCCCGAGCTCCATGCCGCCCTTGAGGTCGACGCCCCACACTTCGACCATCCCGGATCGGACTGCGCCGGCGAGCCCCAAGAGGAGCGCCCAGACGATCGACGCTTTGCCGCTTCCCGAGGCACCAGCAACCAGCGTGTGCGGGCCAAGTCGGAGCCTCCAATCGTCGCCCTCTTCAGTCCGGCCCATCGTGACCGCTCGTCCGTCCCACTCATCGCTTGGAGCAAGTACGAACGGTTCGGCAAGAGGGTCGGAGTAGTACAGGCGAAGTTCGAGCTGATCGATCCGCGTCCCGGACAAGGTGGCGCGACGCGCCCCGAATGCTGCCGCGATCCGGTCCAGGTGAGCTCCGACATCCCCGGACGTGAGACCGCTCGGGAGATACAGCGGCACAAGACACGCGTCTGCGTCCCAGCTCGGTGAACCGATACCGGCTGCGATACGCGATCCACTCGAACCATGCGCTTCAAGCCGGAGTGTCTGCGCAAGAGCTGGCCAGGCGGCCACGATGTGCCGGGAGATCGAGCGCTGCTGCGCTCGGTGGACGGCTTCGTCGATGTTGCCCCACACCCGCAGACGGCGAAGCACGAAGATCAGTGCCACGAAGCCGTTGAGCCACCAGACGAGTGGCAACCAGGTGGTCAAGAGATCCACGAGGGTGAGGATCATCAGTCCGATCAGCACCCACCGGAAGCGTCGGGCGAACCCCTCGAACTCGTCAGCCCAGTAGCGGACCTCCTTACGAACGGACCAACTCATCACTCACCACCCCGTGGCTTCGCGGCGGCCTTCATCTCGCGAGCCCGGAGCGAGTACGCGACGCGTGGTCGACCGCCGTTCTCCTTCACGTACGGGGTGACCGACAGACCATCGAAGACGACCGGCCGGAACGGGAGGCCTTGGATCTCCGGCGGGGCAACCGGCTCGCTGATGCTGATGATCTTGACCGTGACCTCGTTCTGGCCCTTGCGCGCGTCAGGATCAGCGTCGATCACGCGCACCTGCCACATCGGCTGACCGGAGTTCTTGTCGAGGTCCTGTCCCTGACGCTGGCCGTCGTCGGACCACTTCACGACCGGCTCGACCTCACCCACCATGAACGCGCCCTTCGGGAAGTACGCGTCGAAGCTCACCGGGATTGCTGTCTGGAGTGCCATGGCATTCCTCTCTAACTTGGTCTATCTAGATAGGTTGCAGTAAGCGCCCACCGGCACCTACTGAGGCCAACGGTAACTTGTCTAGATAGGCAAGTCAACCAACGTGACCGGCGTACGGCCGTCACGAACGGTCTCCGACCGTATGACCTCAACCCCGTCGCTCAGTCCGACATGCCGCGTGACAAGCACAGGCTGCTCCCTCGGCAGAAGCAGATCCGCAGCCTCGCTCCGAGTCGGCATCCTGCTCAGGACCTCCTCGTGCAGTCCATCCACCGAGTCGGCCACCGCGCACAAAGTCGCTACGGATTCGGTGACAGCGTCGCCATGCGGCGAGGCCTCAGGGAGGACGTAGCGGCTCACGGCGAAGACCTGACTGGAGTGCTTGTGGAAGATCTCCAGCACTCGGCCCTCACCCAGCCACTGCGGAGCGGAAACCAGCCCTCCTCGATCAGACAACGCGCGCGAGTCGGTCAGTCGAAGATCACCCGCGGCGAGCATCGCCAGCACGTCAGCGAGGTCCGGCAGCTTCGGCAGCGCACCAGTCAGCGCAGGCAACGCTGACGCGTCGAAGGAGAGCGTCCTCATGGCCACGCGCAACGGCGGTGGCCCGTCCACGTACACACCCTTGCCCTTCTCCGACACGATCCGACCGGCTGCGCGAAGGACGTTCAACGCCTCGCGGATCGTCATGGGTGCCACGCCGAAGTGCCGAGACAGCTCGGGCGTCGACGGCAACATGTCCCCGGAGGCCAGCGCGCCGGTCTGCATGAGATCGAGGAGCCGGTCGGCGATCTGGCGATACAGCGGATCGCCAGAAGCTCGGTCGAGCTCGCCGAGGTCAGAAGCAGCCAGACGGTTCATATCTAGACAGGTTACCCGACTGCCCGGCCAGCGCTTGAGCCCGAGCTGTGAGAACTTTCTCTACTCGTTCAAGGGAGGCCTAGCGGCCGCGCTACGGAGTGACAGGCTCCGGTGCGTCCGGTCCTCGCTCCGCTGCGGTCCGGGCGCTCCTCCCCTGTCATTCCGTAGCAGCGAGAGCCGCAGAGGTTAGAACCGGTAGTAGATGGTCGATGCTCGCGACAGAGACCAGCGGCAGCCGCGCGCGCCGCTCGCGGATCGTCGACTGCGAGAGTCCGAGCGTGCCTCCCCCGCCCCGCTCACCGGTACCGCGTTACCGTAGAACCTGTGATCTCGCGAGCTCATCGCGTCCTGTATGCGTCTGTTACTCTCCTTAAGCGGACCCGCCCCACACTCGTGGAATGGCGGGTCTTGCTGTTTCTCAGATCGCGCTCACGTCATGATCGACCCACCATTGCAGATGCTGCCGCGTAGTTCTTCGCCCTCAGGTCTCACGCCGAGACGAACCACTACAAGAAGCGACGACGACAAACCGAAGCGACGGATACTATCGCAGATCGCCAACGCTACGGCGGCAATCAGACAAGGCGTAGTTCCTAGAATTCGAAGACTATACCGTCGAAGTCGCCTCGATACTCTATAGCCTCGTCACCCTCTTTGATATACGAATCCTTCGGGTCAAGCTCCTGCTGCAAGCGATGAGAGTCCGATCGAAGGGTCTCAACCCGGTCCCGCGGCCCAAAATCCAGGCCAGCCATTACGGAGAGACCAGTCCGTTTCGTTCTGAAAGTGCGGGCAACTGCAAGCCGGGGCGTTACCGAGACCACCTTGACCACTGTCTTCGCGATCTGAACGGAGTCTAGGACATCCCCAGTATCTGGATCAAGAATGTCGTGCCCGCGGTTATCAAGAATTGCAAACCGAGTCCCAACTTCAACACCATCGTTTGCACCCTTATTGAGCGCTAGATCAGTAGCGTTAAGAAGCCGGGCCACCTTCGCACGGACAAGGCCCTGTGACTCACTCATACTTTATTTCTTCCTCAAAAGCCAGCAGTTTACGATTCAATTCGAGCCACTCAAATGCCACGTCTTGATGATCCGATTCCAGTTGGGATAATCGCACACTGAGCTCCCCCATCGCCGACCGCAACTTGGAAGCGGTGCCGTCATCGAAAGCAACTTCCGCAAGCGTTCGCGCGGCATCTACCTGCTCACCTAGCCTAACGTGCCGGCGGAGCAGGTTCCGAACGCCCGATGCACTCGGCATTCGCTTCGAGAAAAGCCAAGCGGACGTGATTTGGAATAGCCCTGCGATAATCACGTAAACTGCGCTTTGCGCAGCATTGGGCGGCTCAACACTCGAGGCCGCGTAGGCCAACAAGATTGAGGCTCCGAAACCTACAATTGCAGAGCAAACACCCGCGACCGGATACACGTAGTGCGAAGCGGCACGCCGGAACCTCGTCCAGATGTCCCCAACAGGCTCACTCATTATTACTCAGCTTCAACATGACCGGTGATCAAAAAATCCCGAGCCGTCGAGAACGGCGCACGTGGTCACGAATCTTCCGAGCCAATCCCGCTGGATGCGTCTTCTCCGGCAATAGTGTCCAGGTCGAAGACGTCGACCAGCTGACCGCGCTCCTGTTCATTAAGGTCCGCAATAAGCGGCACCAACGAGCGAACGAGTGAAGAGACGTAGAACACTGATCGCGTCCTGCCAAATCCGGTGGACGTTTCCAGATTGATTCCCAGATCACGCCCTTCCGCTCCGACTACCGCGCGCGACACAACCGAACCATCGAACTCATCCGCAATGTTCTGAATGCGCTCGTCATTAACGACCGAGGTGCCGTCCTCGCTGGCGTATTCAAGACTGCGATCTTCATTCGACAGAACCACGCGAAGCACGTTTATTTCAGCATTGACTGCACGCTTGACGAACGACGAGACCGTGGGACTCGCGTCGATACCACTCGCCTTGAACTCCTCAACGCTCCTTGGAGCAAAGTCGACCCGAGCTCTGCCGATATCAAGGGATAGAATTCCCGCGTTCAAAGCCCAGATAACACCTTGAGATTCCTCGGTTTCACGGAGGCCAACAGTCCGAGCCGCCTTCGCTTTTAGCCGCGGAGCCGCAGCTCGCATGAGCTGTTGGAAGCCTTGATTTTCCCCGGAAACAGTGAGGCCGGCAAAATGCTTGAATTCAAGGTTTCTCGACAGCCTCTGCCAGAATTCATCATCGTCGAAACTGACCGTGTCCAAGAGGAGCAGCAGGGCTTGCGGCTCCAATGGGCTACCGGCAAGTCCGAGACCTGGAAAATCTGTACTTACTTGCCCCCC
This sequence comes from Curtobacterium oceanosedimentum, assembly GCF_040545555.1. Taxonomy (NCBI): domain Bacteria; kingdom Bacillati; phylum Actinomycetota; class Actinomycetes; order Micrococcales; family Microbacteriaceae; genus Curtobacterium; species Curtobacterium oceanosedimentum. Next base: position 24,816 of record NZ_JBEPMD010000009.1, read on the forward strand.
ACCGACCCAAGCAGCCTGTAGAAGTTCCGCCAACTGAGCTGTTCTCGCGGAGTCAAGAACATCGATACTGAGCCTCAACGCCTCACGTGTCGCATCCTCGTTCCCAACGAGCGCACCCCGGAAACCCTCCGCAACGGCGGCATTGAAAGAACTGGCGAAATTCGGGGAGATAACGCCGGCCCCGCCTTGCAGCACGGCGCGAGCACTGAGGGAGTTGATTCTCTCCGATTGCGGCGCGGCGACCGACAATGCTCGGATACTGGCGGGGCCCGTCACAAGCGCGTGCGCGCTGACTGATGCCTCTTGGAGCAACGCGTCTGCCGACCCTGAAACATCATCAGTGTCTTCGCGAGCAAGAAGCCCGTTTAGTGGCACAAAGATTGAATATTTGTCGTTCAGTAACCCGATGTCCTCGCGCAGGTAGGCTTCGTTGTCGGACGCGCGAAGGAAGACCTGCCTTTCTTCGCTTTGGCCCGGCCACCGAATGACTACATCGGGAACATACGTATGGTTGAAATAACCGGTAGTGCGAAAGTCAAGTCCGGGGTCAGCGTCTCGAAACGAGTCGATGACTTCTTCTTGAACAGCAGCGATGGAAGACGTGGCGTCGATGGATGTGCGAAAGTCAGCCAATTTGCTATTACCCCTCTTGGAGCGCGCGGAGCTTGAGGACCTCAGCGCGGTCTTCCTTGCTAATGACGAGAGTTTCTTGGCGATCGGAGAGGACAATGACCCAAACGCGCTTAGACAGGTCGGCTACAATCGTATCATCGATTGATCGACGAGCGTCATCCTCGGTGACACCTCCGAAGATGCGGGCCCTTTCAGAAACAATGGCGTCACGAATTTTCTGCTCACTCCACAATTCGTTCCAAGTTTTCAGCCGGAAAGGGTGCCAAGTGATCCAGAGGAAATGGTCCGCTAACTGTGGATGATCTTTAAGTGTGACGTAGCTCTGCGCAAGGAACTTGTCGAACGGTTCCCCTTGATTGTCATTTGAATACTTCTTGCATTCGACCAGAAACGCCTGCTGATGCAGATCTCCGCCGTGGAAAATGCCTCCCAGATCGTAGGAATATGCCTTCCCACCCTCGGGCCACGGGTACAAGAGTCGCGGCACACCGAATTTGTCGTACACGGACCACGTCGACATGACGCGCGTCGTGGCGTCGAGCCAGAGCTTGGCACGTCTCGCCCCGTCTTCGCCGATCTTCTGGTAGAGCTCGCCGGGTAGCGCGTCGATGAGAGCAGGCACAGACGGAGTGTATAGCGAGCGATGATCAGGTGCTGCGACCACGCCGACACGCGTAGGCCAAAAACAGGTGCCGTGCGCATGTGCGCCCCACTGCCCACTCCAGTCCTGCCCTCACGGACCGCCCTGGCCCCAAAGCGCCAGCTCAGCGCACAGACAACCTCGTGGGGCCGGTTTTGTGCCGGAAACCCAGCTGGTCGGATGAGGAGGAACTAGCACCATGGAGGCTTCAAGTCGCCTACGGTGCTGAAAATCGGCGTTGCCTCGGTCACGTTCCCGATCCCTGATCCAACTGAAAATCGAAAGGTCCACGGATCGATGCCGTGTCCAGCCACGGTGAAGAGCCCCTCACGAGAGTGAGGGGCTCTTTTGCGTTCCCGGCCGGGTGCGCCCGGCCGACGGCCGCACCCGGCGCTCGTCGCACTTCGGCGGCTCGACCTGCTCGCGCACAACGGGAAGCACGTCGCGCCACGGACTTCCCTGGCGCGACGTGCTTCCCGTTGTGCTGACCGCGAGCCGCCGGCGCTTCGCGGCCTCAGGCCTCGCGGGTCTTCGGGCTGCTGTCGTTCGTCTTCGCCGGGTCGCGCTCGACGACCGACCCGAGGGCGTCGTCGATACGGGACATCAGCTCGGCAGGGATCTGCACCCCGGCCGCGCCGGCGTTGTCGTGCACCTGCTCCGGACGCGAGGCGCCGATGATCGCCGACGCGACGTTCTCGTTCTGCAGCACCCAGGCGACGGCGAGCTGCGCCATCGACAGGCTGAGCTCGCCCGCGATCGGCTTCAGCTCCTGTACCGCCGACAGCGTCTCGTCGTTCATGAACCGCTCGATCATCTTCGCGCCGCCCTTGTCGTCGGTGGCACGCGAGCCCTCGGGCAGCGGCTGACCGGGCTGGTACTTGCCCGTCAGGACCCCCTGGGCGATCGGCGACCAGACGATCTGCGAGATCCCGAGCTCCTTCGACGCGGGGACGACCTCGCCCTCGATGACCCGCCAGAGCGCCGAGTACTGCGGCTGGTTCGAGATGAGCTGGAACCCGAGGTCCTTCGCCAGTGCCGCGCCGGCCCGGAGCTGGTCCGCAGTCCACTCCGAGACGCCGACGTACAGGACCTTGCCCTGCCGCACGACGTCGGCGAAGGCCTGCATCGTCTCGTCGAGCGGGGTCTCGTGGTCGAAGCGGTGTGCCTGGTACAGGTCGACGTAGTCGGTCTGCAGCCGCTCGAGCGACCCGTCGATCGACTCGAGGATGTGCTTCCGGCTCAGCCCGGTGTCGTTGTGCCCCTTCGGGCCGGTGGGACCGAAGACCTTCGTGGCGATCTCGAGCGACTGGCGACGCTCCCCCTTGAGTGCTTCGCCGAGGACGGTCTCGGCGCCGGTGTTCGCGTAGACGTCGGCAGTGTCGAACGTCGAGATGCCGACGTCGAGGGCGGCCCGGACGCAGGCGATCGCCGCGTCGTTCTCGACCTGGGATGCGTGGGTGAGCCAATTGCCGTAGGTGATCTCGGAGACCTTGAGGCCCGAGTTGCCGAGGTAGCGGTACTCCATGTGCGTGTCACTCCTGTCGTGGAGCGCGTCGGTGCGCCCCGACCCGCGACGGTAGTCCGCAGCGGCCCGACGGCTTCCACTCTTCGCCGATGGGCCGGTACGGTGATGTATCAGTAGCAGACCGCGCAAGACGAAACCCCGGCGATGTGGCGTTCGCCAGGGATCGTTCCGGGGTCTTCGTCGTCGAGTGTACAGAGCGCAACGTCCACCGCGACCTCCAGGACGCACTCGACCTGCTCGGCTGGGTCCACCCCGCAGCCGCCGAGTGGGCGGCGGACGTGACGTCGCTCGGCGCGGTCCTCGACGCCCGACCCAGCGGCTGAGGGGCAGGATCGCAGGGGCGCGGTGCACAGCGGCACCGCCGGGAGCGAAGGAGCATCCATGTCGGGACCGAGCGTGTTGTTCATCGGCGGCAGCGGCATCATCAGCGCCGCGTGCGTCCGCGAAGCCGTCGAGCAGGGGTTCGACGTCACCGTGCTCAACCGGGGCGCGACGGACAAGCGGCCGATCCCGGATGCCGTGACGCGCCTCCAGGCCGACGTCTCGGACCGCACCGCGCTGGAAGCCGCGATCGGCGACCAGCACTGGGACGTCGTCATCGACTTCGTGGCGTTCACGCCCGACCAGGTGCAGCGGGACATCGAGGTGTTCACCGGTCGGACGAACCAGTACGTCTTCATCTCGTCGGCCTCTGCGTACCAGACGCCCGCGACGCACCTGCCGATCACCGAGTCGACGCCGCTGAAGAACCCGTTCTGGCAGTACTCGCGCGACAAGATCGCGTGCGAGGACCTGCTCGTCGAGGCGTACCGCGACGACGACTTCCCGATGACGATCATCCGGCCGTCGCACACCTACGACGAGACGCTCGTGCCGTTCTCCGGCGGGTGGACAGTGCTCGGACGGATGCGTGCGGGGAAGCCGGTCGTGGTGTGCGGGGACGGCAGCTCGCTGTGGACGATCACGCACGCGCGGGACTTCGCGGTCGGTTTCGTCGGGCTGCTCGACCGGGCCGAGGCCATCGGCGAGGCCTTCCACATCACGGGCGACGAGGCGCCGACCTGGGACCGCATCGCGCACGAGCTCGCGGTGGCTGCGGGGGTCGACGACCTGCAGATCGTGCACGTGCCGAGCGATGCGATCGACGCGCTCGACGCCGACTGGGGTGCGAGCCTGCTCGGGGACAAGGCGAACACCTCGGTGTTCGACAACACGAAGGTGCAGACGCTCGTGCCGGAGTTCGCGCAGACGACGTCGATCCGGCAGGGCGCGCGGGAGATCGTCGCGTGGTTCGACGCCGACCCGTCGCGCCAGGTCACGGACGAGCGGCTCGACGGGCTGATGGACCAGCTCGTGGAGCGGTGGCAGGTGCGTTGACGCGGAGCGCAACGGACGGGAGGCGCGTGGCGGACCCGCCACGCGCCTCCCGTCCGACAGGTGGTCGCGTCTAGCGCGCGGCCAGCACCTCGCCGAGGGTCCCGATCGCCAGGCGCACCTCGTCGTCGGTGACGACGAGCGGCGGCGCGAAGCGGATCGTCGACCCGTGCGTGTCCTTCACGAGCACGCCCCGGTCGGCCAGGTCGTGCGCGATCTCCTTGCCGGTGCCGAGCGCGGGGTCGATGTCGATCCCCGCCCAGAGCCCGGCGACGCGGTGCGAGACCACTCCGTGCCCCACGAGCTCGTCCAGCAGCCCGCGGAGCAGCGGTTCCCCGTCGAGCGCGCGCTGCTGGAAGGTGCCCTCGCCGAGCATCGCGACGACCTCGGACCCGACGGCGGCCGCGAGCGGGTTCCCGCCGAACGTCGACCCGTGCTCACCCGGACGCAGGACGCCGAGCACCTCGCGGGAGCCGACGACCGCGGAGACCGGGACGATCCCACCGCCGAGGGCCTTGCCGAGCGTGACGAGGTCGGGGCGGACGTCGACGCGCTGGACGGCGAGGGTGTGCCCCGTCCGCCCGAGGCCGGACTGGATCTCGTCGGCGACGAACAGCGCGCCGAACTCGTCGCAGATCCCGCGCACAGCCGGCAGGTAGTCGGAGGGCGGGATGACGACCCCGCCCTCGCCCTGGATCGGCTCGAGCAGGACGGCGACGACGGTCTCGTCCATCGCCTCCCGCAGGGCCGCGGCGTCGCCGTACGGCACCGTCCGGAAGCCGGGCGTGTACGGCCCGAAGTCCTCGCGGGCGGAGGGGTCGTCCGAGAACGAGACGATCGTCGTGGTGCGGCCGTGGAAGTTCCCGGACGCGACGACGATCGTGGCCTGCCCGGCCGGCACGCCCTTGACCCGGTAGCCCCAGGCGCGGGAGACCTTGATCGCCGACTCGACGGCCTCGGCACCGGTGTTCATCGGGAGCACGAGTTCGGTGTCGGTCAGCGACGCCAGAGCGGCGGCGAACGGGCCGAGCCGGTCGTTGACGAACGCGCGGCTCGTCAGGGTCACCCGGTCGAGTTGGGCCCGGGCGGCGTCGAGCAGCCGGGGGTTGCCGTGGCCGAAGTTCACCGCGGAGTACGCGGCGAGTCCGTCCAGGTAGCGCTTGCCGTCGACGTCGGTCACCCACGCGCCCTGGCCGGACGCGATGACGACCGGCAGCGGGCTGTAGTTGTGGGCGAGGGAGCGGTCCTCGACGGCGAGCGCAGCGGCGGTGGCACCACCGAGTGCGGCGGCGTCGCCGGACGCGCCGGTACCCCTCTGGGTACCGGCTCCGGTCGCGGCGCTCACGGCTACCGCGCGACCGAGGTGCCGGTGCCGACGGGGTGCAGGTCGAGCGTGCAGCACTTCACGCCGCCGCCGCCGAGCAGGAGCTCGGACAGGTCGACGCCGATCGGGTTGTAGCCCTTCTCGCGCAGCTGCTCGGCGAACCGGACAGCGCGCGAGGCGATCACGACGTTGTAGCCGTCGGAGTACGAGTTGAGTCCGAGGATCGCGGCGTCCTCCTCGGTGGCGATGATCGCGTCCGGGAAGCGCTCGTGCAGGATCGCCAGCGAGGCCTCGTCGAAGGCGCTCTCGAGATAGGCGATGTTCGAACGGCCGGACGCGTCGGGCTCCGGGTCGAGCACGGCGATGGCGGTGTCGAGGTGGTAGAAGCTCGGGTTGATGAGCTTCAGAGTGACGACCTCGCGGCCGTAGATGCGGGCGAGTTCCTCGTGCGAGGTGCTGTCCGAGCGGAAACCGGTGCCGGCGAAGATGGTGTCGCCGATGAGCAGGAAGTCGCCCTCGCCCTCGTTGGTCTCCTCGGGCTCGGCGACGGTCAGGCCGGCGCTGCGGAACCAGTCCATGTACGCGGGGCCCTCGGGCTGGCGCTCGGGGTACTGGAACTTCGCGCCGTACGCGACGCCGTCGAGCACGAAGCCGCCGTTGGCCGCGTAGACCATGTCCGGCAGGCCCTCGATCGGCTCGATGTACGAGATGTCGAAGCCGAGCTGCTCGTAGACGTCGACGAGCGACTGCCACTGCTCGACGGCCTTCGACGTGTCGGTCGGCTCCTCCGGGTGCATCCACGGGTTGATCCGGTAGCTGACCGTGTAGTGCGTCGGCTTGCACATCAGGATCGTGCGCTTCGTGGCGACACGGGCCGGTGCGGCCTGCGGTTCGGTTGCGGTGTTCGACATCAGTCCTCCTGGGACTTCTGGCCCGAGCCTGCCAGGAACCACCACGGGAGAGCTCCGGCGAGACGCAGGCTCACTCGCCGGAGGCGGACCAGGTCGACGCCTGCCCAGAGTCTTGCACGAACGGTCCGGTCGGTGCAGTACCGCGTCCACGAGCGGGTGGCACCCGTTCGGGTGACGCACGATTCCTGCGTCGGACCCACCCGGCTCGCAAGAACCCCGCGTACGATTGACGAACATGGACACGCTCGACCACCGCATCCTGGACCAGCTCCGGGAGAACGCCCGAGCCGGCTACGGCGACATCGGGTCGGTGGTCGGACTCTCCGCGTCCGCGGTCAAGCGTCGGGTGGATCGCCTGGTCGCCGACGGGGTCATCCAGGGCTTCACGATCAAGGTCGACCCCGCGGTCGAGGACCGCGGCACCGAGGCCTGGGTCGAGCTGTACTGCCGCGGCACGGTCTCACCCGACGAGCTCCGCACGCTGCTCGACACCGTCCCCGAGGTCGTCGACGCGGGCACGGTCACGGGCAGCGCCGACGCCGTGGTGCACATGCGGTCGCGGGACCTGCCGGCGCTCGAGCTGGCGCTCGACCGGGTGCGCCTGGCCCCGCAGGTGGACCACACCCGCAGCGCGATCGTCCTGTCCAAGCTGGTCAGCCGCGAGTCCGCGTAGCCCCCATCTCTTCCGCGAAACGCAACGTCGGCGACAGTGCGCAGCGGCACAGCGCTGCGAGGGAGCGCCCACGTTGCGTCTTGCGAGTGTTCTGCGCGTAGGGTCGCGGTGGTGGGGATCGGGATGACGGCCTGGAGGCGCGGCACGGCCCCCGCACGTCGGCCGGCGGCCCGCCGCCTGGTCACCGCGGCCGCCGTCGCGTACGTCGCGAACTGCCTCTGGGGCACCGCCGTCGCGGTCCGGATCATCCGGACGAAGAAGCTCCGCGTCGTGCACCACGGCCTCTTCGTCGTCACCGCGACCCTGACCGGCGTCGCCGCGACCACCCCCGTCTGGACCCGCGACCGCTCGGCACTCTTCCTGCTGCCGGCCCTGGTGCCCCTCGCACTCGCTCCACGCACGAACCCCCGCTCGGGAGCACACTGGAGAGTCGCGGTCGCCGCCGCACCGTCCTACCTGGGGGCGCTGCTCGCACGGCGCTGACCACGACCACGAGACACGAGGGACGCACGTGGAGCTCTTCGAGGCCATCCGACGCCGACGCACGACCAACGGGGCGTTCCTGCCCGACCCGGTGTCCGAGGAACACCAGCGGTTGCTCATGGAGCTCGCCGGGCGGGCACCCTCGCAGCTGAACAGCCAGCCGTGGCGGTTCGTGATCGTCGAGGAGCGGGACACGATCGATCGCATCGCCGACATCAGCGGCCGGTCGATGACGAGGACGATGGCCGAGGGGTCGTTCTTCGCGCGCTACCGGCCGTACTTCCGGTTCTCGCAGGCCGAGATGGACGAGCGGCGCGACGGGATGCTGTTCGACAAGCTCCCCGGGCCGCTCAAGCCCTTCACGAAGCAGGTGTTCACGAAGCGCGGGCAGCTGCTCATGAACACGCTCCGGGTGCCGCAGACCCTCGGCGAGGAGAACCGGAAGCTCGTCGCCGGGTCACCGCTCCTGCTCGGGGTGATGCTCGACCGCGACGAGTACCGGAAGGAGGCGCGCAACGCCTTCTACTCCGTGTTCAGCATGGGCGCGGCGATGGAGAACGTCTGGCTCGCCACGACCGAGCTCGGCCTGGGGATCCAGTTCGTGTCCTTCCCGATGGAGATCGAGGAGGCCTGGGCCGAGGTCGAGCAGCTCCTCGCGGTGCCGCCGGAACTCGAGCTGATGGCCGTGTACCGGATCGGGTACCTGCCGCCGGAGCGTCGGCGTCCGGCCATCGACTGGGTGTCGAACGAGCGGAAGCGCCCGTCGCAGTACGTGTTCCGCGGGACCTGCGACACCCCGCAGCAGGGGTGGGACGACGTGCCGGACGCTGCACGCGCGACCGACGGGACCGTCTCGTGACCGCAGGACGGCCTGACGGGGGCGAGCGGGGCCTCCCGGCCGTCTCGCCGGAGGCGCCGCCCCTGCGCGGTGTGCCGTGGATCTCGCAGGACTGGCTCGACGTGGTGTTCGTGCACTGGCGCGTCGACGTGTCGGCGGTGGCACCGCTGCTGCCCGACGGGGCCTTCCCGGACACGATGGCGCTCGACGGGACGGACGACGGGGTCACCACGTGGGTGGGCCTCATCGGCTTCCGGTTCACGGACACGCGCTTCCCGCCGCTCGGTCGGCTCGGCCGAGCCGGCAGCGTCGGCGACTTCGTCGAGGTCAACGTGCGGGTCTACACGCGCGACGACCAGGGCCGGCGGGGTGTCGCGTTCCTGTCGCTCGACGCCGGGAAGCTGCTGCCGACGGTCGGCGCGCGGGTGGCGACGGGTCTGCCGTACTGGTGGGCGCACGCGGCGATCCGGAGGACCGACGACCGGGTCGGGTACGCGATGCGGCGGCACGGGACGCACCTGCGATCGACCTTCGACGTGCGCGTGGGAGACGTCGTCGAGGAGCCGACGCCGCTCGAGACGTTCCTGACGGCACGGTGGGGCATGCACGTGCGGCGGGTGGGTGCGACGCGGTACTGGCCGAACGAGCACGAGGCGTGGCCGTTGCACCGCGCGTCCCTCGTGTCGCTGCGGGACGACCTGGTGGCGGCTGCGGGGCTGCCCTTCGGGCTGTCCGGGCTGGAACCGGACTCGGTGCTGTACTCGCCGGGGGTGACCACGCGCTTCGCGCGAGGGCGCTGAGGTAGTGCTCGCATTCAGCATTGTATCGATGTACAACATTTCGACGCCGTCATCATTCGGAGACCCAGTCCGTCTCCGAAAGGAACGCCATGAACTTCCGTCCCATGGTCATCGGATCCGCAGTGGTCCTCTCGAGTTGCTTGGCCGTCGGCGCCAGCGCGAGCGCGTTCGCCGCTCCCGGTCAGCACACGTCGCCCGCAGCGTCCTCCCGCTCGACGACCGCGACCACGATCACCGATGTGCAGCAGGAGCAGCTCGGTCGCGACGCCAGCCAGTACGTGAAGGTGACCATCGCAGTCAGCGGTGACACCGTCGTCCGGCTCCTCGATCCGACCGGCGAGGTCGTCCGGGTCGAGGACGGCAGCCCCGCTTCGCCCGTCAGCTTCCTGGTGAAGCCGACCGGTGCGGACATCGCGCGGTACACGGTGGACACCGGGGAGGGCTCGACGCCCCGCGCGGTCGACCTCGACTTCCGGGGCATGCCCCTCTCGGCACCCGAGAACCTCATCTCGGAAACGGAGACCGACCGGATCTCCGCCGCGGTCGCCCGCGGCCAGCTGACCCACGAGGTCGAGTTCGAAGCGCTGCCGGGCGCCGAGGTGACGGTCGTCGTCAACGGCCGCTCGACGGTCGCGCGTGCGTCCGAGTACGGGGTCGCCACGGTCGTGGTGGAGTTCCGCAAGGGTGAGAACGAGGTGCGGGCGAAGCAGGTGCTCGGGGCGAAGCAGTCGATCGAGTCCGTCGAGTCCTGGACGTTCGGCGGCGGCGAGCAGCCCGGCGACGGCAACGAGGGCGGCGAGCAGCCCGGCGACGGCGACCAGGGCGGCGAGCGGCCCGGCGACGGCGACCAGGGCGGCGAGCGGCCCGGCGACGGCGACCAGGGCGGTGAGCAGCCCGGCGACGGCAACGAGGGCGGCGAGCGGCCCGGCGACGGCGACGAGGGCGGCGAGCACGTCGATCGCGGGTCGCTGCGCATCGATCAGGAACAGGGCGCCGAACTCACGCCGGAGGACGGCAAGGTCACCATCTCCGGCCGCGCCTCCGGCGGCTGGGTGACCGCGACCGACGACGAGCGCAACGTCCTCGCGACCACCAAGGTGGAGAACGGCCGCTGGTCCGTCGAGGTGCCGGCAGCGCCCGGACGACACTTCGCGATCATCAGCCTCTCCGCCACCGAGAACGGCACCCCCGTCGCCGACGACACGCTCAACTACACCGTCGCCGGCGACCAGGGCGGCGAGCACGTCGACCGCGGGTCGCTGCGCATCGACCAGGAACAGGGCGCCGAACTCACGCCGAAGGACGGCAAGGTCACCATCTCCGGCCGCGCCTCCGGCGGCTGGGTGACCGCGACCGACGACGTGCGCAACGTCCTCGCGACCACCAAGGTGGAGAACGGCCGCTGGTCCGTCGACGTACCGGCAGCGCCCGGACGACACTTCGCGATCATCAGCCTCTCCGCCACCGAGAACGGCACCCCCGTCGCCGACGACACGCTCAACTACACCGTCACCGGCGACGGCAGCGGCAGCGGTGGTGAGCAGCCCGGCGACGGTGGTGCCGTGCTGCCGGTGACGGACCTCACGGTCGACCAGTCAGGGACGGTCCACCTCGACTCGCACGGCTTCGCCACGTACACCGGCACCGCTCCGGGAGACTCGGTGCGCGTCCTCGTCAACGGGAAGCAGGCCGAGGAGTTCCCCGTCACCGACGGGCGCTTCACCGCGGACCTGTACCAGCGACCGGGCGCGTGCCGACTCACCTTCATGGCGAAGTCGCACGGCAACGTGTGGGACGTCGTGAAGACGATCAGCATCACCGTCGAGGGCTGACGCGGAAGCGGCCCGAGGAACCCCGCCGGTCGGTCGACCGGCGGGGTTCCGTCGTTCCGCGACGGAACGCTCCCTTCCGCAGCTGAGTAGCGTCCCTGACGTGACCGGTGGAACGCAGCAGCAGGACGTCCGACGTCGAGCGGGATGGCTCCCGCAGGACCAGAGCGGGCTCGAGGCCTGGCTCCGCGGGCGTCGCGAACGCCGCCAGGAGCGCGACCCCGACCGGGCCCTGCACCCCGCGGTCTCGGCCCTCCGCGACCTCGTCGAGGGCGACCCCGTCCTGCGCATGCACGCACACCAGATGATCGAGCAGGTCCCCGCCGGTCGTGCGTACCAGGACCGGCACCTCGAGTCGTTCGCGGAACTGCTCGAACTCGTCGACGAGGTCATCACGACCGCGCCCGAGTACAGCGACGAGCAGATGGTGATGACCCCGCTCGACGGCGTGCTCGACTGGACGAAGGCCACCCCGGCGGGCTTCGCCTTCTACCGGGACCCGCGCGTGAACGACGCGCTCCGGACGATCCTGCAGGGGTGGTGCGACTTCCTGTCGAGCGACAAGTCCCTCGAGGTGCTCGTCGACGCGCCCTCCGGGTGGTGCAGCGACGCTGCTCGGCGGGCGGTCGGCATGGACCGGTTCGAGCACGACGCCGATGCCGAGCACTGGGGCTTCGGGTCGTGGAACGACTTCTTCACGCGGCGCTTCAAGGACGGTGAGCGGCCGGTGGCGTCTCCCGACGACGACGCCGTGGTGGTCAGCCCGTGCGAGGCCACCCCGTACCGGATCGCGAGCCGCGTCCACCGGCTCGACGAGTTCTGGGCGAAGGCCGAGCCGTACTCGGTCGAGGAGCTGCTCGCCGGCGACGAGACGGCCGACCTGTTCGTCGACGGCACCGTCTGGCAGGCCTTCCTCAGCGCGCTCGAGTACCACCGCTGGCACAGCCCGGTGGCCGGGACCGTCCTGCGTGCCTGGGTCGAGCCGGGCACCTACTACTCCGAGGCCTCCTCGCAGGGCGCCGATGCCGCCGAGCCGCAGCTGTCGCAGGGGTACCTGGCACACGTCGCCACCCGCGCGATCCTGCTCATCGACGCCGACGATCCGACGATCGGGACGATCGCGGTCGTGTTCGTCGGGATGTCCGACGTGTCGTCGTGCGTGATCGGCGAGGGGATCGAGGCCGGTACGCGGGTCGGCAAGGGCGACGAGCTCGGGTACTTCCAGTTCGGTGGATCGTCGGTGTGCGTGCTGTTCGGGCCGGACGTGGTCGAGTCGTTCTCGCTCGGGGCGCTCCCGCAGGCGCCGGAAGAGGAGCCGTCGGTGCTGCCCGTGCGGTCGCACCTAGCGACGGCGCGGCAGCGGTCCGTGGGCTGATCCCGCTGCGCGAGCCCGGCGGCAGCGCAGCGCCCGGGGGACACCGGCTGGACCGGCGTGCACACGGACCTGCGTACAACGGACAGCATGACGCGCGTGGCAGTGGTGACCGGTGGTTCGGCAGGACTCGGGCGGGCGACCGTCCGCGAACTCGCGGCCCGGGGGTGGGACGTCGCCGTCCTCGCCCGTGGACGTGACGGTGTCGACGCCGCGGTCGCCGACGTCGAGGCCGTCGGTCGCCGTGGGCTCGCGCTGATCGCCGACGTGGCCGATCGCCAGGCCGTCGAAGCCGCCGCCGACCGCACCGAGCAGGAGCTCGGGCCGATCGACCTCTGGGTGAACTGCGTGATGGTCGGGGTCTTCGGGCGCTTCACGGACACCGGGCCCGACGACTTCGAGCGCGCCGTCGACGTCAACTTCCTCGGCTTCGTGAACGGCACCCGCGCGGCGCTCGCGCGCATGGTCCCCCGTGACCGCGGGCACGTCATCCAGGTCGGCTCGGCGCTGGGCTTCCGGGGCATCCCCCTGCAGGCCGCCTACTGCAGCGCGAAGCACGCCATCGTCGGGTTCACCGAGTCGGTGGTGTCCGAGCTCACGGAGCAGGGCAGCAGGGTGGCCGTGAGCCGCGTCGACATGCCGGCACTCAACACCGTGCAGTTCAACTGGGTGAAGTCGCTGCTGCCGCACCACCCGCAGCCCGTCGCACCGATCTACCAGCCCGAGGTCGGCGCCCGGGCGATCGCCGTCACCGCCGAACGGCCGCGCCGTCGCACGTGGGTGGGCGAGTCGACCGTCTACACGATCCTGGGCAACCGGATCAGCGGCCGCTTCGCCGACTGGTACGCGGCGAAGACCCTGGTGAGCGGGCAGCAGGCCGAGCAGAAGGACGGGCAGTCGCTGCCGACGAACCTGCACGAGCCGGTCCCCGGCGACCACGGCGCGCACGGCGTCTTCGACGACTCGGCGCACGCCTGGTCGCCGCAGACCTGGTGGGTGGAGCACCGCCGGCTCGGCAACGGCATCATCGGCGCCGCCGTCGGTGTCGCGGGTGCGATCGCCCTGGCCGCGGGGAAGCGCCGGTGAGCCGCCGCACCCGCAGGGACCGTCGGCAGCGAGCTCGGTGGGTCGAGGGGCTCCGCGCCGCCATCGGTGTCGCCCACCTGCTCGCCTCGCGCGGGTCGACGGGCCGGGTCGCCGTGTTCGGTCGCGTGCTCGGTGTGCGTCAGCTCGTGCAGGCCGCGCTGCTCACCCGTGCGGCCGCACCGGAGGCACACGTCCTCGGTGCAGCGGTCGACGCCACGCACGGTGTCACGATGGTGCCCCTCATCGCCCTCGACCGGCAGACGCGCGGGTTCGCCGCTCGCCAGCTCGTGGTCGCGGTGGTGCTCACCGCGCTCGAGATCGGCCTCGTCGGCACGGGACGCGGACGCCCGCGCCGACGCTGACCGGGACGGACTACTCGACCTCGTCGATCGGGTGCTCCTCCTCGACACCCGTCTCGTCCATGCGGTCGCGCAGGTGGTCGGCCATCACGCCGGCACCCTCGTGACCGTGGTCGTGCTCGACCTGCTCGACCAGGCCGTGCAGCTTCTCGTCGTTGGTGGCCTCGGTCGCGCCGTCCATCACGGGGGCGGTCTGGACCTCGTCGTCGTTCGCTCGTGCGTTCATGCTCCGGACGCTACGCTCGCGTCCGGTCCCGTCCCTCAGAGCCGCAGTCGACTGAACGCCCGGGAGACGTCACCGTGCCGGTGCGCGACGACGGACACCGTCTGCTCCCGCAGGAAGTGCAGCATCTCGACGATGCCGGACTCCACCACGGGATCGTCGTGGATGGTCGTGTCGGTGCCGGCGCCCAGGGCCTCCTCGAGGGCCCGGGCGTCACCGCCGAGCAGCCGCACGCGCGACCCCGGGCCGCCGAAGGCGACGTTGCGCCGCGGCTCCGCCCCCTGCGCGAGCACCATGTCGATCGGGTCGAGTTCGGGCTCCGTCCCGTCCGACCAGCCGTCCTGCAGCAGGGTGCCCGCTGCCGCACGGCCGAGGAACGTGGCGTCGTCCTCGACGACCTGGTCGACCACGTCGAGGGGGGACCGGGCCCTCGAGAACAGCGGCAGGAGTTCGGCGGGCAGGGGTCGGGCGGTGCTGAGGAGCACGTGCGCGCGGGCTGCGGTCGCAGCGACGAGCACGCGGACGAGCTCGCCGGCCCCGACGCCGGAGGACTGCCGGACCACGACCGACTGCGGGCGGAAGCGGATGACGTTGCGCTCGACCACCAGGTCCGCCGTGTCGCGCGACCGGCCGTACAGCGACGCCCGGGCCGCGGCGTCGCTCTCGGCCCCGGCGCGGACGCGGTCGAACTCCTCGAAGGACAGTCCGGCCCGCGCGGCCTCGATCACCGCGGTGACCCGGTTGCCGAGTCCCTGCAGCTGGATGTTCCGGTGCGGCTGTCGTCGGGTCGGGTCCCAGCGGTCCGCACCGATCACGGCCAGCGGGCCGCCGCGGTGCACGGTCGGTCCCACCGCGGTCCCCCGCCACCCGCCGACGGGCTGGCGTCCGGGCCGGGCTCCGGTCGTCGGCCGGCCGACGACGAGCACGCCGGCGCGGGTTCGGTCGGACCAGGTCGCGACCTCGTCGGGGTCCAGTGTGTGGAGTGCCGCGACGGAGCCACCGTCGACGGAGTGCTGCAGTGCGATCGCCTCGTCGAGGGTCTCCACGCGCACGACGTCGAGCACGGGTGCCGGCACCGCGGAGCGCGACAGGTCGGCGGTGGCACGGACCCCGTCGCGCACGCCGGGCGACCAGAGCCGGCCGGTGTCGTCGAGCGCGACCGGTTCGACGAGCCAGGACTCCCCCGGACGCAGTTCGGTGAGTGCGGTCCGGACGGCGCCGGTCGGCTCGGCGACGAGCGGGCCGACCTGGGCGGTCGGGTCCGTCGGCCACGCGGTGCGCAGGCCCCGGACGGCGTCGGCGAGCTGCTCGCGGAAGCGCGGGCTCTCTCCCACGGAGCCGACGAGCACGAGCAGCGACACCGCCGACGCCGCCTGTCCGGCTCGGGCGAAGGCGGAGGTCACGACGTCCCGCACCGCCTGGTCGAGGTCGGCCGAGGGGGTGACGACCGCGGTGACGACCCCGGTGGTCTCCGCCACGAGGGGCAGGTCCGCGCGCCACCAGCGGTAGGAGCGGGCGGTGTCGGGGGTACCGGTGAGCACGACGCGGTCGACGGCGGGGTGCGCCACGAGGTCGCGGGAGAGGTCGCTGCCGTCGAGGTCGACGAGCTGGAGCAGGGAGTGCGGCACCCCGGCGTCCCAGAGCACGTCGGCGAAGACGGCCCCGGTGCGTCGGGCGGCGGTGGCGGGCTGGAGCACGACCCCGCTGCCCGCGGCGAGCGCGGTGAGCACGCCGTCGGCGGCGTCGAGGAGCGGTGCGTTCCACGACGCCACGACGACCGTCAGGCGCGGCGGCACCGGGACGGCGCCGGTGATGTCGTCCAGGTGCCGCGTCCGGTCGGCGGCGTGCGTGGCGGCGTCGACGGCCCGGCTGACCTCGCCGTCGGCCTCGCTCAGGGTGAGGCCGACCTCGGCGATCATCGTCTCGACGAGTGCGCCTCGGTGGGTCTCGAGCGCGTGGCCGATCAGGTCGAACAGCTCGGCGCGGTCCTCCGGGTCCTGCCGGCCCCAGTTGACGCCGGCCTGTGCGGTGCGGGCGACGAGTCGTTCGAGGTGTCCGCGGTCGGTGATGCGGGCGGCGCGGATGGTCCGGACGCCCCGCTGCGACTCCGGCACCCGCCCGAGCAGCTCGGCCGCCCAGGCGCGGTTGCCCGACGTCGAGGGGTCGGTGTCCGGGGTGTTCTCGGCAGCCGAACGCAGCACCGGGTCACCCGGCGGCCGGCGGCGGTCCTGCGTGCGACGGGTGGCCGGCGCGGGACGGACGAGGGCGGCCACGGCGTCGACGTGCTCGGCTGCGGCACGCTCGACGGCGGCGTCGTCCTCCGAGCCGGGAGCGCCCGCCGCGGCCGCAGCGGTCGTCGCCGCACGAGCCGGCCCCACAGCTCCGGCAGCGGCCACCACGGACCTGGGGTCGGCGACCTCGCGCAGGCGGCGGGCGAGGTACGGGACGGCGGCGTCGAACTCGTCGGGTCGCACGAGCGGGACACCGAGGACCACGGTGCCGAACGCCCTGCGCAGCACCTCGGCGTACCGGGTCGTCCCGAGGAACACCTCGGGTCCGACGGCGTCGAGCACGCCGCGGCGCTCGGCGAGCACGTGCGCGGTCGCGAGGGCGAACGGGTCGTGGGTGGCGACGCCGACGTGCACGGCGTCCGTCCGTTCGGGATCGATCGCCGTGTCGAGCAGGCGCAGGAACGCGGTGTCCGTCGTGCGGGTGTCCGCGGTCACGGCGAGCGGCCGGCTCCCGAGCACGGCGTCGACCCGATCGGTGGCGAGGAGCGAGCCCTTGGTGAACCGGACGCGTACAGGCGCCCCGCCGGCTGCCCGTCGCTCCCGCGCCGCCGCCGTCACCCGGTCGAGCAGGTCGAGCGACTCGGGCAGCTCGGCGGGCAGGGTGACCCCGAGGGTGAGCGTGGCGGTGGCGTCCCGACCGAGCAGCGCCAGCAGCACCGCGACGGTGCGCTCGACGTCCTGTGCCCGCCCCGTCTGCAGGGTGATCAGGGGCGGGGTCGGTCGGCTCGCCGCGGTGTGCAGGAGCGGTGTGAGGTGCTCGACCGCGTCGGCGACGGCGGCGTCGAGGTCCCACGGGGACACCGGCGGCAGCACGGCGTCGAGGTCGACGGTCACGGCGGCGACGTCCTGGCGCAGGAGCTCGTCGATCGCCGCGAGCCGTCGGTCACGTCCGGCCGGTCCGAGCACGGCGGGGCCGAGCAGGTCGACGTCGACGCAGGTGTCCGGACCACCGACCTTCGCCAACGCTGCCGGGGTCCGCGCCGGTGTGGCATCGACGACGAGGTGTCCCGCGAGCCGCCGCAGCACCTTCCGCGCCGAGGGGACGACCGCCCACGGTGCCATGGTCGCGAAGCCACCGCCGACCGTCACCGCGCCGCGGAGGTACCAGGCGAGGTCGTCCGGCACCGCTCGGCTCGCACGCTCGAGGTTCCGGGCGACGACCTTCGGGTCCTCCGGCCGGACCACGACGTCGACGAACGTGCGGGCGAACTCCGCGCCGCGATCGTCGGCCAACAGCTCCGCCAGACGCGCGGCGGCGGGCTCCGGCTTCACGGCGCGGGCCGCCTCGATCCACCCCTGTGCCAGCGTGACCACGTCGTCGGTGCAGTCTCGGAGGTGCGGGGTCGGCATGGAGTGATCGTATGCCGGGCGTCCGACGTGACCTCTGAGCGCGCCGAGTGCCGTCCCGGAGTCAGCCGAACGGATGATCCTCGTGCCCGTGGCACCACCGCTGGTTACGCTGGCCGACATGGCGGAGCAGGGCGGCGAGGGGCACGACTGGGCGACCTGGGACGCCTTCCACGACGTCTGGCGTCGGCTCGACCGGGCGCTCGACCAGGCCGTCCAGCAGGGGGCCGGCATCTCGATCCCGGAGTTCGAGATCCTGATCGGCCTGCAGCGCGCTCCCGACCACCGGTTGCGGGTCCGCGACGTCGCGGCAGGCATCGGGTGGGAGAAGTCGCGCGTGAGCCACCAGGTCACCCGGATGGTCGGGCGCGGGCTCGTCGAGCGTGCGGACTGCCCAACGGACGGGCGGGGCAGCTGGGTGACGATGACGACCGAGGGTCGACGCGCGGTGCTCGCCGGCATCCGCGCGCACACCGCGGCACTCGAGGAGCTGTTCTGGAGGCCCGTTGCGACCGATGCGGACACCCTGCGGTCCGTCTCGCACCGCGTCCTCGAGGCGCTCGGCCCGGTCGAACCACAGGACTGAGGCCCGTCGGTACGGAGCGTCCCGACGGGCCTCGTGCGCGACCGGATCAGCCGGCGGTCGTGCCCTGCAGCGCGATCGCCTTCCAGACGTCGAACTGCCGGTCGTTGCCGATGGTCGGGCTGCCCCAGAGGTTGACGGCCTGGGTGACCTCTTCGCCGGCACTCAGGCCCTTGAAGTAGCCGGGGCCGATGATCGCGATGCCGCGGTTGGTGGACTGGATGAGCTTCATGGTGTCGTTCCTTCGTCAGGGCGTGTCTGCGTACAGGGGGACAGGAAGGGCCGGTCAGGCCTTGGTGCCACCGATGGCGGTGGCCTTCCAGAGGTCGAACTGCCGGTCGTTCCCGTCGACCGGGTCGCCGAACAGAGCGATCGCGCACTGCTCGAACTCGGCCGTCGGCAGGCTGCGGAAGTACCCCGCGCCGAGGACGGCTGCGCCGCGTCCGGGTGACCGGATGATCGTGAAGTCGTCGTCGAGCTGCTGCGGAGGCGCGGAGTCCCCGGGGAGCGGAGCGTTCACGATGAGCGGCGCCGGATCGATGAAGGTGCCGTTCAGCGTGATACCGAGGTGCAAGTGCGCCCCGGTCGAGTTCCCGGTACTCCCGACCCGCCCGATCTTCTGACCGGACGAGACCTTGGCGCCCTTGCTGACCTGGAACGCACTCTGGTGGCCGTACCAGCTGACGTACCCGTCACCGTGCTGGATCTTCGTCAGCCAGCCGTAGCCCGTCGTCGTCGACTGGTCGATCACCGTCCCCGCGGCGATCGCGTAGATCTGTGTTCCGGTACCGGCGGCGAAGTCGATCCCCTGGTGGTTCGTGCTGCCGACCCCGCCCGGCGACTCGCGCGGCCCGAACCCCGACGAGACCACGTGTCGCTCGCGGAACGGGTACCGCCAGGCCACCGCCGCGAAGGCCGGGGCACCGGAGAACCCGATCCCGCCCAGCGCTGCAGCCCCTGCTGCTGCACCGGCGAGTGTGAGGAGCTGGCGCCTGGTCGGCGAGCCCTCGTTCGATGTGGTGTCCACATCTCCCCTCTCCGGAGGACGACCCCTTCGTCCCCCGTGGACGACCGTACGAGCACCGGGCTCGCGGTTGTAGTCGGCAACTCAACCGACCGTTCCGTCCCCCCTTCGCGGGGTGCGACGCGACCTCGCCCGGGTCGGCTCAGCGGACGGCTGCGAGCACCTCCGCGACCGCTGCGGCCGTCACGTCGGCTCGCTCGTGGTCGTCCGCCGTGAGGGTCACGACGGCGTCGGCGACCGGGTCCAGGAGCACGAGCTGCCCGTACGCCCCGTGCAGCCGCCAGGTGCGGCCCGGGCCGCCCCACCCTGCGAGGGCGTAGTGGTCGTACGACGGGGACGACCCCGCCACGACCCAGTCGGTGTGCATCGCGTCGACGACCGCCGCGGGGACGAGCTGCCGACCGTCCGCCGCGCCGCGGTCGCGCAGCAACCGGCCGATGCATGCGACCTCGGCGGTGCGGAGCCACAGCCCGCCGCCGGCGACGACGTGGCCGAGTGGGCAGCGGTCCCACCGGACGTCCTCGATGCCGAGCGGACCGAGGAGACGCTCCTGCACGAAGGAGCCGACGTCACCGATCCGGGCGCCGAGGGCTCGTGCGGCCGTGTAGGTGCTCGCGTTGGCGTACTGGAACGACCGTCCGGCGGTCGGGCGCCCGAGGAACTCCCGCGCCAGGTCCGGCCAGTCGCTCGTCTCGGTCGGCGACCACGGCATGTCGATGCCGCTCGTCATCGTCAGCAGGTGTCGGAGCGTGACGTCCTGTACTCCCGGTCCGAGCACGACGTCGGGCAGCAGCGCGCCGACGGGCTCGTCGAGCGAGAGCACCCCGTCGTCCGCGGCGATCCCGGCCGCCAGGACGACCACGCCCTTCGCGATCGAGTGCACGTCGCGGCGGACGTCGGCCGACCAGTGGTGGTGGGCGGTGTCGTCGCCGACCAGGACGTGCAGGCCGTGGGCGCGGAAGCCCGTCCGCTCGACCTGACGGACGACGTCGTCGAGCACGGGCACGGCGCGGTTCACCCGGCCATCATCCCGCGTGCTCGGCGAGGTCGGTGCTCGCCAGGGACCCGCGTTCCCCGCGCAGCCGGACCTGGACCTCGGCGATGTCGTCGCGCGGCACGTCCGTCGACGCCGACAGCCCGCGGGCCTCGGCCCCGGCGGCCGACCACGACGCGACGGTCTGCACGGAGCCGTCCTTCCGGACCACCACGAGGTCGTACATGACCGAGCCGTCCGCCGACCACTGCTTACCGCCGTAGGAGCAGCCCCAGTCGAAGCGCGTGCCCCACTGCTCGCGACGCACGGCCAGGTCGACGTCGAGGCCCTGCGAGCCAGTCATCGTGTAGCGGGCACCTGCTCCCGAGGTCGTCGGTGCGGACGTCGTCGGCGCGCCACCGGCCTGCACCGTGCCACCGCGGTCACCGGCAGTGCCCACGGCGAGCCCGCCGAGCACGGCGGCGACGACCGCCAGCCCCGCGGTGGCGGCGATCCAGACCCGACGACGACGCCGACGGTGCCGGACGCGGTGCGCGACGGCGGCGAGGGAGCCCTCGGAACGCGTGTCGGGCCTCCCGTCCGGTTCCGCGATCTCGACCGCCTGGTCGGCCGGCAGCTTCGCGAGCAGGCCGGGCAGGCCCACGAGCTCGGCGACGGCCGCCGTGCAGCGGTCGCACGTCTCCAGGTGCCGCTCGTACTCGAGCCGTTCGTCGGGCGGCAGCGAGCCGAGGACGTACGCGGCGTCCCACTCGGCGTAGCGGTCGTGCGCGGTCGGGTCCACGCTCATCGGGTCACTCCTCGTTCCTGCAGTGCGAGCCGGAGGGCCCGCAGCCCGTAGTGCAACCGCGACTTCGCGGTGCCCTCGGGGATGTCGTGTCGTCGTGCGATCTCCGGCACGGTGTGGCCGAGCCAGTAGGCGTCGACCACCACGCGGCGGTGGTCCGGGCTGAGCGAGGCGAGCGCGTCCGCGACGACGATGCGGTCGAGCACCGCGTCCGTCCGGTCGGCCTCGGCACGGTCGACCGGGTGCTCGGAGCCCTGCTCACGCCGGTTGCGTGCGGAGCGGGCGTCGTCGACGACCAGGTTCCGGGCGACCGTGAACAGCCAGGCGCGGGCACTGTCGGGTGCTCGTTCGAGCACGGCCGGTCGCTGCCAGGCGCGCACCATCGTCTCCTGCACGACGTCCTCGACGATCGAGCCGTCCCGCGTCAGGTGCCGGACGTACCGGGTGAGCGCGTCGCCGTGCTCGCGGTACAGCGTCGCCAGCAGCTCGTCGGCGGAACGGCTCGTCACGGTCACTTCGCCAGGTCGAGGGAGAACTCGACGGAGCCCTTCCCGTCCACGGTGACGAAGCCGAGCGACGGGGCCTCGACCCCGTAGTCGGCGAAGGTGATCGGGACCGAGCCGACGACCTGGACGCCGCCGTCCTTCGTCACCGCGACCTGCGCGTCGGCCGTGACGGGCTTCTCGACGCCGTGCAGGTCCATCGTGCCGGTGAGCGTGACGTCCTGCGTGCTGCCGTCGAGCGCGCCGGAGACGTCGACGGGCTCGGTGAGCGCGAACGTCGCCGTCGGGTAGCGGTCGGTCTGCAGGGCCTTCGTGCGGAAGTACTCGTCGCGGGCGGACTCGGGCGTGGTGATCTTCGCGACCTGCACCGTGACCGTCGCCTTCGTGAGGGAACCGCCCTCGACCGTCGCGGTGCCCTGCACGTCCTTCGTCCGTCCGACCACGTTCACATCATTGCCCTGCAGGACCTCGTGCACGCGGTACCCGGCGTACGAACTGCTCGTGCTCGTCCAGGTGCCGTCGGCCTGCGCGGTGTCGAGCGTCCCGCCGGAGCCGGACGGCGCGGCGCTCAGCGAGGGGGCTGCTGCGGCCTGGCCGTTGACCGTGTTCGCGTAGATGACCGGGCCGGCGATGACGGCGGCGGCGCCGATGACGACGACACCGGTGGCGATGCCGATGATGACCTTCGTGCGTGTGCGGAGTCCCATGCCCAGACGACGAGACAGGGGGCCGGATCGTTCACCCGGGTACGGCGGAAGGCGCCGTCCCCGTGGTCGGGGGCGGCGCCTTCGCGTCGTGGGGTGCGGTGATGTCCCGCGGGGGTGTTCCTCGATCTGCGCTTACTTGATCTGGGCGGTGATGGTCGCGGTGCCGACCAGCAGGCCACCCTTGACGGCGTCGGTCTTGAAGGTCTGGTTCAGCAGGCCCGCAGCGTCGTCGGAGACGTGGACGGTGGTGCCGGTCAGGATCGCGTTGTCACCCTCGAGCTGGAGCGGCTTGAGCGTGCCACCGTGCAGCGAGAACAGGTACGCGTTCGACGCGGCGACCTGACCGTTGACCAGGACGTCACCGTAGAGCTTGGACGAGCCCGGGTTCACGACGAAGTTCTCCAGCGTCACCGTGGTGTCACCGGCCTTGAGCGTCAGACCCGAGTCGTCGTGGTTCAGCAGACCCTGCACGTACGGGCGGTAGTTGCCGTCCGGGCTCCAGTACGTCACCGAACCGGCCGTGATCGGGAACGACACCGACCCGTCCTCGAGCTTGGCGTTGCCGGACACACCCGGGGTCAGCCCCAGCGAGGTCAGCGCGTCGGTGAAGCCCTTGTCGAGCGCGACGGCGGTGTTGCCACCCTTGACCTCGGGCACCGACGCGACCGGGGCCGGGATCTTCGACTCGGACGACGAGGACACCGTCTGCACGTTCGGGGTCGCAGCGTTCGCGGTGCTGATGCCGAACGCGGCACCACCCAGCACGAGAGCGCCGGTGGTGGCGAGGGTGATCGAGGTCTTCATGGACTTGCGCATGATGGGTTCCTTCCGTTGTCGCGCTCGGCGCGATTCCCTGAGTGCGCGCCGAACACACCCCGCACAGGGGTGGAGAACCAGCTACCTGCGGCTGGTGAGCGCTCCGGGTGTTTCCCGGCTTGTGACAGTGTTTCGACGCCCTCGGCCGAAGGGTTTGGACGAGTTCGGGTTCGTTACCTCTCCGTTACAAACTCGGGGGACGTGGTGCCCCTCCCGACACTCGAGCAGTGCGATCGGATCCCGATCGCGGGGGACGCTCCTGGCCGGACGGCGGCGGAGGCGCTCCCGCGTAGCGTCGGCCCCATGAGCGACCAGCAGCACGAGACCACCCCGACCGACGGCTCCACGGACGCCCCCGAGAGCGAGTTCCAGCGCACCGAGGACCTGCCCGACGGCTCGTCCACCGGCAACGCGACCGAGGACCCGCAGCAGGACAGCGACGTCGACTCCGGCGGCGAGCCCGAGTCGCCCGACAACGAGCAGGTCTGACCGCCGCGGCCCGGGCACCCGCTCGGGCCGCTCCGACCAGCACCTGACAAGCTCGGAGCATGCAGCACCACTCCCCCGTCGTCATCGCCGGCTGCGGCGACCTCGGCACCGAGGCCGGCCTGCGCTTCGCGGCGCTCGGCCACCCGGTCACCGGACTCCGCCGTCGCGCCGAGCGCATCCCCGCGCCAATCATCGGCCGGAGCGTCGACCTCCGACACGAGGTGCCGTCGATCGACGCGGACACGGGCATGGTCGTGGTGGCCTTCGCCGCCGGGTCCCGCGACGTGGACGAGTACCGCGCGACCTACGTCGACGGCCTGCGGAACGTGCTCGACGGCATCGCGGCGTCCGGTGCCTCGCCGCGCGTGATCGTCGTGTCCTCGACCGCGGTCTACGACGTCGATGACGGCAGCGAGGTCACGGAGGAGACCCCGGCACGGGCGAGCACCCCGACCGCGGGCGTCCTGCTCGAGGCCGAGGCACTGCTGCGCGACCGAGCACCCGAGGCCGTGCTCGTCAGGCTGTCCGGCATCTACGGGCCCGGGCGCGAGCGACTGATCGACCAGGTGCGGTCCGGGCAGGCCAGGCTGTCGTCCCGCACCTCGCCGCACACGAACCGCATCCACCGGGACGATGCCGCCGCAGCGCTCGTCCACCTCGCGACCGTGGACGACCCTGCGCCGACGTACCTCGGGACCGACGACGAACCGGTCCGGCTCGACGACGTCCTGACGTTCCTGGCGGACGAGCTCGGTGTCCAGCAGCCGCCGGTCGCGGAGCCCGAGGGACGGCAGGCCGGCGGCGACAAGCGACTCGCGAACGCCCTGCTCCGCTCGACCGGTTGGGAGCCGCGGTACCCGACGTTCCGCGAGGGCTACCGCGCCGTACTGGCCGGCGAGGGCACCCGGCACCCGTAGGTCATCGGACGATCGACGCAGCTCCTACTGACGCGGGTGCCCGAGGGGTGCGCTCATCTGCACCCGTCGCCCGTACCGATCGAGACCGTGCTGCGCCTCGGCCTCGATCAGCGACCGGTGGAAGGGCGTGGCGGGCTCCTCCTCGAGGAAGCCGACCGTTGCGTAGAAGGGCGCGTTCCACGGCACGTCCGCGTAGGTGCGGAGGGAGATCCGGTCGTACCCACGCTCGCGGGCTCGGTTCTTCGCGGCCTCCACGAGCGCCCGACCGAGTCCCCGCCGCGAGGACACCGGGCGGACCGAGAGCTGCTCCAGGTGACAGGTGCCGTCGACCTCGAGCACGTGCACGAAGCCGGCGATCTCACCCTCGACCTCGGCGACGAGCAGGAAGCCGGACTCCGCGAGCCGCGCGCTGCCGTGTGCAGCCGGAGCCCAGACGTCAGCGTGGAGGTGATCGATCAACAGCTGGTCCGCGTCGTTCTCGATCCGCTCGACGGCATCCGCATCGCATGATCGAGCGGAGCGGATGATCGTCGTCATGCGGCCAGCGTAGGAGGCGTACGACCGCACGGCGAACGGCCGGGAGGCACGTGGCGGCTCCGCCACGCCCCTCCCGGCCGTCGTCGGTCGCGTCAGCGACGCTCAGTGCTCGTCGTAGTGGTCCTCGTGACGGGCGTGACGGTGGCCGTCGTGCACGAAGTCGACGTGGTCGCCGTGCTCGACGGTCTCGTGCTCGCCGCCGTCCTGCTCGTGGTCGTGGTCGGCGACGTCGTGCTCGGCGACGCGGTGCTCCTCCGCCTCGGCGGCGGGGGTGGTGTTCGGGTCCGACATGGTTCCTCCTTCGTGAGATCGGTTCTCACATGGAGCCTACGACGCGGCTGCGCCCCTGTCCGGCTCAGTGCCAGCGGTGGTCCTGGATCGTCATCCGCGGGCCGAACGCCGGCTTCCGGAAGCCCGAGCCCCCGATCAGCCGGACGACCCGCTCGCGGTGCCCACGCCAGGGTTCGAGCAGCTCGAGCATCCCGTCGTCGTCCACCGGACCGCCGGTCAGCGCCCACCCGACGAGCGCCGGCACGTGGTAGTCCCCGACGCTCGGCGAGTCCGGGTCCCCGTGCGCCCGCTGCGCCGTCTCAGCCGCGGTCCACTGCCCGATGCCCGGGACCGACTGCAGCCGCTGCGACACGACCGCACCGCCGCGACCGAGTGCCAGCGTCCGCTCGAGCGCCGGCGCGACCTTGACCGCCCGCATCACCGTCGCCGAACGCCCGGGCTCGATGCCGGCCTTGTGCCACTCCCAGCTCGGGATCTGCGCCCACTGCTCGGGGGCCGGCGGGACGAACATCTCCGCGGGCGCCGGACCGGGTGCCGGTTCGCCGAAGCGCCGGAGCAGGTACCGCCAGGCGCGCCAGGCCTGCCGAGAGGTCACCTTCTGCTCCATGATCGCCGGCACGAGCATCGCGACGACGGTGTTCGTCCGGAGCAGCCGTAACCCCGGCTGCCGGTGTCTGGCCTCGGCCAGGAAGGCATGGGCGCTGACGTCGAGCTCGGACCAGTCGTCGTCGCGTCCGAGCAGGTCCGGCGCGTGGGTCACCGCCCACGCGGCACCGTCACCCCACGCCGAGACCGCGATCGCGTCGGTGCCGGCACGGCGGACCAGCACCGAGGCAGCCCCGGCCGGCGTGCGCAGCGCGAGCCACGTGTCGGACCCGACCACCTGGAAGGCCGGGTCGCCGGAGCCGCGCTGCAGGGGCCGGAGGGTCGCGCGGACGTCCACCGCGCCTCCAGGCCGGTACACGGTGTCGACGCGGACGGCCGCAGCGGTGGCGCGGCCCGTCCCGACACCCCGGCCGGACGCACCCGGACGCCGACCGGACGGGCCGGACGTGACGGAGGACGGCAGGGACACACGGGGATGGTAATGCCACACCACCGTCAGACATTATGGGGAGGTCCCCGCAACCCGACGACGTTGGAGTCTCCGTGCGCATCGGCATCCTCACCTCCGGAGGCGACTGCCCCGGCCTCAACGCGGTCATCCGCGCCATCGTGCTCAAGGGCATCGCGATCCACGGCCACGAGTTCGTCGGGTTCCGTGACGGCTGGCGGGGCGTCGTCGACGGGGACATCGTGCCCCTCGGCCGGAAGGACATCCAGGGCATCGCCAAGCAGGGCGGGACCATCCTCGGCACGAGCCGCACGAACCCCTTCGAGGGACCGAACGGCGGCGTCGAGAACATCACGAAGACCCTCGAACGGCACGGCATCGACGCCATCGTCGCGATCGGCGGCGAGGGCACCCTGGCCGCCGCGAAGCGCCTGACCGACGCGGGCCTCAAGATCGTCGGCGTGCCGAAGACCGTCGACAACGACCTGGGTGCGACCGACTACACGTTCGGTTTCGACACCGCCGTCGCCATCGCCACCGAGGCCATGGACCGCCTCCGCACCACCGGCGAGTCGCACTCGCGCTGCATGGTCGCCGAGGTCATGGGCCGACACGTGGGCTGGATCGCGCTGCACTCCGGCATGGCCGCGGGCGCGCACGCGATCCTCATCCCCGAGCAGAAGACGAGCATGGAGCAGATCGCGGCGTGGGTGCGGGCGGCCTACGACCGCGGGCGGGCGCCGCTCGTGGTCGTCGCCGAGGGCTTCGTGCCGGACCACGAGGACAACGCGCACACCGAGCGCGGTCTCGACGCGTTCGGGCGTCCGCGTCTGGGCGGGATCGGCGAGCGCCTCGCGCCGATGATCGAGGAGATGACGGGCATCGAGACCCGTGCCACCACGCTGGGGCACATCCAGCGCGGTGGGACCCCGACCGCCTACGACCGGGTGCTGTCGACGCGGCTGGGGCTCGCGGCGATCGACTCCGTGGTCGAGGGACGCTGGGGACGGATGGTCGCGCTCCAGGGCACGGAGATCGTGCACGTCTCGTTCGAGGACGCCCTCGGCGAGCTGAAGACGGTGCCGCAGGCGCGCTACGACGAGGCCGCCATCATGTTCGGCTGAGCAGGTTCCGGCACGCCCGGCCGGGAGGCACGGGGTAGCGTCCGACGCATGACGCGCGCAGTCCTCGTCTCCCGCTCCACCCCACCCGCGATCACGCAGGTCGACCTCCCCGACCCCACCGAGCGCGAGGCCACGGTCGACGTCACGTACTCCAGCGTGAACTACAAGGACGGGCTCGCCCTGGCGGGCAACCCCGGCGTCGCCCGGATCGACCCGCTCGTCCCGGGGATCGACGTCGTCGGCACGGTGTCGGCGCTCGGCCCCGGGGTCCACGACGTCGCGATCGGCGACCGGGTCGTGTGCAACGGCGCGGGCCTCGGGGAGACGCGGCACGGTGGGTGGGCCGAGCACGCGGTCGTCCCGAGCGGGTCCCTCGTCGTGCTGCCGGACACGATCGAGGACTCCTTCGCGGCGGCGATCGGCACCGCGGGCTTCACCGCGATGCTCTCCGTCCTCGCCCTGGAGCGGACGGTCTCCCCCGAGGACGGACCGGTGCTCGTCACCGGGGCCTCCGGCGGCGTCGGCACGGTGGCGATCGCCCTGCTCGCCGCGCGCGGGTACCGGGTGACCGCCTCGACCGGTCGCCGGGCGAACGAGGCGTCGCTCCGGGCCCTCGGCGCGTCGGACGTGGTCGACCGTGCGGCGATCGCCGAGCTCGGCAGGCCGCTGCAGCGCGCGACCTGGGCCGGCGCCGTGGACAGCGTCGGCGGCGCGACCCTCGCGAACGTGCTCGCGGCGACGCAGTGGGGCGGCGCGGTCACGGCGTGCGGGCTCGCGCAGGACTCGGCACTGCCGACCTCGGTGATGCCGTTCATCCTCCGCGCGGTGTCCCTGCTCGGCATCAACTCGGTCGAGGCCCCGCTGCCGCTGCGCCAGCAGGCGTGGGAGCGGCTCGCGACCGACCTCGACCCGGCACTGCTCGCCGACGTCACCCGCACGGTCGACCTCGAGCACGCGATCGCGGTCGGCGCCGAGGTGGTGGCGGGCCGGGTGCACGGCCGGACGGTGGTCGACCTGCGACGCTGACCTGTTTCCCTTTCAGGTGATTTCCCGAACGCTTGCCAACTGACACGCTAGGTTTGGCACACGGAACACCCGAACCTGTGAGGAGCAGCCATGCCGGTACCCAAGTCGTCGGTGGAGTCGTCCCCCCGGAAGCTCCTGCGCGACGTCGTGCTCGAGAAGATGCTCGCCGCGATCCAGGACGGCACGCTGCAGGCCGGGGAGCGCCTCAACGACGACGAGCTCGTCGCGTGGCTCGGGGTCAGCCGGACGCCCATCCGCGAGGCCATCGCGAAGCTCGTCGACTACGGGCTCGTCGAGATGGAGGCCAACCGCTACACGCGCGTCGCCTCGCCGACCCGTGAGCAGTACGACGACGCGTTCCAGCTGCTCTTCGGGTTCGCCGAACTCGCCGCCCGCTGGGCCGTGCCGAAGCTCGACGACGCCGCGGTCAAGCAGCTCGGCAAGCTCCTCGACCAGGCCCGCAAGCACGCCGACGCCGAGGACCGTGCCCTGAACGACGACGTCGATGCGCTCATCGCGTTCCTCGTCGCACACTCGGGCAACGAGCTGCTCGTCAAGACCGCCGAGGGCATCGTCAACCGCGCGAAGTTCGTGCGCATCGGGCAGCCGGAGTTCGTGTTCTGGGACGTCAAGCACGGGCTCGACTCGTTCCGTGCAGCGGTCAAGGCCCGCGACGGCGAGGCTGCCGGTGCCGTGATCCGCGGCATGTCCCGGGCGATGGCCGAGCACATGGCGGAGATCCGGGCGTCGCACGCGAACGCCGACGCCGACGCGACCGCCTGACACGAGCGGGCCGCGGCATCCGGACGGGTGGCCCGACCGGGCAGACTGGCCGGGTGACCGACGTCCTGCTCAGAAGCGAAGCCCTCCGCGTCACCCGCTCCGGGCGGGACCTGCTGCACGACGTGTCGCTGACCGTCCGCAGCGGCGAGCACTGGGCGCTGCTGGGTCCGAACGGCGCGGGCAAGTCGACACTGCTCGCCGTCCTCGGCGCGACCGGGCACCCGACGGCGGGCACCGTCGAGCTGCTCGGCCGCCGACTCGGCCGCGTCGACGTCCGGGAGCTCCGCGAGCACATCGGGCACGTCGACCCGCGACACCGCATGCTGTCGCCGCTGACGGTGCTCGAGACCGTGCTCACCGGGCTGACCGGCACGACCGACCTCATGATGCGGTGGGAACCGAGCGCGGACCAGGTCGACACCGCGCGCCGGCACGTCGCCGACGTCGGACTGGAGGCGCGGGTCGACTCCCGCTGGCCGGTGCTGTCCCAGGGTGAGCGGGGCCGGGCCCTCATCGCGCGGGCGCTCATGAGCGAGCCGCGTCTGCTGCTCCTCGACGAGCCGGCCACCGGCCTCGACGTCGCCGCGCGCGAACACCTGCTCGAGACGGTCGACGCGCTCCGGCAGCGGCACCCGGACCTCGGCAGCGTGATGGTCACCCACCACCTCGAGGACCTGCCCGCGTCGACCTCGCACGCGATGCTGCTGCGTGACGGTGCCGTCGTGGCCCAGGGCACTGCCGACCAGGTCATCACGTCCGAGGCGGTGTCGCACGCCTTCGCCTTCCCGCTCACCATCGAGCGGACCGCGGGACGCTGGCACGCGCGCCGCGCGCAGTAGCCGAGCCGCGCCTCCCGTCCGGAACCACCCGTCGACGGGGAACCGCGCGCCGACTCGTCCGGAAGGCGGGGCGCGGAACCGGCCGTCGGGACGGTCCGCAATGTGATGTTCCAGCTGTTCACTGTTCACGTCGACGGAGAGACCGCCGACGGACCGAACGGAGCACATCGTGAACAGCATCGAGAAGACCCTCCTCGCCACCACGGCCGGGCTCGCCCTCGTGGGTGGGGTCGTCCTCGCCCCACTCACGGCGCACGGCGAACCGGACCGCGCAGGTGCGGATCGACCGACCTCCTCGCAGCAGCAGCGCCCGGTGCAGCAGCGCCCGGTGCAGCAGCGCCAGCAGCAGCCAGCCGGTGACGGGTTCACCTGCACGACGGGCACGAAGCCGACACCGGTGTACGGCAAGGACGGACGCCTCACGCCGGAGAGCGCTCGGCAGCTCCTCGCGGCCGGGTGCAGTGCGAACGACGGGTCGGAGCTGGAGGAGGTGGCGAACCCCGACCGTCACGCGGGGAAGAGCACTCCTGGACCGGGCACCTCGAAGCCGAAGGCACCGGTGGGGAAGCCGGGCGTCACCCAGCCCCCGACCAAGCTCCCGCGCGTCGCGGGCTGATCCGGCACGGGGCCGCGGTGCCACAGCGCCGCGGCCCCGCCCTGTCCCCGCCACTGATCCTCGGACCGCCGGAAGGACCGACCCATGACCCTCGACCGCCGCGCGGCGCTCCGTTGCCTCGGACTCACGGTGGGCGCCGCGCTCGTAGCACGAGCGTCGGCCTGCAGCACCACCTCCACGAGCCCGCGTCCGTCACGTCCGTCGTCGCCCGCGCAGGGACGCCCGACGCCGAGCGGACGCTCCACGCCGAGCCCCACGCCGGAGGCGACGACCACACCGACGGTGCCGTCCACCGAGGGCCTCCCGGTCGCCGTGCACGACGCCGTCATCGGCGCACTCCTACCCGGGCCCGACGCTGTCCCGTCGCACGCCGGCCTCCTCGAGCACGACCTCGTGCTGTACGCGGACCGCGGCGGAGCACCGGTCGCCGTGCTCCCCGGCCGCAACTTCCTGCGCGCGCCGACCGTCGTCGCTGCGGCGACCACGACGGGCGAGTGGACACTCGTGCTGACGCCTGCCCGGAAGACGCTGCCCTCGGTGGCGGGTCCGTCGCGTGCGCCCGCGCAGACGGCGGCGTGGGCACGGACCAGCGACCTGCCCACGATGCAACCGACCGCGGCCTCGGTCACCGTCCGTGTCGCGGAGCAGTCGATGACGATCACGACCACGCAGGGACAGCGCCGACACGAGGTCGGCGTCGGACAGGACTCCACACCGACACCGACGGGCGTGAGCGGCTACCTCCAGGCCCGCTACGTGGACCCCGCACAGGCGCTGGCACCCGGAGCGATCCAGCTCACGTCGTTGCACGCGACCGCAGCCGACGAGCCGTACACCGGTACCGACGGCGGACTCATCGCGATCCATGCGAACCCGAACCCGCGGGGCCGAGCATCGCACGGGTGCATCCGGGTCCGAACGGATGCCGTCGCAGAACTCGACGCACTGCCGCTGGGGACGCCGATCGTCGTCCTGCCCTGACGATCAGTCCCCGACCACTCCGCACCGGAACGCCTCGATGACGATGTGCACACGATCACGGACCCCGAGCTTCCGCAGGATGCTCGCGACGTGGCTCTTCACGGTCGCCTCGGAGATGAAGAGCGACCGGGCGACCTCGGCGTTCGACGCCCCGTCCGCCAGGGCCCGGACGACGTCGAGCTCCCGAGCGCTGAGGGCGTCGAAGGGCGAGGACGGCGCGTACTGCGGGCGGGCCGACAGCAGCGTCGGCTTCACGGTCTCGACCAGCCGTCGGCACGCCCGTGGGGCCACGATCGCATCGCCCGCAGCCACCGTGCGGATCGCCGCGCAGAGTTCCTCCGCGGAACTCTCCTTGAGCAGGTAGCCGCTCGCGCCTGCCGCGAGGGCGCCGAACACGTGCTCGTCGAGGTCGAACTGCGTGAGCACGAGCACCTTGACGGCCGGGAAGCGCTCCGTGATGCGCCTGGTGGTCTCGATGCCGTCCATCCCCGGCATCCGGATGTCGGTCACGACGACGTCCGGTCGGAGGACACCGATCCGTTCCAGGGCCTGGAGACCGTCCTGCGCCTCACCCACGACGACGAGGTCGTCCGCCGTCCCGATCACCATCGCGGTCCCGGTCCGGAGCAGGTGCTGGTCGTCCACGACGAGGACGCGGATCACCGTGCCACCACCGTCGATCGGCGGTCCGTTCCCGTGGCCGAGTGGCCGGGAGGTGGGACGGTCGCCTCCACGCACCAGGTGTCGTCCGACGGTCCGGGCCCGGCCCGGAGGCTCCCGCCGAGTGCCGCCACCCGCTCGGCCATGCCGCGCGTCCCCCGCCCGGAGCCCCGCGTGGCCGCGACCACCCCGTCGTTCAGGACCCGCAGGGAGAGCCCGCCGTCCTGGTCGTGGTGGACCTCGAGTTCGACGCGTGCAGGACGTGCGTGGCGCAGCACGTTCGTCAGGGCCTCCTGCACCACCCGGTACACCGTCGCCGCGACCCGGTGGTCCCGCGGCTCGCCCGAGATCGTCGCCGTCAGTGGGACACCGACCGCCCGGACGCGCGCCACCATGGCGTGGACGTCCCCGTCGACCGGGTCGCTCTCGGCCAGCCGCACGAACCGTCGGACCTCGGTCATGCCGTCCCGGGCGACGCGCGTGACGTCGTCCAGGAGACGCACGGCCTCGGTGGGGTCGGTCGTGACACGGCTGCGAGCGACCTCGCTGAGTCGACTGACGACCGCGAGGGAGTTGGAGCAGACGTCGTGGACCTCGAGCGCCAGCGCCGCCCGCTCCTCGGCGCGCTGGGTCGTCCTGCGCTCGACGCGCGACTGTGCGAGGAGCCGGAGCACCCGCCACCGGGAGGCCTGCGCACGGCGCACCGCCAGCCCCGCGACGATGCCGAACGCGTAGACGATCAGGCACGTCCAGAACCCGCGCATCGTCCTTCCGATGAGCTGCGTCGACGCCACGAGCACGGTGAACGCCACAGCGCCCGCGACGAGGGTCTGGCGCCACGGCCGCTCGCTGGCGATGGTGAAGAGCCCCACCGCGACACCGAAGGGCTCGCTCCCGATGGACTGCCAGCGGTCGTACCAGTCCACGGCGAGCAGCGCGGGGAGCACGACCCACGGCACGAGCCGACGGATCCCGACCAGGGCGACGGTGACGGCGGGGATGAACAGGTTCCACCCGGTCCATGCCCGGACGACCCGGTCCCCGTTGTCGACCGACCCGTCGTACGAGAGCGAGTACGTCCAGATGACGCACGCGAAGGCGACGGTGACGGTCAGGTCGACGAGGAGTCGACAGCCGCGCGTGGAGCGGAAGTACGAAGACGGCGTCGCGTGCAGCACGGTAGAACACTACATGTCAGTCGGTTTCCCCACCAGCACGCGAGCTCGACCGCACCTCCACCGCGGAACGCAACGTCGGCGGCCCCACGCAGCGACGTACCGCTGCGAGGAACCGCCGACGTGGCGTCTTGCGGAGGGGACTCCTAGGCGGTCGCAGCAGCCGCCGCACGAGCAGCTGCGGGCAGGGCGTCGAGCACGCGTCCGACGGCCTCGTCGTCGTGCGCAGCCGTGACGAACCACGCCTCGAACACGCTCGGCGGCAGGGTCACGCCCTGGTCGAGCATGCTGTGGAAGAACGGCGCGTAGCGGAAGGCCTCCTGCGCGCGGACGTCGTCGTAGTTCCGCGGTGCCTGCTCCAGGAACGCGAACGAGAACAGGTTGCCGGCGTGCTGCACGGTGTGCGCCACGCCCTCGGCCGACAACGCGGCGCTCGTGGCGTCCGCGATCGTCGCCGCCGTGCGGTCCAGGTGCGCGTACACGTCGGGCGTCGCCGCCCGCAGGGTCGCGGTGCCCGCGGCGACGGCGAGCGGGTTCCCGGACAGCGTGCCCGCCTGGTAGACCGGGCCGAGCGGGGCGAGGAAGTCCATGACCTCGCGACGACCGCCGAGCGCGGCGAGGGGCATCCCGCCGCCGATGACCTTGCCGAACGTCACGAGGTCGGGCTTCCACCCGGTGCCCTCGGGGACGGTGCCGTCCGCCTCGAGGCCCCACCAGCCGGCCGGGCCGACGCGGAACCCGGTGAGGACCTCGTCGACGATGAGCAGTGCGCCCTGCGCCCGAGTGATCTCCGCGAGCGCTCGGTTGAAGCCGGGGTCCGGCGCGAGCACGCCCATGTTCGCGGCGGCGGACTCGACGATCACGGCGGCGATGCGCTCGGAGTGCTCGTCGAACGCGGCGCGGACGGCGTCGAGGTCGTTGTACGGCAGCACCAGGGTCTGCGCGGCGGTCTCGGCGGTGATGCCCGCGCTGCCCGGAAGTGCGAGGGTCGCGACGCCCGAGCCGGCCTCGGCCAGCAGCGAGTCGGAGTGACCGTGGTAGTGCCCGGCGAACTTCACGAGCAGGTCACGCCCGGTGTAGCCGCGGGCCAGGCGGATGGCGGTCATCGTGGCCTCGGTGCCGGTGGACACCATGCGGAGCTTCTCGATCGGACCGTCGCCGTCGACCTGCACGCGCTGCTTCACGAGCTCGGCGAGCTCGGTCTCGCCCGGGGTGGAGGCCCCGAACGACAGCCCGCGTGCGGCTGCCTGCTGCACGGCCTCGACGGTGCCCGGATGCGCGTGCCCGAGGATCGCGGGACCCCACGACGCGACGAGGTCGACGTACTGACGCCCCTCGGCGTCGGTGACGTAGGGCCCGGAGGCGGACGTCAGGAAGCGGGGGGTGCCGCCGACGGAGCCGTACGCGCGGACGGGCGAGTTCACGCCGCCGGGGATGCTGTCCTTCGCACGGCCGAACAGCTCGTCGTTCGACACCGGAGCGGTGCCGCTGGGGGCGGTGGTGGTGGTCATTCGGGGGCCTTCCCGGTCGAGGCGACGCCGGACACCGCCGCGGTGCTGCCGGACGTGCGCAGGCCGGCCTCCTGGTTGAGCTTCCGTGCGATGTCCACGGCGAAGTACGTCAGGATCGCGTCCGCGCCGGCTCGCTTGATGCCGACGAGGGCCTCCATCGCTGCGGCGTCACGGTCGATCCAGCCGTTCTGGGCGGCGGCCGTGATCATCGCGTACTCGCCGGAGATCTGGTACGCCCAGACGGGGACCTCGGAGACGTCGGCGGTGCGGGCGAGCACGTCGAGGTAGCTCATCGCGGGCTTCACCATGACGATGTCGGCGCCCTCCTCGATGTCGAGCAGGACCTCACGCAGGCCCTGACGGCCGTCGGCGGCGTCGATCTGGTAGGTGCGGCGGTCGCCGACGAGCGTCGAGGCGACGGCCTCGCGGAAGGGCCCGTAGAACGCCGAGGCGTACTTCGCCGAGTACGCGAGCAGCGCGGTGCCGCTGTGCCCGGCGGTGTCGAGCGCGTCACGTGCGGCGGCGATCTGGCCGTCCATCATGCCGCTCATGCAGACGAGCTCCGCGCCGGCCTCGGCCTGGGCCACCGCCATGTCGCGGTACCGCAGGAGCGTGGCGTCGTTGTCGACCGAGCCGTCGGCTGCGAGCACGCCGCAGTGGCCGTGGTCGGTGAACTCGTCGAGGCACAGGTCGGACTGCACGACGAGCGCGTCGCCGACCTCTTCCCGCGCCACGCGGATCGCGACGTTGAGGATGCCGTCCGGGTCGGTCGCCCCGGAGCCCTCGGCGTCCTTCGACGTCGGCACGCCGAAGAGGTTCACGCCGCCGACGCCCTGCTCCGCGGCCTCGTTCAGGGCCCGTCGGAACGAGTCGAGCGAGTGCTGCTGCACGCCCGGCATGCTCGAGATGTCGATCGCGTCGGTCGCGCCCTCGCGGATGAACATCGGCAGCACGAGCTCGGCGGGGTGGATCCGCGTCTCGGCGACGAGGCGTCGCATGGCGGGGGTCGCCCGCAGTCGACGGGGGCGGACCTGGGGGAAGCGTCCGGTCACGATGACCTTCCTGTTCTGGGGTTCGGGTGGAGGGTCTCGACGACGGCGTCGAGCAGGGCTTCGGCGGACCGACCGGCGGCCACGACGTGCACGGGGAGTCCCGCGGCACGGGCGGCGTCGGCGGTGGACGGTCCGATGCACGCGACGTGCGTGCGCGGGTCGAGCGGGGTCATCCGCGCAGCGACCTGTCGGGCGACGCTCCCGCTCGTCACGAGCACGGCGTCCGGTGGGGGGTCGAGGACGATCGGATCGTCGCCCGTCCCCACGGTACGGTACGCCACGACCTCTGACACGGGGATGCCGCGGGCGCGCAACCCGTCGACGAGCGTGGTCGCGGCGATCTCCGACCGCGGGAACAGGACGGGTCCCGCGTCGGTCGGCAGCGCGGCGGCGAGTCCGGCGGCGGACTGGTGGTCGGGCACGAGGTCGACGGGCCAGCCCGCCTCGCGCGCGGCCCGTGCGGTCGCCGCACCGACGCAGGCCACGCGGACCCCGGCCGGGAGGCGCGGCACGCGCCCGGCGACCACGCGCACGGCCGTCGCACTGGTCACCACGAGCCAGGGGGCTCCGGGGCCGGCCCCGTCGGGACGCGCACTGTCCGCGGGGGGTGCGTCGTGCCTCCCGGCCGGAGCGAACCGCGCGAGCGCCGCGTCGAGCTCCGCCGGATCGGCGGGTGGCGCGTCCGTGATGAGCGGGACGACGACGGGCTGCAAGCCGCGCTCCCGGGCCGCCGCGGCGACCGCGTCACCCCATGCACCGCCGCGCGGGACGAGGACGACCGGGGGCCGTGCCTCGTCCGCGACGCGAGCGGTGTCGTCCGTGGTGACCGCCTAGGCCGTCGTCGAGCTGTCGTCCGCCGGCTGCTCGGCAGCGGGCGTGGAGAGCCCCGGCCCGGCCGAGTGGCCGCCCTCGGCCGGAGCATCGGACACCGACGACGCCAGGTCCGCCAGCTCGGCAGCACCGTTCTCGAGGAGTTCGGCAGCCACGCGACCGGCGACCTCGAGGGCCTCGTCGAGCCGGTCCTGCGCGGAGCCGTCGAGGTGTGCCGCGTGCGACGCCGTGCGGTACTCGGAGCCGTCCGGGCGGTAGACCGTGGCGGACACGAGCAGCAGCTCGGCGTCGACGACCGCGGTCGCACCGATCGGTGCGGAGCAGCCGGCCTCGAGCTTCGCGAGGATCTCGCGCTCAGCGGTCACGGTCAGGCGCGTCGGCGCGTGGTCGAGCTTGCGGAGCGCGGCGAGCAGGCTCTTGTCCGTCTCGTCCGCACGGATCTCGACCGCGAGCGCACCCTGGCCGGGAGCACTCGGCCAGAAGCCGAGGTCGAGCAGCTCGGTCGCCGCACCGAGTCGGTCGATGCGACCGAGTCCGGCGGCGGCCAGCACCACGGCGTCGAGGTCATCGTCCACGCGCCCGAGGCGGGTGTCGATGTTGCCGCGGATGTCGATCACGTCGAGGTCGGGACGCTTCGCCTTGAGCTGCGCGACGCGGCGGGGCGAGCCCGTGCCGACCTTCGCGCCCTCGGGCAGGGTGTCCACCGTCGCACCGTTCCGCGCGACCAGGACGTCACGGGCGTCGGCGCGCTTCGGCACCGACGCGATCGTGAGCCCCTCGTACGGAGCGGTCGGGAGGTCCTTGAGCGAGTGCACGAGCACGTCGACCTCGCCCGCGACCAGGGCTTCGCGCAGGGCGCTGGCGAAGACACCCGTGCCGCCGAGGCTCGCGAGGGACGCACGGTTCGTGTCGCCCTCGCTCGTCACCGTGACGAGCTCGACGGGGCGACCCGCGGCCTTCGCCAGGCGGTCGGCGACGTCCTGCGACTGCGCGACCGCGAGCCGGCTGGCACGGGTGCCGAGCCGGATCGGGGCCGGGCCGTCGGAGGGCGTCGCGCTGTGGCCGTCCGTCACGGAGCGACCCCGGCCGCGGCCGGCTTGAACCCGGCGCGCACGTTCTCACAGCAGCCCGGACGGCACACGTCGTACCAGGGGCCGATGTCGGTCAGGTGCGGACGCTCGGTCTTCGGGGTTCCGTTGACACGCTCGAGCACCAGGTCGACCAGACCGGCGACGTACGCCGGGTCGACGCCGGGGGTCTGCGTGCGGAGCGACCAGAAGCCGAGCTCACCCGCGGTCTCGGTGGCCTCTTCGTCGAGGTCCCACATGACCTCCATGTGGTCGCTCACGAAGCCGAGCGGGACGATGAGCACGGCGCGGGTCGGGCCGCCCTTCAGCTCCTCGTTCATGTAGTCGTTGATGTCGGGCTCGAGCCACGGCTGCGTCGGGGGGCCCGACCGCGACTGGTAGACGAGCTTCCACGCGGGCTTGGCGGTGCCCTGCAGGTGCGCGAACTCCGGCTGCTCGAGCAGCTCGGCCCAGGCCTGCTCGAGGACGACCTCGCCGACGGCCAGGTGCTGGGCCTCGTACGCGCCGTGCTCGTCGAAGCCCCGGTAGTCCGGGCCCGACTTCGCCGCATCGGTGGACGGGATCGAGTGCGTCGAGAACAGGATGTGGAGCTCGGTCGCGACGTCGAGACCCTCGTTCTCGCGGATCGCGCGGGCCATGCCGTCGCGGACACCGTCGACGAACGGGCGGACGAAGCCCGGGTGGTCGAAGAACTGGCGGACCTTGTCGACCTGGATCGTGTCGATCAGGCCGGTCTCGGTGAGCACGCGGGCGTAGTCCTCGCGGTACTGGCGGCAGCTCGAGAACGACGAGTAGGCGCTCGTCGCGATGGCGATGAGCTTGGTGTAGCCCTTGTCGGCGGCCTCGGTGAAGGCTTCTTCGAGGTAGGGCGCCCAGTTCCGGTTGCCCCAGAGCACGGGCATGTCGATGCCGCGCTTGGCGAGTTCGCCCTCGAGTGCCGCCTTGAGCGCGCGGTTCTGCGCGTTGATCGGGCTCACGCCGCCGAAGTGGCGGTAGTGGTGCGCGACCTCCTCGAGGCGCTCGTCCGGGATGCCGCGGCCGCGGGTGACGTTGCGGAGGAAGGGGATGACGTCGTCCTGGCCCTCGGGGCCGCCGAAGCCGGCGAGCAGGATCGCGTCGTACGCGGTCGGGACCTCGACGTGCTCGGGGCCGTCGACGGCCGCCGGGGTCGCGGCGAGGACCTTCCCGTTGGTGATCTGGCTGGTGTCGGTCACGACAGCACCTCCGGCAGTTCGGCGGTCGTCACCCGACGACCGGTGAAGAAGGGGACCTCCTCGCGCACGTGCAGGCGCGCCTCGGTGTAGCGCAGGTCGCGCATGAGGTCGACGAGGTCGACGAGCTCGGGGCTCTCGAGCGGCAGGATCCACTCGTAGTCGCTCAGGGCGAAGGTCGCGATGGTGTTCGTCAGCACCCGGCGGTACTTCGCGCCGGCGATGCCGTGGTCGCGGAGCATCTTCGAGCGCTCCTCTTCCGGCAGGAGGTACCACTCGAACGACCGGACGAACGGGTACACCGTGATCCAGGCCTCGGGGTCCTTGCCGCGGAGGAACGCCGGCGTGTGGCGCTTGTTGAACTCGGCCTCGCGGTGCATCGCCATCGCGTGCCACACCGGCTCGGCGTCCTGGAACAGCGCAGTGCGGCGGAGGTCGCGGAGCGCGGCCTGGATCGCCTGTGCGTCGTCGCCGTGCAGCCAGATCATGACGTCGGCGTCGGCGCGGAAGCCGGAGACGTCGTAGAAGCCGCGGATCGTGACCCCGGCATCGGCCGCGCGGGCGACGGCGGCGTCGAGCTCGGCGACGGCGTCGTCACCGACGCGGTGGATCGGTCCGAGCGGTCGACGGAACACGGCCCACAGCGCGTACGCGGTGAGCAGGTTCGGGTCGATCCCGCTCGCCGGGTCGGTCTCGTGCGCCGGGCTGCCACCGTGCGCGGGGGCGCCGGCGGCGTGGTCGGGGACGTTCTCGTGCGGGGCTGCGTGCACGTCGGAGCTCATGGTTCCTCGTCTTGTCGGTTGCCTGGGTCGTGGCTGCGCGCCGCGTCCGGAGGACCACCGATCAGAGGCGGTCTACCGCCGTCGGAGCACCGCTACGACGATACTCCCGACCACCGCCACACCGGCTGCGAGGCCGGCCAGGTAGGGCACCGGCTTCTCGTCGATCCCCTGCTTGACCTTCGACGCCGCGATGCCGAGCTGCTTCGGCACGTTGAGCTTGTCCTCGATGGCGTCGAGCGTCTCGAACAGCTGCGTGCGGGTCGCCGCGACGCGGTTCGCCAGGTCGTCGTGCTGATCGGTCACAGGGGTCCTCCGGTCGGGGTGTCGGTCCCGCCGCTCAGGCGCGGGGGTTCCGGTCGTGCTGGCCGGGCTTGTTGCCCAGGCCCTTCACGGCGTTGATGTCGTCCTTGACGCTGTCGATCGTGCGCTTCGGCGTGAGGGGCAGGCCCTTCTTGAAGCGCTTCCAGCCGACGAACCCGAGGATGCCGGCGACGATCAGCATGACGACGGCGAGCAGCAGCGCCGCGAGCCACGCCGGCATGACGGTCGCGAGACCCATGACGGCGGCGGTCAGGAGCACGCCGATCGCGTAGAGCACGATGACGAGGGCGCCGATGAGCAGCCCGGCAGCGACTCCGAAGACCTTCGCCTTGGCGATCATCTCGGCCTTCAGCAGGTCGATCTCGCCCTTGACGAGGTTCTTGACCAGCTTCGGGATGTCCCCGACGAGACCGAACAACGATCGCGACTTGCGGTCGCGGGTGTCGGTCATGAGGTGGTCGAGTCCTTCTTCTGGCTGACCTTGCGGACGACCTTCTTGGTCTGCTCACCGACGAACTCGGCCACGTCCGGGCCCTTGTCCTGGATGAACTCCTCGGCCTGGTGCACGCCCTTCTGGACGTTGCCGTTGTTCCAGATCTTGCCGCTGACGGTCTTGATCTGCTCGTACCGCGCCCGTCCGGCTCGCGATCCCAGGACGTACCCGAGTGCGGCGCCGGCGACGAACAGGAGCTTGCCTCGCATGTGCGATCCTCCGTTGTTGAGGGTGTGCGGTGGTCATGCGCCGAACGGAATACGTCCGGCGTTCGTCCACAGTAGCCCTCGGGCGCTCCCCGGTCCGCTCAGGAACCCAGGATGCGTGCAGCGGACGTGCGGGCAGCGGCGACGATGCCCGCCAGACCGCGGCCGGACGAGGTCTCCCCGATGCCGACGACACCCTCGGCAAGGCCCGCGGCGGTCAGGTCGGGCCCGTACCAGCGCACCCGGGCGGCGCCCACCACGCGGTCTGCGGTCACCGGGACGCCGAGCAGTGCGGTGGCGTCGCGGGTGGCGCGGGTCCCGACGGCATCGTCCGGGTCGACCGGGAGGCTCGTCCCCGTCCCCGCAGGTCCCGTCCCGTCGCCCTCGGGTCGCGTTGCGTAGCTCAGCCGCAACACGTGTCGGCCGCCAGCGGCCTCGGCGAGCCACGGCCACTTCACCGTGGCGTGCGTGAGCGCCTTCGCCCGGACCTCCTCGGCATCGGGGTGCACGAGCATCCCGGTGCCACGGGGTCCGGCGTCGAGCTCCGACTGGTCGACCACGAGCGTCACGAGCTCGATGCCCGTGCGGTCCGGTGCCGCGGTTCGTGCGGGGTCGGCGGTCGAGGCGAGGACGTGCTGGGCCGGCAGGCGCTCCCGGGTGCCGTCGGCCGCCACGGTCTCGACGGCGAAGCGCTCGATCGCCGTCGCGCGGGTGCCCAGCCGGACGTCGACCCCGTAGGTCGCCATGTCGGCCACGAGCTCGTCGACGAGTCGGGCGATGCCGCCGCGGATGCCCTGCACCGCCGACCCCGCGGTGGCCCGGGAGCGCAGCGCGAGCACGGCGCGGGCGAGCGACCCCTCACGCTGCAGGGCCGCGCGGAGACCGGGGGCCACGCGGTCGGGGTCGAGCTGGTCGGGGTGCGTCGAGTACACGCCGCCGGCGACCGGGACGACCAGGTCGTCGAGCACGCGCTCCCCCATCCGCTTGCGGACGAGGGCGCCGAGCGACTGCGCCCGGGCACCGATCGGCGAGGGCAGCAGCGAGTCCATCTGCGCGCGGAGCCCACCGCCCTGGCCGATCACCGCAAGGACGTCGGCGGCCATCGGGCTGCCCGGGATCCCGAGGAACCCGGTCTGCGGGATCGGGGCGGTCCGGCCGTCGCGGGTCATCAGCCACGCACCACGCGGGTCCGGCGACACGATGTCGTTCCCCAGGCCGAGCTCGATCGCGAGCCGCTCGACGGCGTCGGTCCGGGTCGCGAAGGACTCCGCCCCCAGGTCGAGGTCGAGCCCGGCGACGGTGTGCCGGCGGATCATGCCGCCCAGGCGGTCCCCGGCCTCGACGAGGACGACGTGCGCGCCGCCCTTCGCCAGGTCACGGGCGGCGACCAGGCCGGCGACGCCACCCCCGACCACGACGACGTCGGTCACGCTGCGGCTCCCGCCCCGTCGCTCCGGCCGTCGCCCAGCCCGTGGATCAGCTCGACCACGCGGGTGAGCACGGTCGGGTCGGTCTCCGGGGGGACGCCGTGCCCGAGGTTGACGACGTGCGCCCGGGCCGCGCCACCGCGACGGACGACGTCGCGCACGTGGTCCTCGAGGACCTGCCACGGGGCGGCGAGCATCGCGGGGTCGATGTTCCCCTGCACGGTGACCCCGGTGCCGACGCGGCGGACGGCGTCGTCGAGGGGGACGCGCCAGTCGACCCCGACCGCGTCGACGGCGATCGTGTCGGCCGGGTCGCCCAGGGTCGTCATCTCGTGCAGGACCTCGCCGCTGCCGACGCCGAAGTGGATGCGCGGGACACCGAGGTCGGCCACGTGCGACAGCGCCGTCGCGGAGTGCGGTGCGACCGAGGCCACGTAGTCCGTGCGGGACAGCGAGCCGACCCACGAGTCGAAGAGCTGTGCGGCCGAGGCACCGGCGGTCACCTGCGCCCGGAGGAACGCCCCCGAGACGCCGGCGGCCCAGTCGAGCAGGCGCGCCCAGGTCTCCGGATCGCTGTGCATGAGGGTGCGGGCGCGGATGTGGTCCTTCGACGGCCCGCCCTCGACCAGGTAGGCGGCGAGGGTGAACGGCGCTCCGGCGAACCCGATCAACGGGGTGTCGCCGAGCTCCGCGACGGTGCGCTGCACGGCCTCGGTGATCGGCGCGAGGGCCGCGGGGTCGAGCGGGGCGAGCGCGTCCACGTCCGCCGCCGTGCGGATCGGGGACCCGAGCACCGGACCGCGACCGGGGACGATCTCGACGTCCACACCCGCGAGCTTGATCGGCACGACGATGTCGCTGAAGAAGATGCCGGCGTCGACCCCGTGGCGTCGGACCGGCTGCAGGGTGATCTCCGACGCCATCGCCGGGTCGAGGCACGCGTCGAGCATCGCGGTGCCCACGCGCAGCTCCCGGTACTCCGGCAGCGACCGACCGGCCTGGCGCATGAACCACACCGGCAGCGTCTCCGGCCGGTCCCCGCGGAGCGCCCGGACGAGCGGCGACCCCGAGGTCCTGCCGGTCACGAGCGGGTGGCTGTCGGGCAGGGCGGAGGGCACGGCGGAGGTCACCCGCCGATTCTCCCATCCGCCGCCGGGCACCGACCGCCCAGGACGCCGTCGCCACCCCACAGTCTGCTGTGCACGCGGAGGGCGAACAGCCGTCGCTCCGAGCGCGAGTTACGATGGAAGACGTGCTCATCTGTCTCACGGCGTCGCACCGCAACGCCAGCTTCGACCTCCTGGAGCGACTGAGCATCGGCGCACCGACCGCCGCGAGCCGTCTGGTGACGGACTCCGACGTGCTCGACGGAGCCGTCGTCCTCGCCACCTGCAACCGCTTCGAGGCCTACCTCGACATCGCGGGCGACGACCGCGACTCCGCCGTGTCGGCCACCGTCGACGCCGTCGCCACCGCCAGCGACCTCGTGCCGTCCGAGGTCCTCGACTCCGTCAGCGTGCTCGGCGGCGGGGACGTCGTGCAGCACCTGTTCGCCGTGTCCAGCGGCCTCGAGTCCGTGGTCGTCGGCGAGACCGAGATCTCCGGCCAGGTCCGCCGAGCGCTCGAGGACGCCCGCGCGAACGGGACGACCACCTCGGACCTCGAGCGGCTCTTCCAGGAGGCGGCGCACACCTCCCGCGGCGTCAAGACCCGCACCCGCATCGGCGCAGCCGGTCGGTCGCTCGTCCGACTCGGCCTCGAGCTCGCCTCGTCGCGCATCACCGACTGGGCACGGACCCGCGTGCTGCTCGTCGGCACCGGCAGCTACGCCGCCACCACCATCGCGGCCCTGCGCGACCGCGGCGCCACGACCATCCAGGTCTTCTCGCCCTCCGGCCGCGCACCGTGGTTCGCCGCGAAGCACGACCTGGTCGCCGCGACCGACCTGCGCCAGGCCATCGGCGCGAGCGACGTCGTCATCACCTGCACCTCGAGCGAGGTCCCGGTCGTCGAACCCGCCGACCT
Source organism: Curtobacterium oceanosedimentum (assembly GCF_040545555.1). Lineage (NCBI taxonomy): Bacteria > Bacillati > Actinomycetota > Actinomycetes > Micrococcales > Microbacteriaceae > Curtobacterium > Curtobacterium oceanosedimentum. Next base: position 69,374 of record NZ_JBEPMD010000009.1, read on the forward strand.
CGACGACGGCCAGCGCCGCATCGTCATCGACCTCGGACTCCCCCGCAACGTGGACCCCGACGCCGCCGACGTCGACGGTGTCGAGCTCCTCGACCTCGAAACGATCAGCATCCACGCGCCGATCGCCGAGCTGAACGCCGAGTCCGAGGCCCGGCAGATGGTCGACGACGCGGTGTCCCGCTTCCGTGCGCAGGCGCTCGAGCAGTCGACCACGCCGGCACTCGTCGCCTTCCGCAAGCACGTCTTCGACATCCTCGACGACGAGATCGACCGCGCGAAGCGTCGCGACGCCGACCCCGAGTCCGTCGAGCAGACCGAACGGGCGCTCCGGCACCTGGTCGGCGTCCTGCTCCACCGCCCCTCGGTGCGCGCGCGTGAGCTCGGTCGCGCGGGCCGCGGCGAGGAGTTCGTCGGCGCCCTCGACGCCCTGTTCGGCGTGCACCCGGAGCCCGAGGCGGAGCTGCCGTCGCCGGTCGTGCCGCTCGCGGAGCGCACTGCGCCCGAGTGCCCCGTGTCGTCGGACCGGACCGGCGAGGCGGACGCGAGCTGAGCCTCCAGGCCGACGCCCCGACCCTGCGTGTCAGCGCGCTGCTGCTGGTGCGCGACCGGCGGGTCCTGATGGTGCGCGCCCGCGGGCGCGACGTGCTCTACCTGCCCGGTGGGAAGGCGGAGCCGCACGAGAGCGACGTGCAGGCTGCGCTGCGTGAGGCCGACGAGGAGATCGCGGTGCGGCTCACCGCTGCCGACGTCGAGTCCTTCGGGACCGTCACGGAGCCGGCGCACGGGCAGGCGCCGGGGACGATGGTCGCGATGGCGCTCTTCCTGGTCCGGCCGGGAGGCACGGCGGACGCCGCCACGCCGGTCCCCTCCGCAGAGGTGGACGAGGTGGAGTGGGTCACCTCCGCGGACGCGGGCCGGTGCCCGCCGGCGGGCGTCGAGACGTTGCGGCGGCTGGTCGCCGCAGGGCTCGTCGACTGACGGGCATCAGCTCGCCGCCCGCCGCGGGCCGAACATGATCTCGTCCGACAGGGACCGGTCGATCGTCGCGTCCACGGGCAGCTCGTACACCGCGAAGCCCTCTGGATCCGACCGGTAGCTCTCGAATCTCCGACACAGGCTCCCGATCGCTTCCTCAGCGACCGACCGTGCGTCGAAGAACCCGATCGTCTTCGCGGTGATCGTCGTGTCGTCGTCGACCGTCGACCGGTGGACGAGGAGCCAGATGGTCGTCATTGGACGGTGAACTCCGTCTCCCAGTTCAACCCGTTGATCTCGTAGCCATCGACGTACGTCTGGAGCCCAGGATCTCCACGCGCTGTTCGTTCGGCCTCAAGCGCTTCGCGCTCGGAGCTGTACACACCGAGCAGAGCCGCGCGTCCGGGATCCGTCTGACCGCACTCGTCCTCGGGGCCCTCGCACGAGAGCAACCAGATGATCGAGTCCGGCGCTGCGGAGCGTCCGTCCTGATCGTGTTCCAACCGGGTGTCCGTCCCGTCGTGAGGAGAACAACGCAAGCGACGATGAGCACCGCGCCGAGAAAGATTGCCGGCACGAACACTGGTTGATGCATGAGACGCTCCTCGCCTCCCAGCCACACGGGGACCTCGGTAGGCGACCCGGCACTCCCCGTTCGGTTCGACCGGACCGGGGTCACGCATCGTCTCGAACACCCCGGGTTCGAGTCGTGTCGTCACTCGCGCCACCGACCTTCGTCGTACGGACGTCGAACAGCTCGGAAGCTCGGGCTCGCGCGGTCTTCACATCCTTCCGGCTTCTGAGCGGTGGCTCATCCGGCCGCCGGAGGATCAGTCCGGTCCTCGCGTCGACGACGAACAGGGATCCCTCTGCGTACGGGCCGGTTGCGTATCCCAGCTTCTCCTCGCGTCGCCTGAGCTGCAGAGCACGCAGGTAGAAGTAGACCATCGACAGCCCGCATGGGCCGAGACACATCCACACCGCAATGTTCCCGACGACTACGACGATCGACCGCGTGGGGCTGTCGAGACGATCGGTCGCCATCAGCCACGCCCCACTCAGGCACACCAGCGCGGAGAACACCGCACCGCTGGTGGCGATGATCAGAGCATCGCCCGCGCGGAACGCAGAAGGCTTGACGACATCGCGCATGAGCACCCCGATCTACGGCATCGGCGACCGCCCGACGATGATAGCCGGCCGGAAAAGCCAGAAACTTCACGAGTCACCACGACCTTCACCGCCGACGGTTGGAGTCGAGTTGCCACTCGCGCAGCCGCACTTCGCCGTTTGCGCATCGAACCGCTCCGAAGCGGACGCTCGCGCTTCCATGACTTCCTGTCGGGTCTTGAGTACCGGGTCGTTCGCCTCGCGGAGAACCAAGCCGCTCTTGGGATCGATGATGCGCACCGCTCGCGGGTTGAAAGCCCCCGTAGAGTACCCGCGCGACTCCTCCTGCTCAGCAAGCCTGAGCGCCTAACGGAGAACCAGGCAGTTGACAAGCCGCCAGCGATGATCGCGACGAAAACACACGCATTCGCTCCGATCCACGATGCATCCCGAAGGTCCCGAGGTACCGCATCGCGACGGGAGACCCACCAAAGAATCATTGCTAGGGCAAAGAACAACACCATGCCACCAGCCGACACCGCGCAGCGCTCAGACGCGCGAGACGCTGACGGCCTGACGAGGTCGCGCACAACTACCTACTTTTGAACATCGTTCACAGCAACGTGATGATGAGCCGCATCGTTCGACACGTCGTCGACAGCGTGCGGAAGGAACCGAGCTATCTCCGACTCGAGCAAGCATTTCCGCGGCCCGGCCAGCTCCCTCGAGCATCACCCCAACCGACGGTCTGACTATCTCTCCCCTGTGGGCGACCGCTGGGTTTCAGCTATTCGATGTTCAATCTCGGACACTTGCCGTTCCGAAGCGCGCTTGAAAGCGATCAAGCCAGCGAAGTAGTACTGGCGGGGGCCGCGAGTACTGTGCACATCGAAAACCAGTGCCTTGAGAAATCGTGCCGAGCCGTCGAGATTACCTTCGTTGAGCAGTCCGCTGTAGCCAACGCTCGACACTCGCCGAAATTGGTTGTTGTCGAAGCGGACTGAGAAGAGCCATCCCCTGACTCGAGTTCGCGCTGGTCCCACCCAAACTCCGATCATCGCCGCTCGAACGACGATGAGAGCAAGTATGGATGTTGCGACACCCCACAGCACCAGTTCACCTCGCGAGGGCGCGCCGTAGTGGCCGAAGACACCATTCGTGACGGCTCCGGCCATCACCAAGCAGATGAATCCGCTGAGTATGCGCGCGAACCTCCCTGCGGCACGAACTCGCATTCAACTCTTCCCATTGACATTCGCCCGAACGATCGCTATTTATCGGGCAGCGGCAATCTCGGCGCGATTCTCGAATGAAGGATCATCAGCCTCACGAAGAGTCAGTCCGGTCTTGACATCAACTATACGGACCTTACGCGGATTGTACAATCCCGTGCCATACCCATGTGCCTCCTCGCGTCTTGCTAGGCTGAAGCATCGCAAGTAAAACCAAGTCGTAGCCAGGCCGCAAGGTAGCATGCTGACGTGGACACCTATAGTTGCGGCGGGTTATCGGCAAGCAAGGCCTCCTAAAGGTCGTCGCGATGCAGCCAGCCGTCAAGGCGGGCGGGTGAACACATCCGAGTGGTCACCTTGATCGAGCGATCGAGATGTAATCCTATGTTGATGAAGCTGCATCCTCCGTGTCGTGACCGCTGCAACTCGTGCTTGATCCAGAATTACCGACGAGTCGCCTGTCGCCTAGTCGAGCGGATCGAAAGGTCGAATACTTGCGGCAGGTCGCCGATCGGGTGCATGTAAGGCAAGCGGATGTACTCAATGAACTGCTTGCTCACCTTCAGGCCGCGATCACGCAAGTACGAAGTTACGTGATCGGTCACCTCCTGCTCGGGTTCTTGGTTGTGCGCCAGAACCCAAATGAACACCTCGTCCGCTGGCTCCGCGAGCATTGCACGGACCATGACCGCACCGACGCCATCGGGCCGGACCATTGCTGCAGCGTGCAGGAACTCCACCGCGGGCACAGGCTCGTTCGTGATCTGCGCGTTCGACACCAGCGGTGCACGTGCGACATCCTCAGAGACAGCCTGGACCGTATCAAACAGCCCCTCGCCAACCGGCCCGCGCGGAACAGCACCTCGCCCACCGAATAATGTCCTATCGACGCTCCCGAACAAAGTCTGCGGGTCTTCCGTCAATTGCAACCGTCGCCGATAGCAGAGAAGAGGACCGGTTGCAGGGCCAGTGAACGCCTCTTCGTGGAAGAGTTTCGCTGTCCGCCTCGGTGGTTCCTCCGGCCATTCTCCGTCGCAGTGGCTCCGCACGGTGAGGTCGAACACCCTCCGCCTGCGGAACCGCCACTCCCGAATGGCTCCTCCGATCCCCAGCGGGTACTTGCTCACGTGCATACCCTTCCTCGATGCCCGGGCGGGCATTTCCGTCCGTGCCGGTCATAGTAGGCCCGAATCAATCTTTCTTCTTTCAATCGGGCCTGATAATTAGTCTTCAGACCCTGCTGAACAACTTGCCACCCACAACCCCCAACGACGTACTCCCCGCGTCCGTAGTACGAGTTGCACGTGCGTATTTGTGATTTTGGACGCGACTCGCCGTTTCTGGGGATGTCATACTCGTAATCGACAGCATCGCTGAACGGATTACACTGATTCTTGCAAATCTTGTAAACAATGTGATTACCAGGAGTATCTTTTGCGGGTTTGTGTGCGACGCCAACTACTTGACTGTCGCCTGCGCGCGGCTGAAAACGCCGCCAACGCCGAGGAGAGCCTATGCCGCCGTCCCGAAGCCTGCAAGGGTGTCGCCCAGACCAGCGAAACCTCCCCAAGTACCTATGCCTCCCGCCGGAATCGCGGTACGGCCATCGAGATCGTTTTTCGATCGGGCCGGCGGCGCTGACTCCGGTCATGATGGCTGACGTGACACAAATGGCATTCACTCCTGGGACGATGCCTCCTACTTTAGAAGCGTCCCGCTCATGCGCAGCATTGCCCTGGGCCGGTCGAGCAACTCGATTCCTAGCCTCGGTGCACGATAGCTTCACCCACCGAAAGTGTCGAAATAGTCCGACCAGATACGGTATCTGACCCGCGCATCGGTTGGCAATCGCGCCTTTTGCGTGATAGCGCGCAATTCAATCAGGTTGAGCCCCGAACGCGGATCGACGAACCCGGCCCTCGAGTCAAGTCTGTAGGTCTCGACCGCGTAAGCTCCGTCATCATCGACGAAGAGCCACTGCAAGTATCGTTCGGATTCCTCAATGCGCACGACGATCAGGGGGCGTCCGGGCGCGAGCATAGCCGCTTTTATATTTTCGTCGGAATATACCCCCCAAAGGGGAGACTTGCTTCGGAACGCACGCCGCAAAGCATTTCTTCGATCCTCGACGACCCCCAGAAGCGACACTATCGCCGTGATTGCTAGAAATAGCACCAACCCAACTATCCCCAAATCTTCACCCCCGCTTCCGCCGTAGTGGATACAACCACGAATCTCTGCTGTTGACCGAGCGATGGATCCACGACGTTCCCTGCACAGCCCCGAACATGTAGTCAGCATTCTTGTGAGACCCGACGACGTATTCTCCGACTCGGGCCGCGCGCGCGGGCGGACGCGGTCGCTTTTTGCGCTACCCTACCAATTTTAGAAGCGGCTCGAGCGCCCCGGTATGCCTTGACGCCCAACTCGATACCTCGACCAACGCCGAAGCTGGCCGCACCGGCAAGGTCAAGCCAGCCTGATTTGTCCCTTCGACAGCTTGTATGCGGCAACGCCGACGGAGAGGACTGCCGAAAGGATTCCGCAAAAACCACAGCCGAACAGCGCTGCCACGCCGAGGCCGGAACTGACGTTATCCGCTACGTTCACCACGTCTCCAAGCGTCCAGGCCTTCTTGCCGTCGAGATCGAAGGCGTTGACGGGGTCGTTGACGTAGGCATACGCGTTGTCGGTGCCGCTCCACCCGCAAGCGGGTCGACTTGCAGAAACCGTCCGAGGGCTGCGACGTCCTGTCGGGCGCCATCTCGATCGTGGCGATCGAGCCGAGGTGTTTGCTGAGCTTCTGGTGCTGCCCGAGCCACCCGTAGTCCGCGTTGCCCTACGACGTCGCGCAGAAGGACCCCATCCTCGAACATTACTCACGGCGCCGTAATGGTAACCCACAACGTTGTCGACGTTACGCGCGGCTCGAGCCGAAATCCTCCCGACTCGGGCAAGCGTTCCCGCGGCCCGACCAACTCCACCGAACACTAAGCCACCCGCACTCGTAGCGCAGCCAGCATTCAGTCCATTGATCCAATTACTCGGGGCGTTTGAGCCGGTCTTTCGCGAGAGCACGCTGTCTGGCCGCAGCAAGATCCTTCCTGTCTGTCAAGGGAGGGTCATCCGGTTCCCTCAGGATCAGCCCTGTCCGCGCATCGATGACACGCACCCGACCACTGTTGTAGGCGCCGATTGAATATCCATTCGCTTCCTCACGCTTCACGAGGATCATCGCCCTGATGTAGAACCAGATCGCCGCCGAACTGAAGGGGACGAAGCAGATCACGACACACACGTTTGCCGCAATCGAAAGACCTCCTTGCAGTCGACTCGGGGTACCAGAGGCGTGCGAAAGCCACCCGAGGAGTAGAGCTATTCCGAGGAACAGGAATATACCGAGTGTGGCAATCGCGCCCAGATCCACAGCGCGAGAGGCCGACGGCCTAACGGCGTCCCGCATAACCCGCCCATCCTCTGATGTTGTTTACGACGCCGTAATGATAGCCCAACACATTGGAGACGTTATCGATGTTTCGCGCAGCGTGGCTGGTGATGGGCCCTAGGCGAGCTTCGACTCGGGCAAATTTCCCGGCAACTTCGAAAGCTAAGCCACCGATGCTCGTCGCGCACCCTGCATTGAGTCCGTGCCGGCAATCAATTGCCGCACCAATGGCTGCAGTGATAAGCGATACTGCACCCATGAACTGCAAGCCTGGAATAAATGCCAGGAAGCCACTTACTGCGGATATTGTACCGAGTACGTTGGAGATTCCATTCAGCCGCCTCTCCCAGTTCACGGCACGCGCAGCACCCCGACCTAGCTTCCGTTTCAACACCGAGTGATTTCGCAGGGCGGCGCAACTTCTCTTACACCCCGACTGTGGGGTTAGGTCGACGCGTTGACGGGGTCGTTGACGTACGCGTACGCGTTGTCGGTGCCGCCTTCGACGGGGTCGACTTGCAGGAACCGTCCGAGTGCTGCGACGTACTGGCGGGCGCCCATCTCGATCGTGGCGATCGTGCCGAGGTGTTCGCCGAGTTTCTGGTGCTGCCCGAGCCACCCGTAGTCGGCGTTGCCCTGTTGTGTGTCCGGGCCGGCCTGGTTCGCCGTCGCCGTGCCGAACAGGCCGGTGGTCTGGTCCATGACTTGACCGAACGGGTCGTACACCGGCAACACCTGGGACGCGAGCTGCCCGATGGCATCAGCCGTGGCGACGATGTCGCCGTAGATGTTCGGGTACGACCACACCGCGCTCGCCCCGCGCAGCTCCGCGGTCACCCCGCCAGGCAGCGGCAGGACCCACTCGGTCAGCTTGCTGGCACCGTCGTAGACGAAGTCCGGAGTGTCCCCGTCACCGGTGAACCCGTACCGGGTCACCGTCTTCGACCCGTCCGGGGTCTGCTCGGTGCGCTGCACGATCCGGTTCGACGCGTCCCGCACGTACGACACCGTCGACCCGTCCGTCAGCGCGGTCTGCACGTGCCGGTCCTGCCCGTCGTACACGAGCGTCTCGTCCGCCAACGTGGTCGTGTTCCCGTGCGCGTCGTACACCAACTGGGACCCGGTCAGGGACTGGTTCACCGGGGTAGCACCGGTCACCGGGTTCGTCACCGTCGTGCCGAGGAGCCGGTCCGCGGCGTCGTAGCAGGACGCGACCTGCGTCGCCGCACCGACCGGGTTCCCGGCGGCGTCGAGGAGCTGATCCGACGAGGACGTCCGGTTGCCGTATTCTGATTGCCCCGCCGCCAAAGGCGTCCAATACGAACTAGGGCTCGTGAAACTTATGAGACCAGCGAATCCGGCAAAGACTGTTGAGCGGTTGCTAGCCCTTCCCAACATGGCGTGCGCCCTGCGAATGGTCCGGTTCGAAGAGGCCCGCCCACGAACGTAGGTGCCGAGCAAGTGACTCAGCCGTTTTGCGAGAGCTGATCGTACCCGGGTACTCCTTCTCTCCCCGGGCATCAGTGTTCAAGCGCAACATTCGGCAGAATAGCCAGAGGGGATCGATGCCACTCTCCGCGTTGCGGTTGATTAACCCACTGTAGGGCATTAATTGAACCGAAGTCAGCTCAGCCCTCGCAATTCTGTACGTTCGATACCAGGAGACAACGCTGGCGTACTCCCCGTGCAAATAGATGCCCATCATCGACGCACGCGCAATGAGAAGGGTGGCCGGAATAAATAAGAGAAAGTTATACAAAGTAAGACCGGTCCCTACTGAAGCAAGCACGACTACCATTGGGACTGGTAGCCCCAAGGAGGCAGCCGCAACGAGAGCCCCTCGCGCGCTTCCCTTCAACCGCCTACTCATCGCTTCTCCCAATACTTCCACACTGTCTTCTTGCTCCACCGACTATTCTGCGCGTGCGCGCCGATAGCGGTTCCTGCAACGTTACTGACTGCATTTGCTTTCCAAGCGGCGCCTCTCCTAATCTTCGTCGAGATGCTACGCGTAGCGACTCGTCCTGCCGCGAACACCTTAGATACATGACTCGCTCGCATTGCGCGACTGGCGAGGACGAGCCCCTTCGTGGCCCATGATCCGCCGACAATACCAACTGCCGAAACAGCCGCCATGCCATAGTTTCCCTGGACAGCATAGGCGGCGGTTTGCACAACACCGCAAGCCAATGACACGAGTCCTGGAATTAGGCCACATGCGAAGAAGATGGTACTGGCGACCGGGTTGTCAGTGAGAGTCTTCGCCCAAGACCTCGCCGTTTTGCCGAATTTTGTCCACGACCACTCGCCCGTCAAGTCCCGATCATTGATGGGGTCGTTGACGTAGGCATACGCGTTGTCGGTACCGCCTTCGACGGGGTCGACTTGCAGGAACCGTCCGAGGGCTGCGACGTACTGTCGGGCGCCCATCTCGATCGTGGCGATCGTGCCGAGGTGCTCGCTGAGCTTCTGGTGCTGCCCCAACCAGCCGTAGTCCGCGTTGCCCTGTTGTGTGTCCGGGCCGGCCTGGTTCGCCGCCGCCGTGCCGAACAGGCCCGTGGTCTGGTCCATGACCTGACCGAACGGGTCGTACACCGGCAACACTTGGGACGCGAGCTGCCCGGCGGCATCGGCCGTCGCGATGATGTCGCCGTGGATGTTCGGGTACGACCACACCGCGCTCGCCCCGCGGAGCTCCGCGGTCACCCCGCCCGGCAACGGAAGGTCCCACTCGGTGAGCTTACTGGCACCGTCGTAGACGAAGTCCGGAGTGTCACCATCACCGGTGAACCCGTACCGAGTCACCGTCTTCGACCCGTCCGGGGTCTGCTCGGTGCGCTGCACGATCCGGTTCGACGCATCCCGCACGTACGACACCTTCGACCCGTCCGTCAGCGACGTCTGCACATGCCGGTCCTGCCCGTCGTACACAAGGGACTCGTCCGCCAACGTGGTCGTGTTCCCGTGCGCGTCGAACACCAACTGGGATCCGGTCAGGGACTGGTTCACCGGGGTAGCCCCCGTCACCGGGTTCGTGACCATCGTGCCGAGGAGCCGGTCGGCGGCGTCGTAGCAGGACGCGACCTGCGTTGCCGACCCGACCGGGTTCCCTGCGGTGTCGAGGAGCTGGTCCGATGATGACGTCCGGTTCCCGTTCTTCCCAGCCGCAGCGACCGCACCCGACTGGGTGCAGGAGCTGGCTCCGAACCCGTACGTCAACCGGTGCCGCGGGATCGACGCAGCCACGAGCCTCCCGGCCGCGTCGTACGAGAACGACGACACGTTCGACGCCGCCCCGAGCGCGGTGGTGTCCTTGAGGACGTCACCCGACTGCGACCGGACCACCCAGATAGAGCCAAAGCAAGCAAGCCACCGATGAAGAGAATGCGACTCAGCAAGTTCCCTTGCACCCGGCGTGTGGTGTAGCGCGAGGGAACCTTCCGTTGCTGCCGATTCGAAAACCAGTTACCTGTTCGGACACGAACGTCGCAGCGCTGGTCAGCGTCTCTCGGCAGCTGGGGATCGATCCCGGGTCCCTTCACCGTTGTCGCCGCTTCGCGCGCTTGCCCCTGACGCTCCCGTGCTCCCCAGACGTCAGCCGGATCCACGGAGCAACCGCCAGCAGCGATTCCTGCACCCGGTCGGCCGTTCGCCTTGAAAATAAAGCCGTCGGAAACTCCTTCTCCTTGCCATTCACTCGTAGCACCAGCATCCTGCCGAACCGATAGAACGGGTCGATGTTGCTTTGCAAGTAGCCATTCAAACCACCGCTGTACCCATCGATCTCAAGACGCTCTATGGACTCAAGTGGGAAATCGCGGTAATGATACCAGCCATGAACTCGCAATTTCCGGTCGTTGATCAAAATGCCCATGAAGAAAGCTCGCATGAGCCACAGCAACAACGCGCTTGCAATGCCCAGCTCTACCCAAGGAAAGGAGCCCGGGTCTGAGGTCACCGGCACGACGAGTGCCGCATCAAAGCACACGTTGAAGATCAGCGCAAAGCAGATGGATGCACGGCGCGTGCCTTTTATGCGTTCTAGTTTCATAGGTTTTCCCTAACCGTGCTTCAGATTTTTAATCCACTTCCGGTTGGACAACCATTCTGAAGAAGGCGTCAAGATTGCATTGCTGACCGCCGTCGCCCTCCACCGGAGACCCCGCACTTGCGCACGGACACGCGACGGATGAACCCGAACACCCGTGCGATACGCTCGTCGGATCCCGGCTTTTATCACAGATCGGCCTGCCCTCTCAAGGCCGGATGCGAGCTTGGCCCCCGGAATCATGCCGATGGCTGCCACGGCCGCCTCGCCGTATCTTCCTTGTGCCACATAGGCGAGCGCCTGCACGGCGCCGCAAGCAACCGAGACAGCCGTGACCGGAATGAAGCCACATACGAAGAATGCCGCTTTCCCAAACCTACTGTCGGTGATCGACTTACCGATCTTACTGGCGTTGGTCATGAGCTTCTTCCACGACCATTCACCAGTGAGATCAAACGCGTTGACCGGGTCGTTGACGTAGGCGTACGCGTTGTCGGTGCCGCCTTCGACGGGGTCGACCTGCAGGAATCGTCCGAGGGCTGCGACGTACTGTCGGGCACCCATCTCGATCGTGGCGATCGTGCCGAGGTGTTCGCTGAGCTTCTGGTGCTGCCCGAGCCACCCGTAGTCGGCGTTGCCCTGTTGTGTGTCCGGGCCGGCCTGGTTCGCCGTCGCCGTGCCGAACAGGCCGGTGGTCTGGTCCATGACTTGACCGAACGGGTCGTACACCGGCAACACCTGGGACGCGAGCTGCCCGACGGCGTCAGCCGTGGCGACGATGTCCCCGTGGATGTTCGGATACGACCACACCGCACCCGCCCCTCGGAACTCCGCGGTCACACCGCCCGGCAGCGGAAGGTCCCACTCGGTCAGCTTGCTGGCCCCGTCGTAGACGAAGTCCGGGGTGTCACCGTCACCGGTGAACCCGTACCGCGTCACCGTCCTCGACCCGTCCGGGGTCTGCTCGGTGCGCTGCACGATCCGGTTCGACGCGTCCCGCACGTACGACACCTTCGACCCGTCCGCCAGGGCCGTCTGCACGTGCCGGTCCTGCCCGTCGTACACGAGGCTCTCGTCCGCGAGGGTGGTCGTGTTCCCGTGCGCGTCGTACACCAACTGCGCACCGGTCAGGGACTGGTTCACCGGGGTCGCCCCCGTGACCGGGTTCGTCACCGTGGTCCCGATGAGCCGGTCCGCTGCGTCGTAGCAGGATGCGACCTGCGTCGCCGAACCCGCCGGGTTGCCGGCGGTGTCGAGGACCTGGTCGGACGAAGCGGTTCGGTTCCCGTTCTTCCCAGCCGCAGCGACCGCACCCGACTGGGCGCAGGAGCTGGTCCCGAACCCGTACGTCAACCGGTGCCGCGGGATCGACGCGGCCACGAGCCTCCCGGCCGTGTCGTACGAGTACGACGACACGTTCGAGGTCGTCCCGAGCGCGGTGGTGTCCTGCAGGACGTCACCGGACTGCGACCGCACCACCTGATCGGTGAGCTGCGGCTGACTGTTCGGGAACGACCACGCCAACCCCGTCAGCGCACCGGCACCGTCCTTCGACACCGCCACCGAGGTGCCGTTGCCGGCGTTCCCGGCGCCCGCCGGGTACGCCACCAACCAGTTTCTTCGGTGCTTGAAAGCTGTCGAGCATCGTCCGAAGGGCTTGGGCACGGTCGAAGTCGTCCTCATTAACACACCAGGGCTCCTGCATCAGCGTCAGCCTTTCATGCGCATCTCACGGATCGCCGCGCCTCAGTGGCGGCGCCGTTTGCCCAGCGGGCTCCCGTGCCCGCCGGACAGCAGCGTGATCTTGTCCCGCGCCGCGAACACCGCGTCCTGGATCCGCCGTGCCACCTTCCGCGAGCAGATCGTCTCGCGGTACTCCCACATCGTCAGGACGAGCATCCGGCAATGCCAGTAGACCGGGTACAGCGGGCTCTGTGACCCACGGTTGAGGGAACGCTGTACCCGTCGATCTTCAGGCACCGGGTCCGCTCGAGCTGGATGCGCTTGTTCCACCACCACGAGCGAATCCGGATTTCCTCGGGCCCAAGGAGCACGTCTATCTCGGACTGGGACCGGACCACGTGTTTCGTGCCTTGCGGCTTACCGCTCGACAACGACTACGCCGATACTGTAACGCCCTGGCGCCGCCCTTCGTTACAAGGGTTACTACCGAAGACTTAGCTGGTGTGCACTTATTTCACTTCTATCGATTTGACCATGGATTCAACGTATTCCGTTCCAGCGGGCATATTGAAAATGTTTCTGGGACTAATGACAGGGAATTGGACTGATTCCCCACTCTCCCAAGCGATGGCTAGGGCGGCGACCGTGTTTAGGGAGAGCTTTGTGACCGTTGAATGCGTCCCGAATTCCAAGGGTAGACTTGCTACACAAACGGGCGGGGACACGAACCCTCGTTTCCAGATCTGATATTCATTACCTGAGAAAACGAGACAAGCGGTGTAACTTCGCTTGAGCTGCATTTCGAGATTTAAACGCGCTCGAGTCGCTGGCGTCACGATCACATCGATCACCACATGGCCTCCATGGCTTGCAACGAGAAGCCCATGTCGTTTGCGGCGCGGAAGTGCGCTAATGAAACCGAAACCTACGAGTGCAAGCGGGCCAATTATCAGAAGCAGAAACGAAGTTCGAGATCCGCTTGGATCATCCTGCATGGTACTCACAGCGTTCAGTAAGAGTGCAGATCCGCCTGCCAAAGTTGCAACGATCCCCGTTATATAAGGTGACCACGATGTTGGCCGTTCAGTTCCCATGCAAAGTTACCTCCTGTTGCTCTTCCGACCGGACGGGATCCAGTCAGTAGCTCCGGTAAGACCACCGAAGATACCACCTCCAGGACCTTTGAGAGGAAAGAGGAGACCGAACCCGTAGGTGAGAGCTGATGCGGCGCATCGTGAACCATTCTTTGGCACCATGCATCCCGTGATGACTGATATCCCTCCGCCCACAATCGCGACAGGAGCGGCAACTGGCGCAAGGGGGGTGAATGATGCCAAGCCTGCGAAGAAGGCAATTCGTCCGCTCCATGTTGAAACGCGCGATTCAAAGCGGTGCTGCTGCTTCAACGTCATCATATGGCCGCAGCGGCGATACCTGCAGTTGCCCTGACCGTGTGCAGAGGCGTATCGCGGAGTACGTATCCTCCGCCCATCGGATCGGTAACAACCGGAAGGCATGCATTTGTAGCTGTGTTCCCCATTCAGGTCAAAATTCCCGATGGGGTCGTTGACGTAGGCGTAGGCGTTGTCGGTGCCGCCTTCGACGGGGTCGACCTGCAGGAACCGTCCGATGGCTGCGACGTACTGCCGGGCACCCATCTCGATCGTGGCGATCGAGCCGAGGTGTTCGCTGAGCTTCTGGTGCTGCCCCAACCACCCGTAGTCCGCATTGCCCTGCTGTGTGTCCGGGCCGGACTGGTTCGCCGTCACCGTACCGAACAGGCCCGTGGTCTGGTCCATGACCTGACCGAACGGGTCGCACACCGGCAACGTCGTACTGGCGAGCTGCCCGGCGGCGTCGGCGGTGGCGATGATGTCGCCGTGGATGTTCGGGTACGACCACACCGCACTCCCGCCGCGGAGCTCCGCGGTCACACCGCCCGGCAGGGGAAGGTCCCACTCGGTCAGCTTGCTGGCCCCGTCGTAGACGAAGTCCGGAGTGTCACCGTCACCGGTGAACCCGTACCGGGTCACCGTCTTCGACCCGTCCGGGGTCTGCTCGGTGCGCTGCACGATCCGGTTCGACGCATCCCGCACGTACGACACCTTCGACCCGTCCGTCAGCGACGTCTGCACGTGCCGGTCCTGCCCGTCGTAGACGAGGGTCTCGTCCGCCAACGTGGTCGTGTTCCCGTGCGCGTCGTACGCCAGCTGGGATCCGGTCAGGGACTGGTTCACCGGGGTAGCCCCCGTCACCGGGTTCGTGACCATCGTGCCGAGGAGCCGGTCTGCGGCGTCGTAGCAGGACGCGACCTGCGTCGCCGCACCGGCCACGTTCCCGGCAGCATCCAGGAGCTGATCCGACGACGACGTCCGGTTGCCGTTCTTCCCCGCCGCAGCGACCGCACCCGCCTGGGTGCACGTCGCCGGACCGAACCCGTAGGTCAACCGGTGCCGCGGGATCGACGCGGCCACGAGCCTGCCGGCCGTGTCGTACGAGTACGACGACACGTTCGACGCCGCCCCGAGCGTAGTGGTGTCCTGCAGGACGTCACCGGACTGGGATCGGACCACCTGGTCGGTGACCTGCGGCTGGCTGTTCGGGAAGGACCATGCCAATCCGGTCAGCGCACCAGCTCCGTTCTTCGTCAGCGTCACCGACGTGCCGTTGCCGGCGTTCCCGGCACCTGCTGGGTACGCCACCGAGGTGACCTCACCCCGCTGGTACGTCGGCACCGCGACGACCTTGCCGTCCACGGTGAACTGCGTCACCTTCGAGTCCACGTCGTACGACTGGCCCGTCGTGTGCTGCACCCCGTCCGCGGTCACCGCCAGCGATGAGGTGACCCGGCCGGCCTGGTCGTAGGACGTCGTCGTGGTGGTCCCCCACACGTCGACGTACTTGACGGTCCGGCCGAGCAGGTCGGTCGTGGTGGTCGTCGTCGAGCCGTTCGGGGATCCCGGCACCGCACCGTCGGCCACCGCGGCGGTGAGCCCGTCGTCGGAGTACGCGGTCGTCGCGGTGCTGCTGGGCTGCCCGTTGAACGCCGCCGTGACCGCCTTCACCGCGCGGCCTCGAGCGTCGAAGGTCACGCACGACCAGTCCGCGTCGCCGGAGGTCTTCGTCCCAGCGGTGCGACCCCACACGTCGTACAGGTACGAGGTCACGACGGCGCTGCCCGTCGCGGGTGTCGGTCCGGTGGTCGACTTGAGCATCCCGTTCTGCGCGGTGGACACGTCCACGCCGCAGATCTGCCCGTCGGTGGTTCCGTAGGCGTCCTTGATCGTCTGCGACGCACCGAAGTACGCGTTCGTCGACGCGGCCGCCGCCTGCGCGGGCAGGGTGCGGGTCAGGGAGCGGAGGTAGCCGGCGCCGGGAGCCTCGGTGGTGGTCGAGGTCTTCAGGGCCAGCCCGGCCGGGTCGACGGTGGTGCCGTCGACCGTGCCGTACCAGGGCCGTGAGTACGTCGTGGCCGTGGTGATCGGGCTGATCTGGTTCGCCTGCGCCCCCGAGGGCACCGAGTCCGCCGTCGTCGACGACGTGCCGAGGTTGTACGCCGGCGACAGCATCGACGCGGGCACCACGTCGGCGGCCGTGTAGGTGCTCGGTGTGTTGCCGGCCGTCATCGCCAGCGCGAGTCGGGACGTTCCCGTCTGCTGCAGGTAGTTCAACCGGATGCGCAGGCTCTGCCCCGCAGCGACGGTGAACGGCTTGGTCGCAGCAGCGATGTGCGGACCGTGGGGGCCCCAGTCGTTGATGACGAGCTGGTCGTTGATCCAGAGCTTGGTGCCGTCGTCTGCCCACGTGTAGAAGCGGTAGGTACCGGCGGTCGGGAACGTGATCAGACCGGTGAAGGAGACGGTCCAGTTCGCGCCGCTGGTGCCGCCGAGCACCGTTCCGGTGGGGGTCGTCATCGGGCTGACGGCGTTGTTCCCCGTCGACCAGTCGTAGTCGACGGCGCCGTCGGTCTTCCCGCCGTTCGCACCCGCCGCCGCAGGCACTCCGAGCGTCATCGCCGCCGGAACGCCGGAGAGCGTCTGGTTGTTGTACCAAGACGCCGCGAGCCCGCGGAGGTTCCCGTCGATGCTCGTCGTGGTCTGTGCCACCGGGGTGCCGGTCCCCGCGCAGACCCCGTTCGTGGGCAGCGGCCCGTTGGTGTTCTGGATCGCGGTCGCGGGTTGCACCTGTCCGAAGCAGGACGTCGGTGCCGGACCGTAGGAGGCGACGGCGCGGTCCTGCTGGTCGTACACGGTGCTCGACTCACGGCCCTGCGGGTCGATCGACGCGAGCTGGTTGTCGCGGCTGTTCCACACCGTGCTGCTCGTCAGTCCCGACGCGGACGTCGCCGACGTCTGCCGCAGCGCCGCATCCATCGTCACGGTCGACGCGTGCCCGTTGGGGACCGTGATCCCCGCGACGTCGACCGCACTGGTGCGGTTCCTTGCTGCATCCTCCTCACCGTAGGTGTACGTCTTCTGCGGCCGGGAGGCGCTGCTCACCCCGTCCGGGGCGGGCAGGGTCACCGAGGTGGCGCGGTTCTTCCCGTCGTAGCGGATGTCGGTCGTCACCGGTCCGGCGGGGTCGCGGCTGGTGTCCGCGGCGAGCCAGTCGTTGGTGAGCGAGTTCCGGATCGTGGACAGCAGGTACGTGCCGTTGGTCGAGCCGCGCGTGTACCCGAAGTCGGTGACCTCGTTGCCGGGGTCGACGACGCGGGCGAGCTGTCCGGTGGTGTCGTAGTACAGCTGCGTGGTGGTGCCGTCCGGGTACAGGATCTGGCAGAGCATCCCCGCGTCCGACTGCGTTCCCGGCCCGGTCGTGGTGACGGCCATCGGGAACGACGAGCCGGACGGCGGAGCGCACGCTCCCGCGGCACGGTTCGCGCCGCTCGTGGCGCTCGAGCCGATGGTGGTGTTCGACAGGTACGAGAACTGCACCTTCCGCGAGTACGCCAGCGTCGTGCCCGACCCCGACGCGGACAGCGGGTCCGCGATCGAGGTCAGCTGTCGGCTGCTGTTGTACGCGGGGACCGGGTTCGCCGGCTTCGACCCGAGATCGGCAGCAGGGGTCACGGACGTGACCAAGCCAGCGGTGTCGAACTGGTAGACGGTGCCGCCCTCGTCGGTGAGGACCAGGTTGCCGGCTTCGTCCGAGGCCAGCACGCCCTGCTCGCCCGGCGGCGGGGTGTACCCACCGGTCGAGGCGCGAGCGTAGGTGTGGGTGCCGCCGTCGGTGTCGGTGACGATCACCGATCCGCCCTGCTTCGACGCGGAGACGTAGGCTCCCGCGTCGCCCATGATCGCGGCGGACGACGCCCACCCGGAGGGCAGCAGCGTCGGCGACTTCGTCAACCAGTCGGACGGGACGACCTGCGTGTTCACCCACGAGGACCCCGACGACGTCTGCTGCTGCTGCACCTCGAGGTACACGTTCGACGAGCCGCCGCGCTGGTAGTAGTCCACCGTGATCGGGATCGGCAGCTGCCCGGACTGGGAGCCGATCGACCACTGCGAGCCCGTCACCGTCAGGATCTGGTTCGCCGCGGTCTCCATCTGCGGAGCGGTCTGGTGCTGGTCCTTCCACTGGTCCGTGATGATGCCGGTGGTACCCAGCTGCAGGGCGACGCCGTCATCGGCCTGGAAGCCGAACGTGTACGTTCCGTCCGGTGGCGTCATGTACCCGGTCCACTTCGCCTGGAAGTACGACTGGGAGACGGCATCGTCAGGTGCGGCGCTGCCCCAGTCGAAGGCCACCCCGGTGTCCGTGCGGACGAGGGTCTGCACGGCGTTCGCCGTCATCGAGTCGCCCCGACCGAACGTCGCCGTGTTCGCCGGCACGTTCCAGTACGTGCCCACGAGGCCACGGTTCGAGGCGATTCGGGAGTTGTAGGAGAAGTTCATCCCCATGTCCCCGCCGAGGGTGTGCACGGTCGGTGAGGAGAACGACGCCGCGACGTTGCCGTTGCCGAGGTTCACCGTCACCGGACCGGCGGCGTCCGTCGGGGCGGGGCCGGGATCGGTGACACGGGAGTTCACCGTCAACCGGTTCACGCCGGTGGTCGAGTTCGCGGTGTACAGGTAGTCGCCGTACGTGTCGTTGACGACCAGCACCCACGTGTACGAGCCGCCGTCCTGCAGCACCGCGTCGGGCACCGTCCACGACGCGGTGCCGTCGGTGTTGATCGTGCACGCCGAACCCGGCGCGGTGGAGCACAGCGGGGACTGCGCGATCTGCCCGCTCGTCCCGTCCGCACCACTGGTGACACGGATCTCGTACTGCAGCTGCTTCCCGTTCGTCGACGTCGCCGCCGGCGCCACCAGGAGCGGCGTGGTCGTCGCGACGACGGAGCTGTCCGTCGGCGAGTACACACTGCTCGCTCCCGCCGTGGGCAGCGAGGTGGTCACGAACGGGTACGCCGGCGTCCACGCCCGCACCCCGTACGGGTCCTGCACGACGACGTTCCACCAGTACTGCGTCCCGGGTTGCAGCACCCCCTGCGGGACCGTCGCCTGGAACGTCGGGGCCTGGCCGTTCGGCGCGTTGGTCCAGTCGGTGTTCCATCGACGCGACCCGTAGGCGTCCGAGGTCGTCCCCACGAAGAACTGGTAGGTCAGCGGGTAGGTCTGCTCGCCGTCCTGCGTCGCCTTCACCGCCAGCGTCGGCGTCGTCGACGCCGTCACCGGCGACGACGCAGCCGCTCCGGACGACGTCGCACCAGGGGAGGTCTGCTGGTCCGGGAACCCCGGGTTCGGATCCCGGAGCGTCGTCACGTTCCCGGCGACGGTGGGCTTGTCCTCCCACTGCAGGTAGAGGGACACGTCGAGCTTCTTGTACGTGTAGGCACCCGCGTTCTCGTCCCCGATGAGGCAGAACGATCCGCCGGGCGAGCTCGCGTCGGTCCACTGCTGGACCTGTCCGGTGACGTCGAACGACGCCGTGCCGGTGTACCCGGCCGTGAAGTTCGTCCGCGATGCGTTCCGGATGCCGCAGTTCCAGCTGTACGCCGACGCCCATCCAGCGACCGACGTGGTCGCGGTCGCGGTCCCGGAGTTGGCCTGGGTCTCCACCAGCTGCGCCGACAGGACCTGCTTGCCGTAGAGCTGCTCGTACGGGAACTTCAGCACCGTCCGCCAGATGCTCGCCGCGTTGTTGATCCGCGAGTTCCCGATGTTCGCGTACGACGCGGTCGCCGCGACGCTCCCACCGCTGTTGGTCGACATGTACGACTGCAGCGCCGACGGGCCGTTCCAGATCGACGGGTCCAACGACACCGGGTAGACACGCGCAGCATCCCGGAGCCAGTCCGCGTCGGGCGTCAACGTGATCCGCCAGTCGTCCCCGGACAGGTGGTCGATGCCAACAGGGATCGTCGCCACTGCGTTGTCGGACTCACCAGCGACGCCAGACGAATCCGTCATCAGCGGGGTCGGTGTGGAGAACACCGTCTTGCCATCGTCATCAACGAACTTCACGGACCCGACCGGACCGTCCTTCACCGTCAGGTGCGGAGCGTGCACCTTCCAGCTGTAGGACGGCTTCGCGGCCTTCGGAGCCTGCGCGAGGATCAGCGCCTCCTTCACCCCGCCCGCGTCCACCTGGTACGACATGTCGGTCCCGGGGAGCACATCGTCGTACGCCACCCCACGCGACGCCTTCGCACCGGGCTGGTCCGACGCCGCGAGCTGGTCCTTCGTCGGTACGTGCGCATCCGCGTCACGCTCACCCTCGAGCTCGAACGACACACGGTCACCGGTCGACGAAGACGTGACCGTGTAGTCCGGGCCGTCCACACCCGTCGAGGAAGCGAACTCGGGCTGTAGGGGGTGGTTGTCAACGCTGAAGCCACCGTCGTCGGTCTTCTCGACCTTCGTGGAGATCGGCACCCATTGCCCGGAGTCGTCCTTCACGTTCAACGGCACCCGCGACATCTGCGTCACGTTCGTGCCGTTCGGGTTCGTCCACGTGTTCTGGTACGTCGACTGCGACGTCAGCTCCGCGCCCTTCGCGATCCCCGTCGCCGACGCATCCGCCGCGGGGTCCTGAGCCGCCGGCGCCGGGTCGTCCGGGTCGCCCGTGGGGGTGGCCCGCAGCCGCAACGGCCCAGGTGCCTGCAGCCCGTCAGCCGACAGCGGCGAACCGGCGTGCACGTCGTCGGACTGCGACGTCGCCAGCGCCGGCACATCGGTCGGCGACTCGTGCGCCACCGTCTCCGCCTGCGCGGGCACCGCCACCAGCAGCTCCGCCACCAGCGCGATCGTCATGGTCACCGACGCGAGCGTCCCAGCTCGCGCTACCCGTCCCAGCATGGGACTCCCCTACTGCTCCGACCGGTTCGAGACCGGCCCTGCTCCGCTCCCCTGGGAGCACGAAGACTGAGCGTAGGAACAGCGACCCCCAGCTGATCCATCGGTTCTGCCCCCCGTTCGGGGACGACGGACCGGCCGGGGTACGAGCCACATCGGTCGCGCTGCGCGGACAGGCCGCGGAGCGGAGAACACTTCCGGCGTGGTACTGCTTCCGGGGTACGAGCTCGGGGTGAGGCTTCACACAGGAAGCCGCGGAGCGGCGCGGGGAGGGGCGACTCCGGTCAGCTCCGACAGGAGTCGCCCAGTACCTCACTCGTCCTTGTCGACGTAGTGCCCGGTCTCGCCGGTGGGGGTCGGCTCGGCCTCGCCGGGGATCTCCGACTCGACGTACTCACCCTCGTCCGCACCGCCCGCACCCTGGGGCCGCGTCTCACCGGGGATGTCGCTGGAGACGAACTCACCGGCGGGCTCGTGCGAGTCGACGTGGTGCTCGCCCGGGATCTCGCTGTCCGTGAAGGCTCCGGCGCGGGTGTCCACGCCGTCCGCTCGGCCCTCGTCGCCGCGTGCCTGCTCGTGCTTGCCTGCCATGTTCCGACCTCCGTCGCTCGTGTTCCTGGCTGTGACGCGAGTGTGCCCGTGACGACTGGACGCCGCCCGAGTCCCGTGGGCAGGGCCGGGTGTTGCGTCGAGGCATGCACCGCAGCACCCGCACCCCCATCGTCCTCGCGAGCACCGGGGTCGTGCTCGCCCTCGCGCTCACCGGCTGTTCGTCGGGCGGTACGGACACGGCGCCGACGGCCACCGAGACCGTGACGGCCTCCGCCACGGCGTCGTCGTCCCCGTCGACTGCACCGGCGGCTCCGTCGTCGGCCCCGTCCTCGTCGTCGGCGTCGGGTGGATCGGCGGCTGGCGGGTCCGGCAGCGACGGCGGCCGCTGTGCCACCGGCTCGCTCACGGGCAGCATCGAGTCCGGCAGCGGTGGGGCTGCCGGCAGCACGTACGTACACCTCGCGCTCCGCAACACCGGCTCCACGACCTGCACGCTGCAGGGGTGGCCCGGGGTCTCCTTCGTCGGCGGCGGCTCGGGCGCGCAGATCGGCGCCCCGGCCACCCGCGACGAGGCATCGGCGCACCCGACCGTGACGCTGGCGCCCGGCGCGGTGGCGGTCGCACCGCTGAAGATCACCCAGGCGGAGAACTACCCGACGGCGACGTGCGACCCGGTGGCCGCGGACGGGTTCCGCGTGTACCCGCCCGGATCGACCGAGTCGCTGTTCGTGCGAGACTCCGGGGTCACCGCGTGCCGGTCGACCGACGCGGGGCTGCTCAGCGTGCAGGGGTTGGTGCCCGAGGGGCAGGCGGCGGACTGAGCCGCGTCCCGGGCACGACGGCGTGCCCCCGGACACCGGCGACGGGCGGTCGACCCCGCAAGGTGACCGCCCGTCGCCGGTGCCCGTGCGCGCTTCCGGTCAGACGGCGCGGCGGTCGTCGCGGTCGTCCGACTTGTGGACGCCGGCCTTCGCGATGCCGCGGCTGAGGATGTAGGCCACCGTCACGAGTGCGACGTACGACCACGCCTTGTCGGCGCCGAAGCCCTGGCCGTCGTCGCCGTTGTCCACCACGGCCGACGCGATCAGGATCGCGATCGACACCACGAGCCAGGCGTAGAACTCCGTCGTCTTCGTGGCGGCCTTGGTCTCGGTCCACGTACGGCGGACGACGGAGTCGTGCCGGGCGTTGGTTCCTGCTGCGTTCGTCATGCTGATCCTCCTCGTCGAGCCCACCGAGTGATTCCGGTGGGTCGCTCTGCACGGTTGTCGTACCTGGTTGACTACTTCCACGGTTAGGACATTCGGCGCGGGTGGGAGGATGCCCTCCGCGGACACCGGACAATCGAGGGGACCAGCATGGACGAACACGGACGGAACGCGGCACGACCTCACCTGCAGACGCGCCCGAGGACGGCTGCAGGTGCCGACGCGATCGCGGGGCTCGAGGCGCTCGGCGAGAGCGTGCACGAGGCCGACGATGCCGCGCTCCGGAAGCTCGACCTCCGCTCGACCGACGCGCTCGCCCTGCTGCACGTGGTGCAGGCGGCCGCGGCGGACCGACCGCTCAGCCCGACGGCACTCGCGTCGCGCCTCGGCATCACGACCGCGGCGGTGACGAAGCTCGTCGATCGCCTGGGTCGTGCCGGACGTGCCGAGCGGCGTCCGAACCCGCGGGATCGCCGAGGCATCGTCGTCGTCCCCTCGGCGGGCGCCGCCGCGGACCTCGAGCAGGCCTACGGGCACATCACGGCACCCCTCGTGCAGGTCGTCGACGAGCTGTCCGACGCCGAGGCCGAGGTCATCGCACGGTTCGCCAACCGCCTCGGGTCGGCGATCCGGCTCGGTCTCTGAGCGTCGCGCTCCGTCAGCGGTACGAGGGGGCGTGCACGACCTCGAGCACCTCGGTGCCCAGGGTCCGCAGGGCGTCGACCACCGCGAGCCGCCGCTGCAGCGTCGCGTCGTCGAACGTCACCGTGACCGCGTAGCTCACCGACGAGCCGGGTCCGCGCAGGATGCCGGCCTCGGCCCGCACCCCTGTCGACGACCCGGTGACGACGACCGCCTGCAAGCCGTGGTCGAGCGCCCGGTGTGCGAGCGGGTCGAGGCCGAAGGCGCCGGCGACCAGGCTGAGGTCGCTCGCCAGCGAGAGCCACCCGAGCACGCGGTTCGACACCGGTTCGTCGACGACCTCGCCGAGCGCCAGACCGCGCATCAGCCAGGCGAGCTCGCCCGCCGGCGCGACCGAGGCGTCCGGAGCGTCGTCGGGTCCCCGGCGGTCACGGACCCGGTCGATCAGCGCGGTCCGCTCGATGCCGAGCGCCTCGGCACGCTCGCGCACGGCGTCGATGCCGACGGCGGAGAGCAACGCGTTCGTGGCCCACGCGTCGGCGGCGGCCCCGACGAGCGTCGCGAGGTCGGAGACCTGCATGGTCGACTCCTGCAGGAACTGCCACAGCCCCGCACCGGTGGCGGTGTCCCGGGCCATCCGCTGGAGCCGGTCGCCGTGCAGGCGGCCGTCCTCGAGCTGGGCGGCCGTCTCGATCAGGAGCAGCACCCGGCCGAGACTCGCCACCGGCTGCACGAGCGTGTCGTCCACGGCGAGCAGCGCTCGGCCGGTCGAGGTGTCGATGACCGAGGCACTGACGGACGCGCCGTCCCGTGCCAGCGCACCCAGTGCCTCCAGGCCGGCGCTGAACCGCTCGTCCGCTCCCCCGCGGTGGCGGCCACGCGCACGTGCGCCGTCCGCGGCGTCGACCTGGTGTCGACGCCGCGGACGGCGGGTGGGGCCTGCGGAGGCACCCGGCTCCGGGCGACCGGCGCTCGGCTCGGCGTCCGGCTCGGACGACGGAGCCGCGTCCGACTCGGTCATCACCAGATCGCGACGCGCTCGGCCGGGTCGAGGTACATCGTGTCCGACTCGGTGACGCCGAAGGCCTCGTAGTAGCCGTCGATGTTCCGCACGATCTGGTTGCAGCGGAACTCGTTCGGCGAGTGCGGGTCGATGCTCAACAGACGCGCTGCCTCCTCCGGGCGGATCGCCATCCGCCAGGCCTGCGCCCAGCTGAGGAAGAAGCGCTCGGCACCGGACAGCCCGTCGACGACCGGCGGCTCCTGGCCGTCGAGCGACAGCAGGTACGCCTTCCACGCGATCGACAGCCCGCCGAGGTCACCGATGTTCTCGCCGATGGTCAGTGCGCCGTTGACGTGTCCGTCCGGCACCTCCGTCGGCACGAGCGCGTCGTACTGGGCGATGAGGGCCTTCGTGCGCTCCTCGAACGCCTGGCGGTCGGCCTCGGTCCACCAGTTCTGCAGGCGGCCGTCGCCGTCGTACTGCGACCCCTGGTCGTCGAAGCCGTGGCCGATCTCGTGGCCGATCACCGCGCCGATCGCGCCGTAGTTCGCGGCCGCGTCGCGCGAGGCCTCGAAGAACGGGAACTGCAGGATCGCCGCGGGGAACACGATCTCGTTGAAGCCCGGGTTGTAGTACGCGTTGATCGTCTGCGGGGTCATGAACCACTCGTCGCGGTCGATCGGCGTGCCGATCTTGCCGAGCTCGCGGTCGACCTGGAAGCTCGCGACGGCCCGCACGTTCCCGACCAGGTCGTCGGGGCTGACCGACAGGGCGGAGTAGTCGCGCCACTTGACCGGGTAGCCGATCTTCGGCGTGAACTTGTCGAGCTTGTCGAGGGCACGTGCGCGGGTCTCGTCGGTCATCCAGTCGAGTCCGGTGATGCTCTGCCGGTACGCCTCGACCAGGTTGGCGACGAGGTCGTCCATCTCGGCCTTGGACGTCTCGTCGAAGTGCTCCTGCACGTAGATGCGGCCGACGGCCTCGCCCATCGCGCCCTCGACCAGCGAGACGCCGCGCTTCCAGCGCTCGCGCTGCTTCGGGGCACCGGTGAGGGCCGTGCCGTAGAACGAGAAGTTCGTCGCGGACATCGCGCTCGTCAGGTACGCCGCGGACCCGCGGATGACCTGCCAGCGCAGCCAGTCCTTCCACGCGTCGAGCGGCTGGGAGCGGAGGAGCTCCGCGAGCCCGGTGATGAAGGACGGCTCCCGGACCACGACGGTCTCGAACGCACCGGCCGGCGCACCGATCGCCTGCCACCACAGGTGCAGGTCGGCGCCGTTCGCCAGCGCCGTCACCTGGTCCCAGGTCATCTTGTTGTAGGTCTTCTGGCTGTCGCGGGTGGTGACGTTGTCCCAGTGCACCGCGGCGAGCGCCGTCTCCAGCGCGATGACGGCCTCGGTGCTCTGCCCCGCGTCGGCGAAGCCCGCCAGCGGGAACATCGACGCGACGAACTCGCGGTACTTCGCGCGGATGTCGGCGAAGCGCTCCTCGCGGTAGTACGACTCGTCGGGCAGGCCCAGGCCGGACTGCTCGAGGAACACGACGTACGACTCCGGGTCGCCCGGGTCGTTGTCGACGAAGAGCTGGATGAAGCCGGGCAGGCCCAGGCGCTCGAAGCGTCCGACCATCGCGATGACGTCGTCGGTCGTCTCGACGGCGTCGATCTCGCCGAGCAGCGGGTCGATCGGACCGGTGCCGAGGGCCTCGAGGCGCTCCTCGTCGGTGAAGGACGTGTAGAGGTCCCCGACCTTGCGCTCCTCGGTGCCGGGCGCGGCCTGCTGCGAGCGCTCGACGATCGCGCGCACCGCGACCTCGGCGTCCTCGGCGAGCACCGTGAACGAGCCGTACCGGGCCTTGTCGTCGGGGATCGGCGTCTCCGCGATCCACGTCCCGTTGACGTGCCGGTAGAGGTCGTCCTGGGGGCGGACGTCCGGGTCGAGCTCGTCGGTGTGGATCCCTGAGGTGCGTGCGACGTCGGTCATGCGCTCCACGATAGCCACCGGTGCCCGGCCGGCACGGAGTCAGGCGGACGGACGTTCTCCGAAGGGTGCCGTCCCCACGCGCCGACGAGCCGTGAAGGCACCGACGACGATCGCCGCGGCGGCCACCGCCGACGCTCCGACGGACACCTGGACGACCCCTGCCGCGTCCGGCACGATCGTCGACACCTGCAGGTCGACGAGGGAGAGGTAGGCCACCCAGGCCAGCAGGACCCACGCGGTGAGCAGCACCGGGAACAGTCGTGGCAGGGCGGTGAGTCCGGCGCCCATCACGATGGTGATGATCGGCAGGACGGTCAGCGAGTACCGGGTGTTGGGTGCGCCACCGCCGTGGACGTAGTCGATCTCGACGACGGTCAGGATCGCGGTGACCGCGAGGAACATCAGCACGATCAGCGTCGTCGACGTCCGGTCACGTCGCCGTCCGGTCGTCGCGGACACGGTGCGGGACCGTCCGACGGCCCGACGTCCGATCGCCCAGGTCCCGACGACGCCCGCGAGGACCATCGGGAGGATCATGAGCACCCACTGCACGAGCTGGACCGGCTCGGCCGGGTCCAGGACGCCCCGGTAGATCCCGAAGAGTCCGGTCCAGAAGTCCGGGTCCGTCGCGACCTCCGCCCTGGGGCGCACGACGCGCCCCATGTTCTCGATCCCCCAGTCCGCCTGCCGGCCGCTGAACGAACCGGTCAGCTGCTGGTTGCGGAACCAGAACCACCCCGACGCGAGCGCGGAGGTGACGACGGGGGCGGCGGCCGCGAGCAGACGCGCCGGCACACCGGTGAGCCTGCCGAACCGCACGGTGGGGGCGACCGCCAGCGCGACGACGAGGGCGACGAGCCAGAGCGCGAAGGACAGACGGGTCGCCGTGCCCCCGGCGCCGACGATCGCGGCGCCGACCAGGAGCCTGCTCGTGACACCGGTCCGCAGCGCTGCGCCCGCGATCCCGCAGGCAAGCACCGAGAACAGCACGAAGAGGACGTCGTTGTAGATCGACCCACCCTGTTGGACGAGCATGCCGGCGAAGGCCGTGACGACGGCGACCGCGCCCGGGAGCAGGCGGGCGGTGGGGAAGCACCGCCAGGCGGCCCACGCCGACGCGAGGACCACACCGCCGGCCATCGCGGCACTCACCACCCGTCCGGCCAGCACCGCGGCCAGCGCGTCGCCGCCGTCGAACAGGGGTCCGACGACCGGAGCGAGGACGAGGTAGTACAGCGGCGGGTGCTGCGCGACCCACTGCACCGGGGTCGTGCTGCCGAACGGGGCGTTGTACGTGATGCCGTCCTCGAAGACCGGCAGATGCGCGTGCCACACCGACAGGACGTAGTCGAGGTGCGCGGGCTCGTCGCCGCCCTCCAACGGTGGGTAGGTGAAGGCCCGTGCGACGGACGCAGCCACCACGAAGACGACGGCGGCGACGACCACCAGGTCGATCCAGGGTCGGGTCGCCGACCGGGCCGCGAGCCGGGTGCTGGCGCGTCGGAAGCGTCTCATGTGCAGTGGTGCGTCCCTCTCCGAAGTGGCGTGCTCCCCACAGACAGGCTCCCACGGACGGCTGGGCCGGACGGCAGCCGCTACGGTGCTGCCATGGGACTCGGCTGGAAGCTGCACGGTGACGGCGCGACCGTCTCCTCCTCGACCATCGTGGCGCCGGACGAGCGCCTCTCCTGGGGTCGCACCATCGGGCTCGGCGTGCAGCACGTCGTGGCGATGTTCGGCGCCACCTTCCTCGTGCCGCTCATCACGGGCTTCCCGCCCTCGACGACCCTGCTGTTCAGCGGTGTCGGCACGATCCTCTTCCTGCTCATCACCGGCAACCGTCTGCCGAGCTACCTCGGCTCGTCGTTCGCATTCCTCGCTCCGATCGGCGCCGCGACGAAGATCGGCGGCATCCCGCTCGCGCTGTCCGGGATCATCGTGGTCGGCGTCCTGCTCGCCCTCGTCGGCGCGATCGTGCACCTGGCCGGGGCCGGGTGGATCGACCGCCTGATGCCCCCGGTGGTGTCGGGCGCGATCGTCGCGCTGATCGGCTTCAACCTCGCGCCGGCCGCACGTGACAACTTCACGAAGGCCCCCGTCGTCGCGCTGATCACCCTTGCCGCGATCATCCTGGTCACGGTCCTGTTCAAGGGGCTGCTCGGCCGCCTGTCGATCGTCATCGGCGTGCTGGTCGGCTACGTCGCGGCGCTCCTCGCCGGCGAGGTCGACCTGACGAAGGCCGCATCCGCCCCCTGGATCGGCCTGCCGACCTTCACCGCCCCGGCCTTCGACCCGGGCCAGCTCGCGATCTACCTCGGCTTCGTGCCGGTCGTGCTCGCCCTGGTCGCCGAGAACGTCGGGCACGTCAAGGGCGTCGGCCAGCTGACCGGCCGCGACCTCACGCCGCTCACGGGTCGCGCGCTCTTCGCCGACGGCGTCTCGACCGTGCTCGCCGGTGCCGGTGGTGGTTCCGCGACGACCACCTACGGCGAGAACATCGGCGTGATGGCCGCCACCCGCGTGTTCTCGACGGCCGCGTACTGGGTCGCGGCGATCGTCGCGATCCTGCTCGGTCTGTCGCCGAAGGTCGGCATGGTCATCTCGTCGGTGCCGGCCGGGGTGCTCGGCGGTGCGACCACCGCGCTGTACGGCCTGATCGGCGTCATCGGCATCCGCATCTGGGTCGAGAACCGCGTCGACTTCGCGAAGCCGAAGAACCAGCTGACCGCCGGCATCGCGCTGATCATGGGCATCGCCGACTTCACGTTCTCGTTCGGCGGCGCGACCTTCGGCGGCATCATCGTCGGCACGGTCGCCGCGATCGTCGTCTACCACCTGATGGACCTGGTCGGCCGTGCCCGCGGCACGGACCCGGCTACGCCCCGGGCGTCGGACGAGGCGCGCGCCGCCACCGGGGCGATCCCGGCGGAGCCGCGCGCGGACTGAGCGGAGCCGCGCGCGGACCGAGCCGCGGGACCACCGGACGGGAGGCTCGTGGCGGCGCCGCCACGGGCCTCCCGTCCGTCGCGTGGTCCAGCCCGCCCGCTCCGTGGAGCAGCAATCGTCGGGTGGACGTGCTCGACCCGACGCTTCCTGCTCCACCGATGCACCGGACGAGCGGCGTCCGGTCAGGCCAGACCCGTCAGCGCAAGCCGGTCAGGCCGACCGTGAGCTGGACCACCGCCAGGACCGCGAGCACCGCGACCAGACCGACGGAACCCCACCGGGCGATCCCCGCGCGCATCGCGGCGAGGGGGCGACGGGCACGTGGACCGGCCGCGAGCACCAGGACCACGGGCAGCACCGTCGTCGACGCGGCGACCACGACGAAGGCCGCGCCGGCCGCCAGCGCCACGCCGGGACCGGGTTCGGCGTCCCCGAAGGCCAGGCCAGCGGCCAGGGCGAGCACGATCGCCTTCGGGTTGCAGAACAGGAGCATCCCGAGCCCGAAGGCGTGCACCGGACCGACCCGCTCGACCACGTCCGCCCAGCGGGTGCTGGACGGGGACCCGTCCGGCAGCCGACGGACCGCCCACTGCCAGACCGCGAGCCCGGCGAGCACCACCCCGGCGACCAGGGCGACGATCGCCTGGACCGATGATCCGCCTGCCGTCTGCACGGGGAGCCGCTCCCCCACCGCGACCGCCAGCACGAGTGCCACGGCGACGGCCACGACCCAGCCCGCGGTGCAGGCGACCGCGGGCGCGTAGCCCCGCCGGTGCCCGAGCAGCACGACCACGGACGCGACGGGCAGCGGGCTCAGCGCGATGCCGACGGCGCCGGGCGCGAGCGCGAGGAGGTCCACGGCCGCAGCGTACCGACGGCGAGCCGGGCCGGTGCTGCTCCGACTCCGGCAGGATGGTCCGGTGCCCCGACCGACCTCGCCCGCCGCGACCACCGAGCGTCGGTCGGTCGACCGGGACATCGTCCGGCTCGCGCTGCCGGCGCTCGGCGCACTCGTGGTCGAGCCGCTGTTCCTGCTCACCGACACCGCGCTCGTCGGGCACCTGGGGGCGACCGCGCTGGCCGCCGTGGGCCTGGCGAGCGTCGTGCTGCAGACGGTGACCGGCCTGCTCGTCTTCCTGGCGTACTCGACGACACCGGCGGTGGCCCGAGCGCTGGGCGGCGGTGACCGCCGCGGTGCGGTGCACGCCGGCATCGACGGGATGTGGCTCGCCCTCGGACTCGGGGTCCTGCTCGCGCTCGTCGGCTGGCCGCTCGCGGGGCCGCTCGTCGACCTGTTCGGCGCCTCGGCAGAGGTCTCGGCCGCGGCGACCGCGTACCTGACCGTCTCGCTGATCGGGCTCCCCGGGATCCTGGTGGTGACGGCCTCGACCGGACTGCTGCGCGGGCTGCAGGACACCAGGACCCCGCTGGTCGTGGCGTCGATCGGCTTCGTGGCGAACGGGCTGCTCAACGCCGTGCTCATCTACGGCGCGGGCTGGGGCGTCGAGGGGTCCGCCGCCGGCACCGTGATCGTGCAGTGGGCGATGGCCGCCGTGTACGTCGTGATCGCCGTCCGGGCCGCCCGGGCATCGGGTGCACCGCTACGACCGGGGGCCTCGGGCGTGGTGCGGGCGCTCCGGTCCGGGGCCTGGCTGTTCCTGCGCACGGCGTCGTTGCGCGTGGCGATGCTCGCGACCGTCGCCACCGCGTCGGGCCTCGGCACGACCGGCCTGGCGACGACCCAGGTCGGTCTGACGGTGTTCTCGACGCTGGCCTTCGCCCTCGACGCCCTGGCCATCGCGGGGCAGGCGCTCGTCGGCCACGGGCTCGGCGCACGCGACCCCGACCGGGTGCGGCTCGTGACCCGGCGGCTCGTGCTGCTCGGCATCGTCGGCGGCGTGCTGCTCGGGGTGCTGACCCTCGCGGTGAGCGGACTGCTCGGGCCGGTGTTCTCCGACTCGGCCGCGGTGCGCTCGGCCCTGCCGCTCGTGCTCGTGCTCATCGCCGTCGGGATGCCCGTCGCCGGGTACGTGTTCGTGCTCGACGGGGTGCTCATCGGTGCCGGTGACGCGCGGTACCTGGCCCTGGCCGGGCTCGTGAACCTGGTCGTGTACCTGCCGCTGCTCTGGTGGGTCGGCGGGACGCTCGCCGGGCTCTGGGCGGCCTTCGCGCTCGGGTACATCGGCGTCCGGGCCGTGACCCTCGGGGTGCGGGCGCACCGGCGGGGCTGGGTCGAACAGGCGCTGGCGCGGTGACCGGGCGCACGCACGGGCGCGGGCGCGTCGCGTCGTCGGCGCTGCTCGCCACGATCGGCATCGGGGTGCAGGGGCTCGCGAAACTACTCGTCACCGTCGTCGTCGGCCGGGTGTTCGGCACCGAGACCCTCGGCCAGACCACCGCACTGCTGTCGATGTCGGTCTTCACCGCGCTGCTCTGGCCGAACGCCGCCGGCAACACCGCGTCGCGGGTGCTCGCGATCGCCCTGCGCGGGCGGCGGTCGGACACCGCGGTGAACCGGTTGCTCGGAGCATCCATGGCGGTGTCGAGCGTCGTGCTCGCCGCCGTCACGGTCCCCGTCGCCCTCGCGTGGGGTGCGAGCCCGGGGATGGTCGTCGGCGGGGTCGGGGTCGTCGTCGGCTACGGGCTGTACTGCTACGCCCGCGGCGCCCAGCTCGGGTACGACCGCGCTCCCAAGGTCGCACTGTGGGACACGGTCACGAGCCTGCTCGCCCTCGGGTTGCTCGTGGCGGCGTGCGTCGCCCGGCTCGAGCCGCTCGTGCTGCTGCCCCTGGCGGTCGGGTACACCGTGTTCGCCGTCGCCTGCTGGCCGCGGGGCAACCGCGCTCCCGGCGCACCGGAACCGACCGCGGGGGTGCTCGGCTTCGCGGCGTGGAACGTCCTGGCGGTCGTGACCTCGAACGGGCTGCTGCAGCTCACGATGATCTCGGCGCAGGTCTCCGTCTCGGCGCACGACGCCGGTGTCTACGCGGCGGCGTTCACCCTGGCGACCCCGGCGTCGATGGTCGGGCAGGCGCTCGGCCAGGTGCTCGTGCCGGCGTTCGCACACCGGTCGGACGGCGGGTCGCTGCGCTCGCGCGGGGTGCTCCTGCTCGTCGGGGGCTTCACCGCGGGGACCGCCGTGGTGTTCGGGCTCGTCGCGTGGCTCGCCGGGTGGTTCCTGCCGCTCGTCTACCCCGCCGAGGGGGCCGAGGCCGTCGCGGACCTGCGCTACCTGATGGTCGGCGTCTGGGTGTTCACCGTCGGACTCGTGCCGGCGGCGCTGCTGCTCGCCTCCGGACGGTCACGGCAGGTGGCGCTGGCGTCGGTCGCCGGGTTCGTCGTCGGGGTGGTGCTCATGGCGGTGCTCACGCCGACGTGGGGTGTGGCCGGGGGGAGCACGGGGTTCCTGGTGGGGAGCGCGGTGAACCTCGTGGTGGTGGTCGTGCTCGGGCTGCGCGCCGCGCGGTAGTCCGTCATGAAAGGCACCTTTCACAACAGATCATCGACGTCTCGGCGCTCGGACGGTCCGCTACCGTTGGGGCACGCGACAGCCGACTCGATGTGGGGGACGACCGATGAGCGACGACCAGTACCCGGGCCAGGGGAGCCAGGGCCAGCACCAGCCGCAGTACGCGCAGCAGCCGCCGCAGTACGCGCAGGCGCAGCAGTACGGGCAGCCGACGCACGTGACCGTGGGCTTCCAGCCGGCTCCGCCGCGCGGCCTCAGCATCACGAGCATGGTGCTCGGCCTCGTCTCGATCGTCCTCGGCTTCACCTTCCTCGTGCCGCTGGTCGGGTTCGTCCTCGGCATCGTGGGTCTCCGGAAGGAACCCGCAGGGTGTGGGATGGCCGTCACCGGTCTGATCCTGAACGGACTGTTCGTCGTTGGGTGGGCGCTGTTCCTGATCGTCGTGATCGGCATCGGCGCGGCGGGCATCGCCACGAGCGGCACGTCGGGCTCCTAGCCGCCCGTCTCGTGCATCACGCTGCCGTCGACCTCGTGCACGATGGCTGCGCAAGTCCTTCGCGGTCTATCTGATCGCAAGTGCTTGATGTACCACGCTTCACGTTCCTGATTCCTCTTGCTTGGATGAGAAGGGGCGGCTACCGCCCGCCCCTGATCACCGGCCGACCGGGCCGAGAGAGGAACCTCGTGAACAAGGTCCAGAAGCACCGACTTCGAATGACAGTTGCATCCGGCGCGATCGGCGCCGTGATCGCCGCACTGATGAGTGTTGCGCCAGCCAGCGCTGCGTCAGCAACGACAGGCGTCGACGCCGCAGAGGAGACGAAGGTCCTGACGGAGCTCCGCCAGAATCTCGTCCGGTACGGCTCGTCATCCGACATCGCCGCCTTCGACGCACTCGACACTGCGCAGCGCGACGAACTGGCGTCGTACTTCCTCGACCCGGAGGTGGAACAGCGGATCGTCGACGCTGCCAGGACGCCTCGGGGTGGCTCGACGGTCAGCGGCACGGAGACGGGTTTCCAGTGGGGCTGGTCAGGATCGCCAGACCAGACGGAGCAGGACGGTCGAGCTTCGTCGCGGACGACCTGGGGCACGCAGTGGTTCGCCTTCGCCGGCATCAAGCTCACCGAGACGAAGGTCTCCGAGACGTACGAGTACAGCGGCACCACAGCACGGAGGATGTTGGGCTACTCGTGCACCGTCGTGAGGAACGTCCAGCCGTTCACCCAGGTGTCGACCTCGAAGAACAGCGGGTACATCAGCGGCGGGCAGGCGACCGCCACGTGCAAGGTCGTCGTCAACCGAGGAGTTCCGACTCCGTGGGGCACGATCGCGTGGAGCACGTACTCCGCCGTCCAGCGACTCAGCGCCAGGGGGAACGGCGCCGTGACCTTCAACGGGTGGCAGTGAGCCGGGCGGCATCACCGGACGACCAACACGAGGAACGCCGATGAACCCCCTGGTACCGACACCGCTCGACAGCGCAGCGATGATTGCCGCCCTGCTCGGATCGATGTTCACCGCCGCCGCACTCGTCTCGGTGATCCGCGCCGACCGGCTGACCGGCTGGGGCACGGCGGCATGGGTCCTGATCGTGCTCGCCTTCCCCGTCCTCGGGGCAGTGGCGTGGTTCGTGTCCGTCCGACAGCGGCGGTTCGTCCCGTCCGGTCAGGACATCGACCGGTCGAGGTGACCGACGTCGTGCGCCGGGCGCTCAGTCACCGATCGCCCGACGCACCGGCCCCGTCGTGTCGCCGATCCGCAGCTCCGACCGGAAGGCCGCCGGCTGCGGTTCGGCCCCCTCGAGCATCGCGAGTGCCGCGCGTGCGGCGGCCCGACCCTTCTGCTCGAACGGCTGCACCAGGGTCGTGAGCTGCCGGATCGGCGACCGGTGGAGCAGGCTGTCGTCCACGGTGATGCCGTCGAACCCGACGACGCTGACGTCCTCGGGCACCCGGAGGCCGGCGTCGAGCGCTGCCGAGACGACCCCGACGGCGAGCAGGTCGCTCTGCGCCACGACCGCCGTGGGCGTGGGCGCCCCTGGCGCGAACAGGGTCCGCCCGGCGACCCGGCCGTCCTCGACCGAACTCCCCGCGGCCTCGATCGCGGGCGCGTCCGGGTAGACCTCGCGGACGCCGCGGAGCCGCTCGAGCGTCGTGTGGGCGACGCCCGACGCCTCGCGGACAGCGTCGACCGGACCGCAGCGCCGCTCGGCGTCGAGCGGCAGGGTCACGATCGTCACGGCGGTGTGGCCGAGGTCGGCGAGGTACGACGCAGCCCGGTGCGAGGCGTCGCGGTTGTCGAGCTGGACGGGCACGGCGCCCTCGATGTCGTCCGCCTCGATGGCGACGACGGGGATCTGCCGACGACGGAGCACGGCGACCGCGGGGTCGATCCGGACGTTGCACCCGACCAGGACCACGGCGTCCATCGGGGCGTCGACGATCGGTCCGGCCCCGTGCTCGTCGTCGAGGGGGCTGCGCACGAGGAGCAGGGAGGCGCCGGCCTCACCCGCGACCTCGGCGATGCCGTCGAGCGTCAGGACGTTCACCGGGTCGCGGAAGGCGTCGCTCAGGCGCTCGTCCATCACCACGCCGATGACCCCGGAGCGGCCACGGCGGAGCGAGCGTGCCCGAGGGTCGGGACCCCCGTAGCCGAGTTCGGCGGCAGCGGCGAGCACGCGGGCCTTCGCGTCCTCGGAGACGGGGCCCGCACCGCTGAAGGCGAGGGACGCGGTCGAGGGCGCGACGCCCGCTGCCCGTGCGACCGCGGCGAGGGTCGGCCTCGGCCCACGGCGCGCCGGACCGTCGGCGTGGTCGCGGGGGTTCGTCGCCCCGGACGCGCCGGGTGCTGTTGCCGGGTGGTCCATCGCCCGTTAGCGTAGTCACACGATCCGGTCGAATCGATTCGACCGGACAGCCGGAGGCGGGCATCCGACCAGGAACCCTCCGACCGGCGACCGCCACGACCAGCACGAGACCGGAAAGCTCCGCATGACGACGACGTCCACCCGATCCGCCCCGACGACCCGCACCTGGATCATCGCGGTCTTCGTGGCCTTCACGCTGTCCGGCCTGGCCATCGCGACCTGGCTCGGACGCATCCCGAGCGTGCGCGACTCCCTCGGTGCCTCCACCTTCGAGATGGGCCTGCTCGTGCTCGGCATGGCGGTCGGCTCGATCGGTGGCCTGACCTTCGCCGGCCACATCGTCGCGAAGGTCGGTGCACGCCGGGGTGTGCAGGTGGCCTCGGTCTGCCTCGCGGTCGGCCTCGTCTTCGCGGGCTTGGCCGTCACCTACGGCTGGGGCTTCGCGGCGATCTGGGTCGGCCTCATCGCGTTCGGGTTCGGCAACGGTCTGGTCGACGTGTCGATGAACGTCTCCGGCGCCGCCGCCGAGAAGGCCGGCGGACGCACGATCATGCCGCTCTTCCACGCGGCGTTCAGCGTCGGCACGCTCGCCGGGGCCGGCCTCGGCGCGCTCACCGAGAAGCTCGAGGTGCCGGTCGTCCTGCACTTCGCCGTGCTCGGCGTCGTGGTCTGCCTGGTCATGCTCGCCGCGGCCTCGCGCTTCGGCGACGAGCACCGGTACGAGGAGCACGAGTCCACCGCGACCAGCCCGACTCCGGTGCAGCTCACGCGCCGGCAGGTCTGGGCACAGCCGTCGACGCTCCTCATCGGGGTCATCGTGCTCGGCATGGCGCTGGCCGAGGGCTCCGCGAACGACTGGCTGCCCCTCGCCATGATCGACGGCCACGGGCTCGACAACGCCGCTGGGTCCGCGGTGCTCACGGTCTTCCTGGCCGCGATGACCGCCGGGCGCATCGCCGGCAGCCCGCTCATCGACCGGTTCGGCCGGGTGCCCGTGCTCCGCGTGAGCGCCGCCGTCGCCGTGGTCGGCCTCGGCCTGCTCATCTTCGTCGACGTGATCCCGATCGCGATCGTCGGCGTGGTGCTGTGGGGCCTCGGCGCGAGCCTCGGCTTCCCGATGGGCATGTCCGCCGCGGCCGACGACCCCCGCTCGGCAGCGCTCAAGGTCAGCGCGGTGGCGACGATCGGCTACGTGGCGTTCCTCGCCGGTCCCCCGCTGATCGGGTTCCTCGGCGAGCACATCGGCCTGCTCGGCGCGCTGCTCGTGGTGTTCGTGTTCATCATCGCGGCCGGCCTGGCGTCGGGTGCGGCCCGTGAGACCGGCGCAGCGGCGGAGACCCTGCGGAAGCGCCGCGCAGGCCGGGGCGACCACGGTGGCCGGGGAGACGGCGGCGACCACGGGATGGCAGGTGACCAGCAGCCGGACGCGCGGCAGCACGGCGGGGGCGGGTCGCGCCTCCCGGCCGGGACGGACGACACGATGGCGGACCCGGCCGCGTCGGGCGGAACGCGCACCGACCGTTAGGATCGCCGGGTGCGTCTCGTCATCGCCCGCTGCTCCGTCGACTACGCCGGACGCCTGTCGGCCCACCTGCCGCTCGCGACCCGCCTGCTCATGCTCAAGGCGGACGGCTCGCTGCTCGTCCACTCGGACGGCGGCAGCTACAAGCCGCTGAACTGGATGAGCCCGCCGTGCTCGATCGAGATGACCGAACCCGACGAGGAGCAGGCGAGCGCCGGCATCACCCAGGTCTGGACCGTCACGCAGAAGAAGACGCAGGACAAGCTCATCGTCAGCCTGTACGAGGTGATCGCGGACGAGAGTCACGACCTCGGCGTCGACCCCGGCCTGGTGAAGGACGGCGTGGAGGCGCACCTGCAGCAGCTCCTGGCGGAGCAGATCGAGCTCCTCGGTGACGGGCACACGCTCGTCCGCCGCGAGTACATGACGGCGATCGGACCGGTCGACATCCTGGCGCGGGACGACGCGGGCGCGAGCGTCGCGGTCGAGATGAAGCGCAACGCCAACATCGACGCGGTCGAGCAGCTCACGCGGTACCTCGAGCTGATGAACCGCGACCCGCATCTGCGGCCGGTGCAGGGCGTCCTGGCCGCGCAGACGGTCGCTCCGCAGGCCCGCACCCTGGCCGAGGACCGCGGCATCCGCGTCCTCGTGCTCGACTACGACGCGATGCGCGGCATCGAGGGCGGGCACACCCGCCTGTTCTGAGCGGTCGCGTCGAGGGCGCGCACCGGCCGGGAGGCTCGCCCCACCGCCCTGCGCGCTCACCGGCCCGCCCCGCGGTCGGCCCCACCGCCCCGACTAGGCTGGGCAGGACATGACGCGCCCCTTCACCGCCATCCTGTTCGACCTCGACGGGACCATCAGCGACTCCGCTCCGGGGATCCTCGAGAGCATGACGCACACCTTCCGCACGGTCGGCGTGCCCGTGCCGGACCACGCGACGCTGATGTCGTTCGTCGGCCCGCCGATCATGGACA
Source organism: Curtobacterium oceanosedimentum (assembly GCF_040545555.1). NCBI lineage: Bacteria > Bacillati > Actinomycetota > Actinomycetes > Micrococcales > Microbacteriaceae > Curtobacterium > Curtobacterium oceanosedimentum. The sequence goes on from NZ_JBEPMD010000009.1 coordinate 107,340, forward strand.
CGTTCCGCACGGCGATGGGGATGGACGACGCGGGCGCCGAGCGCACCCTGGCCGTGTACCGCGAGCACTACCTGTCGCACGGTGCCCTCGACTCGGCGATGTTCCCCGGCATCGACGTCGTGCTGCGCACCCTGCACGAGGCCGGGCTGCCGCTGTCGACCGCGACGAGCAAGCCCGAGACCCCCGCCACGGTGATCCTCGACCACTACGGCCTGACCGGGTACTTCGACTTCGTCACCGGCGCGAGCGACGACGAGGTCCGGAGCGCCAAGGCCGACGTCGTCGCCGAGGCCCTGCGCCGCCTCGAGGCCGCCGGCCACGACGTGAGCCGCCCGGTGCTCGTCGGCGACCGACTGCACGACGTCGAGGGCGCCCGCGTGCACGGCGTGCCGGTCGTCTTCGCCGAGTGGGGGTACGGCTCCCCCGCCGAGGCCGAGGGCACCGTCGCCAGCGCCGCCACCCCGCTCGACCTGCTGCCGATCCTGCTGCCGGACGCCGCGTGAGCGGGCACCGGTGACCGCCGTCGCCCGTCGCGGGCTCCGCGGCGCGGCCTGGCTGCTGCCGGCGGCGATCGTCCTCATCGCCCTCAACCTGCGCGGGCCGATCGTGGCGCCGGCCCCGGTGATCGGCGACCTGCGGGTGGACCTCGGACTGACCGCGACGATCGCCGGGCTCCTGACGACGATCCCGGTGCTGTGTTTCTCGCTCGCGACGCCGTTCGCCAGCTGGGTGATCGCGAAGGCCGACCCGGAGCGTGCGGTGTCCCTGGCGCTCGTGATCGTGCTCGCGGGGACGATCGTCCGCTCGACCCCGTCGGCGGCGTCGCTGCTCGTCGGTACCGCGGTGATCGGCATCGGCATCACCATCGGCAACGTGGTGATCCCGGTGGTCATCCGACGCGACACCTCCCCCGAACGCGTCGGGCTGGTCACCGGCGTGTACACGTCGGCGCTCAACGTCGGGTCGATGATCACCTCGCTCGGCACCGCGCCGATCGCCGCCGCCTGGGGGTGGCCGGTCGCGATCGCCGTCTGGGCGGTCTTCGCGGTCGTCGCCGGGCTGGCGTGGACCTACGCGGTCGGGGCGCGCGCGGCCTGGCTCCGGCCGGTGCGGAGCGAACCCGTGGTCGCGACGGGACCGGTCGAGCTCCTGACCGAGACCGGATCGATCCGCACGGTGTCGGCAGCGGCGACGCCCGTCCGCCCCTCGCGTCGGCTCATCACCTGGGGGTTGACGCTGGCGTTCGGCGGCCAGGCGTTCTCGTACTACGCCCTGACCGCCTGGATCCCGACGCTGCTGCACGACGAGATCGGCTTCTCGGCGGAGTCGTCGGGCGCGAGCTCGTCGGTGTTCCAGATCCTGGCGGTCGTCGGCGCGCTCGGCGTCCCGGTGCTCGCCACCCGCTGGCGGCCCCGCGCGATCATCGCCCTGGTCGCGTTCCTCTGGCTCGCGATGCCCCTCGGGCTGCTCTTCGCGCCGCAGCTCTGGCTGCTCTGGTCGGTGCTCGGCGGCGCAGCACAGGGTGGGGGCATCACCGTCGTGTTCATCATCGTCGTGCGGATCGTCACGAGCGACGACGACGCCCGCCGGATGTCCGCGTTCGTGCAGGGCGGCGGGTACCTGATCGGCTCGGCGGGCCCGCTCGTCGCCGGGTCCCTGCACGGGGCGACCGGGAACTGGACGGCACCGCTGCTCGTCGTGCTCGTCGCGGTGCTGACGCTCGGCGTCGCGGGGACGCTCGCGGCCCGGCGCGTGCGCTGACGCGCGCGGCGCGGCACACGGCAGCGCAGCGCGGCCCGCGGCCCGCGGCCCGCGGCCCGCAGCCCGCAGCGCGACCCGCGACCCGCGGCGCGGTCCGCGCCGTCGCACGGTCCGAACTCGAGGACGTGGTTCGACGCGCTCCCGAACAACCGTCTGCACGTCGCGCCACGGAAGGACGTGGTTCGACATGCCTCCCGTTGTGCCGCAGCACCCGCACCGGGCGAGGCGGGCGCGCAGCAGCACCCGCAACCAGCTCGACAGCAGGCCTCCCGAGGACGTCCCCGAGGGTGCGAGGGCGGCCGCCGACGGTTCGGGTCCGGGGCGGGCGCCCTCGCGCTACGGCGCCGTCGGGTTCGACGCTGCGTGTCAGACGAGACCAGCCCGGGAACAGGGATCCGGGCTCCCGCGGGCAGGGTCCCGCAGGGTAGCCCGACCGAATGTACGCGGGGGTGCGGCCGTGCATCTCAGACGAGCGCTGATCGGACCGCCGTGGAGCGCCCGGCGGCGCACCGGGGTGCGGTGCCTGGCTGTGACCCGAACACAGCCAGACACGACGACCCGTCGCCTCCCGACGGAGGCTCCGGCGGCCCCGGCACGAGTGCCGGGAACCACGCCAGTGAACCAGGTGGGACGTCCCGGCACGACACCCACAACGCGGGGGGAACGACCGTTCTCCGGGCATCCGCCAGGGTCGGCGTCGGCGTCTGCAGGTCAGCCCGCCTGCAGCACCTCGCGCAGCGACAGCGGACGACGACCGGTGACCCGCTCGACGTCCGTCGAGACGTGCGCCAACGCGCCCTCCGCGATGGCCGTGTAGGTGCTCACCCACGCATCCGCCTGCCACGGCGCCGGGTTCCAGCGCGCCCGCGAGGCGTACGCCTCCGCCACCGTCTCCGGCTGGTACGTCACCGCGCGGCCGCGCACCTCGGAGACGGTCGCGGCCGCCTGGGCGAGGGTGATCGCCTCCGGCCCGGTCAGCTCGTACGTCCGGTCGACGTGGTCCGCCGGGTGCAGCAGCACCTCGGTCGCGACCCGCGCGACGTCCGCCCGCGCGACCGCGGCCATCGCACCGACGCCTGCCGGTCCGCGGATCACGCCGTCCTCGCCGACCAGGTCCTCGACGAAGTCCAGGTAGAACGAGTCCCGCAGGAACGTGTGCGCCATCGGGGTCTCCTCGATCGCGCGCTCCGTGGCCCAGTGGTCGCGGCCGAGCGTGAAGGTCGCGTCCGGCGCCGCCCCGACGAACGACGTGTAGACGACGTGCCCGACGCCCGCGTCGGCCGCCGCGCCCACGAACGCGCGGTGCTGGTCGAGGCGGTCCTGCGCCTCGGCACCGGAGACCATGAGCAGGAGGTCCACGCCCTCGAGCGCGGCGCGGGAGGCGTCGACGTCGGCGTACGAGGCGACCGCGACCTCGGCCCCGGGCAGCTCCGGTGCGCGCGCCGGGTCGCGCACGAGCATGCGGAACGGCGTGCCCGCCGCGGCGAGGGCGCGGGCGACGGCGCCGCCGATGTTGCCGGTGGCTCCGGTGATGGCGATGGTCATGGTCGCTCCTGTCGTTCGGTGCTGCTGGTCGGGTCGGTCCGGCTCAGGTCCGGATCGTCCTGGAGGCTCGCCCCACCGTGGCAGCGACCCTCGCCGCGTTCACGCCGTCGACCTCCGTCGCCCAGGTGCGGGCCGCCTCGTGGTCGCGTCCGTGCCGCATGTGCCGGCCCACCAGACGGTCGACGCGGACCCGGTCGTCCACGACGCACGCCCAGGTCTCGGTGAACAGGTCGGTCAGGGCGGACCAGGGCGCGTCGGTGTCGAGCAGGTAGTTGCCCTCGGAGACGACGAGCCTGGTGCTCCGGGGGACGGCGATGCTGCCCGCGACGGGTTCGTCGACGCGGCGGTCGAAGTCCGGGGCCCAGACCACCTCGTCGGCAGCGGTCCCGTCGTCGGCGGCGACCAGGCGCCGGACCAGCGCGACGTAGCCGGCGGCGTCGAAGGTGTCGATCGCGCCCTTGCGGTCGTGCCGCCCGAGGGCGTCGAGCGCGGCGTTCGCCAGGTGGAAGCCGTCCATCGGGACCTGCACGGCGGTGCCGGGTCCGTGTGCCGCGTCGACCGCCGCGACGATGCGTCGGGCCAGGGTCGACTTGCCTGCTCCGGGTGCACCGGCGATGCCGAGGACCGCGCGGCCAGGGCCCGCGGCGAGCGCCACAGCCCGCTCGACGGCGGCGTCGACGGACAGCTCGGTCGGGGTCACGGTCCCATCCTGACAGGAGCGGTGGTCCACTGGCCGCATGGTCGATGCGACGACGGCGTTCAGCGTGCTGGAGGGCTGATCCGGTCCCAGGTGTCGCGGAGGGCCCCGGGTGGCAACAGCGCGTCGACCTCGGCGGTCAGGTCCGCCAGGGCCGACAGGTGCTCGGGCAGGAGCAGGTCCCACGGCCCGGGCGCGACACGCTCGATCGACCGGAGGGTGGCGGTCTCCGGGTCGGTGCCCCACTGCTCGGCGAGGGCGTGCACGAGCACGTCCTGCTCCAGGCGCAGCGCGCGCAGCCGGTCGAGCAGCTGACCGGTGCGGTCCGGCTCGGCCGCAGCGGTGACCAGGTCGCCGAGCAGGGCTCGCTCTTCCCAGAGCCGGGCGGACAGGTCGGTGGCCTCGCCGCTCACGGTCGTCGTGCCCACTCGAGGGCGATCGGCACGAGCAACCCGTGCCGGCGGTGGGGCAGCTCGGCGATCGGCACCCACGCGGCCTCGTCGGTCGAACCGTCGGCCTCGTTGCGGAGCTCACCGCCGGTGACGGTCACACGGAACGCCACCTGCACGGCCTTCATCGGTCGCCCGGTGTCGTGCATCCGGCGTTCCTTCGGCACGATGTGGTGCCGGATGCCGAGGAGCGGACCGCACGTCGCCTCGTACCCGGTCTCCTCGAGGACCTCGCGGACGACGGCCTGCTCGACGGTCTCGTCGAACTCGACGCCACCGCCCGGCAGCGTCCACGTGCCGGCCTCCGGGATCCGCAGTCGGGCCAGGAGCACACGGTCGCCCTCGGTGACCACGCCGTAGGCGGCGAGCCGGGTGTCGTAGTCCGTGTACTTCATCCGCCGACCTTGCCAGGATCGTCCGGAGCGCACACCCAGACGCGCCGCCGACGACCGTCCGGTGCGGGGTCGGTGCGGCCCTCCGCACGGCCGACGGACCACCCGGAGCTGGCCGGTCGGACAGACCCGCCCCGTCGACCGACCACTCCGCGTGCAGGATCGCTCAGGATCAGCCGGGAGAGCACCGGGGAAGGCCCCTCCGGCCCCGGTTCGGACACCTCGGCTCGCTACGGTCACTGGACCACGCCGCTCCTGTCCCGTCTCCCGTCGGATGCCCGAGAGCGTCCCGACCGCCGGACCCGCCCGTGACCACCCTGCCGCTCCTGTCCGCCCACGTGCTGCTGCCCCTCTACGCCCTGACCTTGCTCGCCGCCGTCCTCGTGCTCACCGCCGTCCGCCGGTCCTGGCGCTGGGCGGCGATCGCGATCGTGGTGGGTGCACTGGTCGGTGCTGTGCTGTCCTGGTTCCTCGGCGACGTCCTCGACGTGCTCGGGGTCCCGCCGACCTGGGTCGACCGGGTCTGGACGGGCGTGGTCTGCGCCCTGCTCGGCGTCGCCGTCGTCGGACTGGTGCGCGGCGGCGGACGAGCGCGCCGGGGCAGATGGACGACCAGAGTGGTCGCCGCGCTGCTGGTGCCCCTCGCCCTGCTGTCCGGCGGGCTCGCGGTGAACCGGGACGCCGGGCTCTTCCCCACGATCGCCGACGCGCTGGGGCAGTCCCACGTGCCACCCCTGCGCCTGCCGGACGACCCGGACCCGGGGTCGTCCCCGGTCGACGCCGCGAGCTGGCGACCGCCGCACGACATGCCGTCCCACGGCCGCTACGGGTCGGTGCGGATCCCCGGTGCGGTCTCGCACTTCCACGCCCGACCGGCCATCGTCTGGCTGCCGCCGGCCGCACTCGTCAAGCACGCCCCCGAGCTGCCCGTGGTCGTGATGCTGTCCGGGCAGGGCCCCGGAGCGGCCCCGGCGAACATCATCGAGGCCGGTCGGATGGCGACCCGGCTCGACGCGATCGCGCAGCGGAACCACGGGCTCGCGCCGATCGTCGTGATGCCCGACCAGCTCGCCCGCGCCTCGAACAACCCGATGTGCGTCGACGGTCCGCTCGGGAACAGCGCCACCTACCTGACGAGCGACGTCCCGACCTGGGTGCACGAGCACCTGCACGCCGCCGCCCGCGCCGAGGACTGGGCGATCGCCGGCTTCTCGCAGGGCGGTACCTGCGCCCTGCAGCTCGGCGCCGGTCACCCCGAGCGCTTCGGGTCGTGGATCGACGTCTCCGGGCAGATCGGACCGGTGCTGCAGGACCGCGATGACACCATCTCGAGGGGTTTCCACGGCGACCGCGCAGCGTACGAGGCCGCCCAGCCGCTCCGGGTGCTCGCCGAAGAGGCGCCGTACCGCGACTCCGCCGCCTTCGTGGCCGCCGGCGCCGACGACAGCCGGTACGGACCGGTGGTCCCGAAGGTGGTGGCCGCCGCACGCGCCGCGGGCATGCAGGTGACCGAACGGATCGTCGAGGACGGTGGGCACGACTGGCACACCGCCGGCGTCGCCCTGGCCGAGGGTGTCGAGTGGTTCATGCACCGCACGCACCTGACCCGATGACGAGGACGTGACCGTGCCCTTCACCGTCAGCCACGCGGTCGTGGCCCTCGCCGCCCGCCGGACCCTCCTGCCGGTCGCCGCCGTCGCGGTCGGGTCGATGGCACCCGACGCAGTGCTCTTCGCACCGTTCCTGCCACGCTACGAGGACGCCCACTCCTGGTGGGGCATCCCGACGATCGACCTCGCCGTCTCCCTGGTCGTGCTCGCCGCGTGGTGGTTCCTCGTGCGGCCGGCCTGGGCTCCGGTCGTCCCCGGACTGCGACGACGGCTGCCGTCCGGATGGGATCGTCGACCCGTCCTCACCGCGCGGGACGCGCTGCTCGTCGTCGTCGGGTGCGTGCTCGGCAGCGTGACGCACGTCGTGTGGGACGGCTTCACGCACCCGCACGGCTTCGTGGTCCTGGCCTGGCCGGCGCTCCGCGACACCACCGTCGGCGGCTACCCGCTGCCCTTCTTCCTGCAGGACGTCTCGAGCGTGCTCGGACTGCTGGCACTGCTCGTCGTCGCCGCGGTGTGGTGGCGACGGACGGCGCCGATCCCGTCGGCGGTGCCGGGCCGTGCAGAACAGGTGGTGGTCGTCGTGATCGCCGCGCTCGTGGTCCTGGCGACGGTGGCCCAGGCGGGGAAGGTCATGCTGCAGGGTGGTGGCATCGGGGGCGTCGTCGTCGCCCTGTCGTTCCGGGTGCCCGTCTTCGTCGCCGTCGGACTCGTGATCGGAGCCGTCGTCCTCCTCGCGGTGCGTCACCGCGTCGGGCCGCAGACGCGGCGACGTGGTCCCGGTACCGGCGCGGCTGCCTGATCGCTCCCCCGGACTGGGGAGCCTGGGTGCCGCCGGGGCCGTGCCAGCATGGCGTGTGCCCGAGCAGAACCACCCCGTCCCGATCGTCCACGCGCCGGCCGCCGGACCGGTGGTGGCGCGCCTCGTCTTCGGTGCCGGCACCTGTGACGAACCCGTGACGGTCGCCGGTGTCGCGCACCTCGTGGAGCACCTGGTCGTCCGTGCCGCGCTCCCGATCGCTGCGCCGCACAACGCCGTCACCCAGGACCGGATCACCGTCTTCGAGTTCGTGGCGACCAGCACGGAGGAGGCACTGGACCACGTGCGCCACATCGCTGGTGCCGTCCGGACCGTACTCGAGTCCTCGGAGGAGACCGTCGCGCGCGAGCGCCGGGTCATCGCGCGCGAGGACCCGATGCGCTACGACGAGATGGTCCCGTCGGTGCACACTGCGCGCTTCGGTCCCGCCGGGCCCGGTCGGTCCGGTGCCGGTGCTGCTCCCGTCGCGGGGGTCACGCCGGACGAGGTCCGGCACTGGGTCGAGCAGCACCTCGTCGCCGGCAACGCGGTCGTGACGCTCACCGGAGGGACGATCCCGCCCGCGACCGTCGACCTCGCGCTGCTGCCCGGACCGTCCGCCGCACCCCTGCCGGTGTGGACGGGGCCGATGCGGAACGCCGCCCTCGTCGAGTCTCCGCTCGGCGGCCTCGCAGCGTCGCTCGTCGTCCCCGCGCACGTCGCACCCCTGCTTGAGGCCGTCCTCGAGCACGAGGTGTTCGACGCGCTCCGTCTGGAGGCAGCTCTCGCCTACGCGATCGACTCCCACTCGGTCGCACTGGACGGCGAGCGCACCGTGGTCGTCGTCACCGCGGACGCCGACGAAGCCGACGTCGAGGCAGCGGCGACGATCGTCGTCGAGACCCTCCGACGCCTGGCAGCGAACGGGCCGGGTACCCCCACGACAGCCCGCGTCGACGCAGCCCGTGCGGTCAACGCGGCCGATGATGCGATCCGCGCGGACGTCAGGGTCTCGACCGAGGCGCTCACGCGTCTCCGCGGTCTGCCCGTTCCCCCGTCCGCGGACGGCCCGGTCACCCAGCAGGAGCTCGACGAGCTCCGTGGCGCGGTGCTCGACGGGCTCGGGACCCTGGTGCTCTGCGTCGACCAGGACGCCGACGTGGACTTCGCCGCCCTTGCCGGACGACTCGGCCTGACGCACGTCGACGCGCTGTCGGGAGTACCGACCCGCGAGCGTGTGTGGTTCCCCCCGCGCCCGGGTGCGGGTCGGAGCGTCCACCGGACCGCCCTCCTCCCGGGCCTCGCCGACGCGCACCTCGAGATCGACGGCACCCGGATCACGGTGCGGGTCCGGGGACTGCCCTCACGCATGATCGACCTCGCCGGGGCCGCGGTCGTGGGCAGGCGTGGGGACTCGGGCGTGACGGTCGTCGACGGCTCGGGCAACACCCTGCACCTCCGTGCGGATGAGTGGTGGCGAGGTCGGCGCATGGTGGACGCCGTCGTGCGCGCGACACCGCCGCACCTGCTCCGGGACTTCTCGGACTGACGCCCGGGCCGGCACCGCGGGGTCGGCGCCTCAGGCGCTGACGGCGGCCGCGGCCCATCCGGCCCGCATGCGGGCGACCGCCCGGTCCCACCCGGCGAGCAGGTCGGCGTCGTCGCGGAGCATCGCCTGCAGCTGGAGCCCCTCGAAGAGCGCGACGAGCTGCTCGGCCGCGTGCCGCGGTGAGACACCCCGCGGCTCACGGCCAGCGATGACGTCACGCACGAGCGCGAGCGTCACGTCCTCGAACAGCATCGTGTACTGCTGCCGGAACCATCCCGAGGCCGGGTGGCCCGGGGTCGAGGTGGCGCTCAGCAGCGCGATGCGGACCCGGACGATCGCGGGGTGCTGGTGACCGCGGTCGAGCCGTGCCCGGAGGTAGGCGACGGCCCCGTCCTGCTCGGCGACCCCGCGGAGTGCGTCGCGGCCGGCCTTGGCCCAGCGGTCGACGACGGCCACGACGAGCAGCTCCCACGACGGGAACACGCGGTGCACCTCGGCGACGGGGACGTCCGCGGCACGTGCGACGTCGTCCGGTCCGACCGCGTGGAAGTCGCCGTCACGGAAGGCATCGGCGGCACCGGCGACGATGCGGGCGCGGAGGTCGGCGTCGGGCATGTGGTCGATCCTGCCCACCGAGCGGTGTCCGCGCGACCTCCCGTCCGGGGGCGAGCGACGTCGGCAGAGGGGTGAGCGCTCGGCGTCACGGATCGTCACCGTCGGACACAGTCCGACACAACCCTTCCGCGGCCGTCGCCTCGCTGCCACGGTCGTCGGCATGGCGTACATCTGCTTGGTGCTCTCCGGAGCGGCACTGCTCATCAACGGGCTCACCCTGCTCGGTCGGGTCCCCGGCCGTGACAGCGGTGTGTTCAACGTCCTGATCGGCGGGTTGCAGCTCGTGCTGTGCACGGCCGTCGCCGTCACGGCCGACGGGTCGCTGCCCGTCCTGCTCTCGATCGCGGGGACGTTCCTCTTCGGCCTCACCTACCTGTACGTGGGGATCGACACGCTCGCGGGGCTCGGCTCGACGGGACTCGGCTGGTTCTGCGGCCTCGTCGCCGCGATCGCCGTCGTCTTCGCGGTCACGAACGTCACCGTCGACCCGGTCCTCGCCGTGCTGTGGGCGACCTGGGCCGGGCTCTGGACGCTCTTCTTCCTCCTGCTCGCCCTGGGTCGTGATCTCGGCCGGTACACCGCGTGGGCCCTCGTCCTCGCCAGCCAGACCACCACGACCGTGCCGGCGCTCCTCGGGCTCTCCGGTCGGTGGCCGGTCGGGGCCGGGTGGACGGTCGGCGCCGCCCTGGTCGCGGTCGTCGTCTTCGTCGGCGCGGCCGTGCTCTCCCGACGCGGGGGTCGGCGAGCACCGTCGACCGCCGCCCAGCCCCCGGTCGTCACGCCGACGGCCACCGCCTGAACAGCACCCGCACACGCAACCCGGAAGGCACGACACCATGACCGACACCACGGCCGACCAGCTCGGCACCGCCCAGACCACCGCACCGGTCGACTACGAGACCCTGGCCGGCCGCTTCCGGCCGATCTTCGACCGCATCGCCGCCGGCGCCTCCGAGCGGGAGCAGGACCACCGGCTCCCCTTCGACGAGATCCGCGAACTCGCAGCCGCCGGGTTCGGCGCGGTCCGCGTCCCCGTCGCGTTCGGTGGCGCGGGCGCGACCCTCCCGCAGCTCTTCCGCCTGCTCACCGAGCTCGCGGCCGCGGACAGCAACATCCCGCAGGCCCTGCGCGGGCACTTCGCCCTCGTCGAGGACCGTCTCGTCGGGCGCTCCGGCGAACGCGATGCCTGGCTCGAACGCTTCGGTCGGGGCGAGATCGCCGGCAACTCCTGGACCGAGGTCGGGGCCGTGCAGATCGGCGACGTCGTCACGAAGGTCACGCCGCAGGACGACGGCACCTTCCGCATCAGCGGGCAGAAGTACTACTCGACGGGCAGCATCTTCGCGGACTGGATCGACACGTACGCCGAGCGCACCGACACCGGCGACCGGGTCATCGCGATCGTCGACGCACACCAGCCGGGGGTCGGCCACTCGGACGACTGGGACGGCTTCGGCCAGCGGACCACGGGCTCGGGGACGAGCACGTTCACCGACGCCGTCGTGCAGGCCGACGCGGTCGTGCTGTTCGACGACCGGTTCAAGTACCAGACCGCGTTCTACCAGGCGGTGCTCCTCACCGTGCTCGCCGGCTCCGTCCTGGCCGCCGAGCGGGAGATCGCGCTGCAGGTCCGGAACCGCAACCGGGTGTTCTCGCACGGCAACGCCGACAGCTTCGCCGCGGACCCGCAGATCCTGCAGGTCGTCGGCGAGGTGTCCGCGGCCGGTTTCGCGGCGACCGCGATCGTCGACCGGGCGGCCGAGGCGCTGCAGGCCGCGTACGAGGGTGCTGCCCTCGACGAGGCCGAGGACGAGCGACGCAACGACCGCGCCGAGCTCGCGACCGCACAGGCGCAGGTCGCGCTCACGTCCCTCGCGACCACGGCGACGTCACACCTGTTCGACGCCCTCGCGGCCTCGGGTGTGAGCACGACGAAGAACCTCGACCGGCACTGGCGGAACGCCCGCACCGCGGGGAGCCACAACCCGTGGGTGTTCAAGGCCCGGATCGTCGGCGACCACGCCGTCAACGGGGTCGAACCGCCCCGGGTCTGGGCGATCGGGGCGACGCGTCGCGGCTGAGCGCCGCGACACCGCAGCACACCGTCGCGGGGGTCGGGGCCGAGTGCCCCGGCCCCTCGCCGTGCAGCCTGCGCGGGCCCGGTGGGTCACCCCCGGTCGAACACCAGCGTCTCGTCGTCCGCCGTGGTCACCCGTCCGGTCCGCGCGAACTCCGCCCAGATCGCCCGCAGTGCCCGTCCGCGCCGGTCGGCCTCCGGCCAGTCCCGCTCCGGAACGAACCGGCTGCCGACCCACGCCGTCCGTCCGCCGAGCAGCAGCGGCAGGTCGCTCATGTGCACCGCACCGACCGGCGCGACCGACGGGTGCCGCAGCAGCCGGTACACCGTCGCCCGACCACCGGCCTCCCGGTGCCGAGCGGCGAAGCGTCGTGCATCGCGACCGTAGATCACCTCGGACAGCGGCCGGACGAGCAGCCACCGCAGCAGCGACCGCAGCGGTCGGGACCGCGCCGCCGTCCGGAGCCCGGGGACGAGCGGCACGTACATGCCCGCCTCGTCGGAGCCGGACCCGATGAGCACGTCGACGTCGGGGGCGACGGAGCGCCAGGCCCGGTCGGTGTCACGTTCGGCGGGCAGCGGCGCGAACCCGTACTGCGTGCCGAACGGCATCCCGCCGGCCAGGCCGTACCGACCGCCGGCCGCCGTCGCGCGGGCCTGCCGCTCGAGGACTTCGTCAAGCGAGTCGTCCGCCGCGACCGATCCGACCGCCCGGACCATCGCCCGGTTCATCCGCGCCCGACCCCGTGAGAGTCCGAGCGGTGCGCTCTGCACGATCGCCCGACGGAACAGCCCGCGCGCACCCTCGCTGATCATGAGGTGCGCGATCGCGTCGGCTCCTGCGGACTGCCCGAACGCCGTCACCGCGTCGGGGTCGCCGCCGAACGCCGCGATGTTCCGCTGCACCCACCGGAACGCCTCGACCAGGTCGAGCAGGCCGAGGTTCGCCGGCACCGTCCCGCCGTCGCCGAGGAACCCGAGCACGCCGAGTCGGTACGTCACCGTGACGACGACCACGCGCTGCTCGGTCACCAGGTCGTGCGCGTCGTGGATCGGCAGGTCACCGCCGCCGAGCACGTAGGACCCCCCGTGCACCCACACCATCACCGGCAGGCGCTCGTCGGGTCGGACGTCCGAGGGCACCGTGATGCTGAGGCGCTGGCAGTGCTCGTCGACCCGCAGGTGGTCCATCGACGGCAGGAGCTGGTCGACGGAGGTCGCGCTCGGCTGCGGCGGGACGGGCGCCGGGGTGTCGGCGCGGAACGGCTCGGGGAACGGCGGCTGCGGCGCCGGCGGTGCGAAGCGGTCGGCCTGCGCGTACGGGATCCCGAGGGCGCGGGTCACCTCGCCGTCGACGACCGCCTCGATCGTGCCGGCCGGGGAGTCGAAGGAACGGGTGTCGGTGGTTGGCACCGACCCACGCTAGCGACGCGGCCGCCAGACGGACGGGAGGCGCGATGCCAGCTGGCACCGCGCCTCCCGTCCGTCAGTGGTGGCGACCAGCGACGGGCGTCAGCGGACCCGCTTGATCGGGATGACCACCAGGGCGCCCAGCAGGGCGACGATCCCCGCGGCCCAGCACATGAGCTCGTAGTTGTCGGGGTGACTGCTGCCGATCTTCAGGAAGAAGAGCGAGATGGCGGGTGCGAGCGACTGCGGCAGCGCGTTCGCGATGTTGATCACACCGAGGTCCTTGCCCGGGCGGTCGGCGTTCGGCAGCACGTCCACGACGAGCGCGGTGTCGATGGCCGAGTAGATGCCGTAGGCGAAGCCCATCACGACCTCGGCGACGTAGAAGCCGGTCACGGTGTCGGCGTGGGCGAGGATCACCAGGCCGACCGCGAACAGCGCGGTCGAGCCACCGACGAAGACCTTGCGGCGGCCGATCCTGTCCGACGCCCACCCGGAGACCGCGGCGCTGACGAGCAGCGCGAGCGTGTAGAGGAGCACGCCGAACGCGACGGCCGCGGTGGCGTCCTTCAGGTTGTCGATCCCGAGGTGCTCCTGCATGTAGAGCAGGCGGTACGTCGTGAACATGAACGTCGCGAGGATGATCAGGAAGCGCGACCACCACGCGAACGCGAAGTCGGGGTTCTTGATCGGGTTCGTCCAGAACGACGAGATGAGGTTGATCCAGGTGAACGGCTTGAGCTTGTAGGTCGGCAGGTCGTCACGGGCGACCAGGGCGTACACGACGACCAGCACGATCGCCAGGATGCCCGGGGCGATGAACAGGACCGGCAGGTTCGCGACGAAGAACACCGACAGGTACGTGCCGGCGAGCACGGCGATGTTCTGCGCGAGCGCGATGATGCTCGACGCCCGGCCGCGCTGGAGCTGCGGGACGTTGTCGGCGAAGCTCGCGAGCAGGGTGGCGAGCGTGGCGTTCGCGGCGAGCTGCGCGAGCAGCCAGCCGAGCGTCAGGTTGAGGACGTCGGGCGCGTAGGCGATCCAGGCGAGCGCGATCGCGAAGACCACCACGCCGCCGAGCAGCCACGGGCGACGGCGACCCCAGCGCGTGCGGGTCCGGTCGGACAGCGCACCGGCCAGCGGGTTCATGATGAGCGCGCCGAACGCACCGATCGGCAGCACGGAGCCGATGACGTTCGCCGCGTCGTCGCCGACCAGGGCCTGCGCCTTGATCTGCATGCTGACGTAGACCGGGGCCATGAGCGCCACGAACAGACCGAACTGTCCGAGGAACAGTGCGACCTGGTAGCCGATCCCCACCTTGACGGTGCTGACGGGCTGGGTGATGCCCTCTTCCGGGTTCAGCAGTGCGGGGCTGCCGGGTTCGGGTGTGCTCATGACGCCTCCTTGAGTCGATCGGAAACCTTGTGTTGCAAGGTTTTCCGTCGGCGAGCATACATCGCTCGGGCCGCGAGCGACACGTGTCGTTCAGGTTCGCAGAAGCGGCGCATCGAGACGGCGCGGCACCGACGCGCGACAAAAACTACACAGCGGGTGGTTTTTGGGGTAGCGTCGGTCTCGATCTCGCCGGGGAGCATCGATCCTCGACGGGCCCCGACAACCTGACAGGACCGAAGGAGCCCTCTGCCATGCCCACCACCTCTGTGCAGCTGTACTCGCTGCGCGACGCCATCGCCGAAGACCTCGACAAGGCCATCGCCCGGGTGCGCGAGATCGGCTACGAGAACGTCGAGCCGTACGCGTTCGTCGAGCGCGCTGCCGACCTCGAGAAGGCCTTCGCCGCCACCGGGCTGCGGGCTCCGTCCGGTCACGTCGCCGTGATCGACGCCGAGGACACCGCCCCGATCTGGGACGCCGCCGAGCGCCTCGGCATCCAGACCGTCATCGACCCCTTCATCCCGACCGACCGCTGGCAGACCGCCGACGACGTCGCGAAGATCGCCGAGCGCGTCAACGAGCTCACCGCCGAGGCCACCGCGCGCGGGCTCAAGTTCGGGTACCACAACCACCAGTGGGAGTTCACGAACAAGGTCGACGGCAAGACCGTCTACGAGCTCTTCGTGTCGCAGCTCTCGCCGGAGACCGTCCTCGAGGTCGACACCTTCTGGGCCACCGTCGGCGGCGCCGACGCACCGGCCGTCCTCAAGTCGCTCGGCGACCGCGTCGTCGCGATCCACGTCAAGGACGGCAAGGTCGACGGTGACATCCTCACCGCGCTGCCCTCGTCCGAGAGCGCCCTCGTCGTGCCCGAGGCACTGCAGCGCGCCTTCGAGAACCAGACCCCGGCCGGCCAGGGCGACGTCGACGTGCAGGGCATCCTCGCCGCCGCACCGCAGGCCATCCGCGTCGTCGAGTTCGACGCGTACTCGGGTGACGTCTTCCAGGGCATCACCGAGTCGCTCGCCTGGCTGAAGGACAACGACAAGTGAGCCGCGTCGGAGTCGGCATCATCGGTGCCGGCAACATCTCGGACCAGTACCTGACCAACCTGACGCAGTTCGCCGACGTCGAGGTCCTGATGGTCGCCGACCTCATCCTCGAGCGCGCGGCCGCACAGGCCGAGAAGTACGGTGTGCCGTCGTCGGGCACGGTCGAGGAGCTCCTCGCCCGCGACGACATCTCGATCGTCGTCAACATCACGATCCCGGCCGAGCACGCGAAGGTCGGCCAGCAGATCATCGCCGCCGGCAAGCACACCTGGAGCGAGAAGCCGGTCGCCACCACGGCCGAGGACGCCCAGGCGCTCCTCGCCGCCGCGTCGGCCGCCGGCGTCCGGTACGCGACCGCCCCGGACACCGTGCTCGGCGCCGGGATCCAGACCGCGATCCGTGCCATCGCCCGCGGTGACATCGGCACGCCGCTCACCGCGACGACGATGTTCCACGTGCCCGGCCCGGACCAGTGGCACCCGGACCCCGAGTTCCTCTACGCCGAGGGCGCCGGTCCACTGTTCGACATCGGCCCGTACTACGTGACGACCCTCCTCCACGCGTTCGGCTCGGCCTCGCGCGTGCAGGCCGTGTCGTCGAAGTCGCGCGAGACCCGCGTGATCGGCTCGGGCCCCCGTGCCGGCACCGAGTTCGCCGTCGAGGTGCCGACGCACCACGCCGCGCTCATCTCGTTCGCCGACGGCCAGTCCGCGCAGACGACGCTGTCGTTCCAGCACGCCCTGCCCCGCAACGGCTTCGTCGAGATCAACGGCTCCGAGGGCACGATCGTGCTGCCGGACCCGAACGTCTTCGACGGTGACAGCACGCTGTGGACGCTCGGCAAGGACGAGCCGACGACCCTCGAGCACAAGGGCTCGACCTGGGGTCGTGGCACGGGTGTCGTCGAGATGGCGCGTTCGATCGCCGAGGGCCGCCCGGAGCGTGCCTCCGGTGCCGTCGCGTCCCACGCGCTCGACGTCATGCTCGGCATCCGCGACGCCGCCGATTCCGGCCAGGCCGTCGAGATCACCTCGCGGATCACGAAGCCGGAGCCGCTGCCGGAGGACTTCGACCCGGCTGCCGCCGTCCTGGCTGAGGGCGTGCGCGCCTGAGCTGAAGAGCAGCGAACGGGAGGCGGGGGGGGCGCGGGGCCCCCCCCCCCCCCCCCCCCCGGCGGGGGGGGGGCGGGGCCCCCCCCCCCCCCCCCCCCCGCGCCCCCCCCCAACCCCCCCCCCCCCCCCCCCCCCCGGGGTGCAGCAGACCCACGAACCCCGCGGGCGCGTCACAC